>NZ_AYWU01000056.1:0-18720 GCF_000502375.1 Mesorhizobium sp. L48C026A00 | reverse complement strand
GCTGACACGCTCCTCCACCGAGCGCTGATCCCCAGCTTCGCCATGGGCCGAGACGTCGACCAGCGCCACCAGCCGGAAGCAGATCTTGCCGTTGTCGTCCTCGATAACGTTGGAATAAACGTCGACAAGACCCGGATTGTCCCCGACGCGCTCCAGCCGGAAGGTGCCGACAAAATCGGTTTCCTCGACCAAGGCCTCGGGCAGAGGCCGGCCCTTCTGCTGGTGGATACCCGTGCCCGAAAGGGCCGCCCAGTTTTCTCGGGTNTCGACCTTTTCTGAATTGGATGTCATTTGCGCGCCTGTTTTGGGCGTACAGTATCAATAATGCAGTGCGCCCGCCATCGCCAAAGCTGGAACTGCATCGCGCCGTGTCAGGCATCTGACCACAAGACGTGCGTCGCAACGGCTGCGCGTCTAACGACACACTCCGGTCGGCGCCTCCGGCACGCCGACACGGGCCAGCGGCTCCGCGAAGCCCCTCGGCCCACGCACCCGCACATCCGCGCTGACTCCTCTTCGCTGCACGAAAAAATGACGACACGCGCTTCGACCTTCCCCCGCGCGTGGATTCCGTGTCGAAGCAACCAAGACAGCGCAGCGTGAGGACTGCCGGTGTAGTTTGACGACTTCGATCAGTCTAATGCAGGCCGAAAGGCGTCCAGAACGCGATCGCGCTTTCGTTCATCCGAATTAAAAGGCACGTCATCGTTTCGCGCTATCAGCATCCCGCTCGTCGCGTCTCAGGAACTCGGTGGTGACCGNGTGGTGACCGTGCCGAGCTTGTTTTCCAGCCAGTCGGCCATCGCGACTTCCTCGCGGAGATTTTCTTCGCAGACTTCGGCGTCGCCGACCTCGCCGGCCGCTGCGATGAGCATTTTGTAGCTGGCGATTTCCATATGCTCGAATGTGTAGCTGGCCAGCGACCCCTTCATCACCTCGTCGCCTGCAAAGATACCGCTGATGCTCTGCCCGATGGCGATTAACTTGCCGCCGGCGTCCTTCAGCGTCGATGATCCTTCCCCCATCCGATCGANCATACCGCTGATGCTCTGCCCGATGGCGATTAACTTGCCGCCGGCGTCCTTCAGCGTCGATGATCCTTCCCCCATCCGATCGAGGCATTGTTCGAGACGTTCTGCCTGTTGCCTTGTTTCCTCCAGATGCACCCTCATCCGGTCGCGTAACTCGGGATAATTTTCAAGACGCTCGATTTGGCCGCTCAACATGGTCTCGGCCTGTTCTTCCATGGCGTGGGCGTCGCGAAGCCACTGCGCCAGACGTTCTTTCGAGTCTGTCATGTCTGTCTCCGTTGGTCAGCATAGTTTTACTGCCACCGCAACGTCGCGACGGGCCGTTCGTTCCGATCGTCCGCGAAGCGCAGTCGATACTTGTGACTATGGCAACGCGTTCCCAGCAGGTCGGCCTTATCAAAGACCTGAATAGAGATCCCCGCGCGGAAGAAATCGCTGCGCGTCAGAACTGGGTCCCACTTTCCCCAGGACGCATCCTGCCCTGCGTCGTAGAAGGCGGGCTTTAGATTTGTTAATCCGATGCTCCGGATACACGGTAGCCGGCGTCGCTTTGATAGCTTGAGGTAAATTGAGCGCCCGCTGGCACCATTGGGGTCACGCAAGCCAGCTTGAAGGACAGTTCGAAACCCCGCGACCAGATCAGATCGGCCCGAGGATGAATATGGCCATCAGGGCAAAAAAGAGCACAGCGGAGATTACGGCGCCCCACATGATGACTTTTCCGGTGCCGCGTTGCTCTTCCTCGCGAGGTATCTCTTTCGCCATTGCACCGACCCTTTTGTGAAGGTTGATGACTTAGCAACGTGTCTTGCAGAGGCTGGTTCCCGCGTCACGTGTGCTGTTTGTTTGGCAGACCTGCTTTTCTTCCTGGCCGGCGCTTACCTGGGAAAACTTACGCCAAAACCCCGCCGGCCATCTGCCGTGGGTTAGGTCTTGAGCCGGGACAGGAATGAATGCAGTGCCGCCGGCGAATGTTGTCGCCGTTCAAGCATTTGCAAGATTCAGCCGATGCTGATCCTGATTTTGATTACCAGTTCTTCACTGACCCTGTTGCAGACCTCAACCGGTTCATCGCCTGACAGGCTGGCCCGTGGGAGATTTTCGCGGCGGAACATTCTCTATCTCTCACAACCGCGAGCGCTCAGAACCGTTTCACTGTTCGAACTCAACCGCGGTAATTCTGAGCCAAGCCAATCTGCTATTTTATTTTATGAAACGTTTGGCACTTCTGCGCCTCTTATGCGTTAGGGAGAGTTCAATAAACGCGGCGCGGGCGATGGATCGTCATTGGACTGCCTCAGTAGCATTGGGTCTGTTCCTGCTGACGATCAGCTACGTCGAGCAAAAAGCCTGGGCGCAGGCGGCGTGTCCTGTCGATCACGGCAAACTGCTGAGCGCCCTCAAGGCGAATGTTAAGGCGAGCGGCGGCCCCGGAAATGGCGGCTTCGACACCCATGAGTGGGCGGCGGTCGTGGCGCGCGACGGAGCGGTCTGCGCCATCGCCTTCAGCGGTCCCACCCCCGACGCCCAATGGCCCGGCAGCCGCCTGGTTGCAGCCGAAAAGGCCAGTACGGCAAACGGGCTCAGCGTTGCCCATATGGCTCTTTCGACCGCTAACCTCTATGCGGCGGTCCAGCCGGGCGGACCCCTGTTCGGCCTGCAGGCCACCAACCCTGTCAACCAGGCAGCCGCTTATGCGGGAAACCCTTCGACATTTGGAAGTTCCAGCGACCCGCTGATGGGAAAGCCCGTCGGGGGCATAGTCGCATTTGGCGGCGGTCTGGCGCTTTACGACGAAAAAGGGATCGTCGGAGGGCTTGGTGTAAGCGGCGATTCCTCCTGTGCCGATCACAATGTCGCCTGGCGCACGCGCGCGGCACTTGGACTGGACAAGGTACCAGCCGGCGTCAATCCAAATCGCAAAGACGCTATTGTCTATGATCTCAACCCCGGCGGGAAGAGCGCTTCCGGCTGGGGCCATCCGTTATGTCTTGGAAGCGAGGCGGACATAGCAGCGGAGCTCGGCGCCGGGGTCGGCGGCTCGATGCACGAATGAGACAGGTGCAACAGGTGGCGGTGAAGGTTGGGGCGCCTGCCAGAGGGGATACAAGGCAATGGCAAGGATAGATGGTCGTACCAAATTGGGGGTGATCGGCTGGACCTTGCTGGCGGGCTTCGCGCTCGTGGCCGGAGCGGTCGCCCAGCCGGCGGAGCCTGCCATAAGGCCGCCTGCTGCAGCAGCCCCGCCTGACGACGGCCAGTGGACGATGCCGGCGAAGAACTATGCCTCGACCCGCTACAGCGAACTCGCTGAAATCACCGAAGACAACGTCAAGACCCTGCAGGTAGCCTTCACCTTCTCGACCGGCGTGAACAAGGGCCAGGAGGCTGCGCCGCTGGTTGTCGGCGACGCGATGTATATCGTGACGCCTTTTCCCAATATTCTCTACGCGCTTGATCTCGCCAGACCCGGCGCGCCAATGAAGTGGAAGTTCGAGCCCAATCCCGAGCCTGCTGCGCAGGGTGTTGCCTGCTGCGATGTGGTCAACCGGGGTGCGGCTTTCTCCAACGGGCGTCTCTACTTCAACACGCTCGACGGACATACGATCGCGGTCGACGCGGCCACCGGCAAACCTGTCTGGAACACCCAAATCGGCAACATCAACATCGGCGAGACCATCACCATGGCGCCGCTGGTGGTAAAGGGCAAGGTTCTCGTGGGCAATTCCGGCGGCGAAATGGGCGTGCGCGGCTGGATCAAGGCGCTTGATGCCGGCGACGGGCATGTCATCTGGACGGCCTACAGCACCGGCCCGGATGCCGAGGTGCTGATCGGCCCCGACTTCAAGCCGCATTACGACATGGACAAGGGCAAGGATCTCGGCGTCTCATCGTGGCCGCCGGACGCCTGGAAAGTCGGCGGCGGCAATGTGTGGGGCTGGATTTCCTATGACCCGGATCTGGACCTGATCTTCCATGGCACGGGCAATCCCGGCCCCTGGAATCCCGACCTGCGACCCGGCGACAACAAGTGGACGTCCGGGATCTTTGCCCGGGATCCGGACACCGGTACTGCGAAATGGTTCTATCAATGGACCCCGCACGATTTGCACGACTACGACGGCATCAACGAGCAGGTGTTGCTGGATATGACCTGGCAGGGCAAGCCCCGCAAGGTGCTCGTCCGGCCGGAACGCAACGGCTATGTCTACATGCTGGATCGCATGACGGGCGAGGTCTTGTCCGCGGTGCCATTCGGGCCTGTCAATTCCAGCAAGGGAGTCGACCTCAAGACAGGCCGGCTGATTGCAAATCCCGAGAAAGAGACCGGGACCGGCAAGGTCGTACGCAACATCTGCCCGACCGCCTCCGGCCTGAAGGACTGGCAGCCCTCAGCATTCTCTCCCAAGACCGGCTTGCTATATATCCCGCACAGCAATCTGTGCATGGACGAAGAAGGCGTCGAGGTGAATTACATCGCCGGCACGCCCTATGTCGGCATGAATGTCCGCATGATTCCCGGCCCGGGTGGACATCGCGGTGTCTTCACCGCCTGGGATGTCGCTGCCGCCAAGCCGGCTTGGATCCTGAAGGAGAACTTTCCGGTGTGGAGCGGTGCCGTCGTTACGGCTGGCAACGTCGTGTTCTACGGAACGATGGAAGGCTGGTTCAAGGCGGTTAGTGCCACGACCGGGAAACTGCTTTGGCAGTTCAAGACCTCTTCCGGAATTATCGGCCAGCCGATCACCTATCGCGGTCCCGACGGGCACCAATATGTCGCGATCTTGTCGGGTGTCGGTGGCTGGGCAGGTGCCATCGTGTCGGGAGATCTCGACCCGCGCGATGCCACCGCTGCGCTTGGCTTTGCCAACGTCATGAAGGATCTGAAGGACGTAACCACGCCGGGAGGTACGCTGTATGTTTTCCGGCTGCCCTGAAGCGATCGGCGGGCCTGGGCGAAGGGGGAGAATGCGTTCCCGGCATTTTGTTGCGACAATCGGTGCCCTGGCCTTTTCCCTTGTTGCCGCTCTGGCGAATGCGCGCGAGCTGCGGGTGTGCGCCGACCCCAACAACATGCCCTTCTCCAATGCTGGCGGTGAAGGCTTTGAAAACAAGATCGCGGGGATTGTCGCCAGGGAACTTGGCGCCACTCTTTCCTATACTTGGTGGGCGCAGCGCCGCGGCTTCATCCGCAACACGTTGAAGGCCGGTCTGTGTGATCTCGTCCCCGGCACGCCCACCAATCTCGAAATACTGCGCACCACCGCGCCATATTACCGCTCGTCCTACGTCTTCGTGACGCGCAAGGAGGCGCCGGAAGTCAGCTCATTCGACGATCCTCGGCTGCGTGGTCTGCGCATCGGTGTCCAACTGATCGGCGATGATGGCGCCAACTCCCCACCCGCCCAGGCGCTCGGGCGCCGTGGCATCGTCGGCCATCTTACTGGCTTCCCGGTCTATGGTGACTATTCTGCGCCGAATCCGCCGGCGCGCATCATCGAAGCGGTCGCGAGCGGCGAAATCGATATGGCCGTCGTCTGGGGCCCGCTGGCCGGCTACTTTGCCGCCAGACAGAAGGTGGCGCTGCGAATTACACCGGTTGAACCGCGGATAGACGGTCCGCAATTGCCGATGATCTACGACATCTCAATGGGCGTGCGCCACGACGATAATGTGCTGCGCGGCGAAGTGGACGCTGCCCTTGCAAAGCACCGCGCCGAGATCAACGCGATTCTGGCGCAGTATGGCATGCCCCGGCTCGATACTGCTGGAACGCCGTGAAATGAACCGCGGCCTTCCCTTGCTGTTGTTCGCAATGCTCGCCATTGCCGGATGCCAGCGCGAGGAACGCGACACCCGCCCTCAGTCGGGGCTCGGCTCGGGCAAGCAAGCGACGCCGGTCACTGCCCTTGCGCCAGGCGGCGAGCGGCCGTCCCCGTCCGACAACAAGGCAGCGGCGTTCGAGGCAAACGCGTTCCATCTCAGCCAGGGCAAACGTCTGTTCAACTGGTTCAACTGTTCGGGATGCCATGCCAATGGCGGTGGCGGCATGGGACCAGCGCTCATGGACGAAAAGTGGATTTACGGCGGTTCGATCGAAAGCATCCACGCCACGATCAGAGACGGGCGCCCGAACGGGATGCCGAGCTTCCGTGACAGGGTCCCCGACGATCAGATCTGGGAGCTTGCCGCTTTTGTCCGCTCGCTGAGCGGCAACGTACCCTCCTCCGCCGCGCCTGGGCGCGACGACGATATGATGGTGCACCCATCCGAAAATCGCCTGCCAAATGCCGCGACACTGGGGAAGTCGCCGTGAGACGCTTTGTTTGGGTAATGTGCGGCGCAGCCTCCATCCTGCCCCTTGCAGGATGCAGTGGCTGGCAATCCGCCCTTGATCCGAAGGGCCCGGCAGCGGGCGAGCTCGCGTGGCTGATCTGGTTCTTCACCGCCCTCTGCACCGTGGTCTGGCTCCTGGTGATGATCGTGCTGATCATGACGCTGATCCGGCGCGCACGACCGATCGGCGATCCGCTTGTCCTCGACGCCACTTCCGAGCGCCACAAGGCGCGAGTTGTCTTTGCGGCGCTCGGGGCAACCGCAGTGATCCTGATCGGGCTAACGCTGTTGAGCTTCTTCGCCAGCAGGACGCTCGCTGCCATCGGCTCGGATGCGGCGCTGACAATCCGCGTGACCGGGCATCAGTGGTGGTGGGAGGTGCGCTATGAAAACAGCCAGCCGAACCGCATCCTGACGACCGCCAACGAGATCCACATCCCGGCAGGCGAGCCGGTGCGGTTCATTCTCACCTCGACCGACGTCATCCATTCCTTCTGGGTGCCGAATCTGGCCGGCAAACTGGACCTCATTCCGGGCCACGAGAATGTTCTTGATCTTAAGGCGGACAAGCCCGGCGTCTATCGGGGCCAATGTGCCGAGTTCTGCGGTGCTCAGCATGCCAATATGAGCACCTTTGTTATCGCCGAGCCTCGGCCCGTCTTCGAGGCCTGGCTGAACGACCAGTTGAGGCCGGCCGCCCCGCCTGCCTCGCCCGAGGCGAAAGCCGGCCATGACCTGTTCCTCAAGCGGCCCTGCGTGATGTGCCACAAGATCGGCGGCACCATCGCCGGCGGCACGGTCGCCCCCGATCTGACCCATGTCGCCAGCAGGCAAACGCTCGCAGCCGGAACGCTGACGATGAGCCGCGGCAACCTTGCGGCATGGATAGCCGATCCGCAGGGGATCAAGCCGGGCGCCCATATGCCGGTGGTGGATCTGAACGGCGACGAGTTGAATGCGATCGTCGCCTACCTTGAGGGCTTGAGATGAGCAGCGCCGACCTCGCTCACGAAGGTGACTCGACCCACAAACGTGACTTGGCCCCAAAAGGCGATTTGGCCCCTGAGCGCGACGGCCCGCGCGACACCGGCCTCGACGATGTCAGCCTTGACCGCTGGCTTGCGCGAACGTGGCAGACCGCACCTGGCATTATCGGCGCGCTTTCGACCGTCGATCACAAAATTGTCGCTTGTCGCTACCTGATCACCGCCTTCGTGTTCCTGTGCCTCGGCGGGCTGAACGCGGTCGCCATGCGGGTCCAACTGTCGGGCCCCGAGCGCGGGCTGATCGGGCCGGACCTCTACAACCAGTTGTTCACGATGCACGGCGTGACGATGATGTTCCTGTTTGCCGTACCGATCGTGCAGGCGAGCGGCATCTACCTTGTGCCGCTGATGGTGGGCACCCGCAATATCGCGTTTCCGCGCCTTGTCGCCTTCAGCTTCTGGATCTTTCTGTCGGGAGGCGTGTTCGCCTGGGTGTCGTTCGCGCTCAACATGGCGCCTGATGTCGGATGGTTCGCCTATGTGCCGCTGTCCGGTCCCGAATTCGGACCAGGCAAGCGCGCCGACGTCTGGGCGCAGATGATTACCTACACCGAGGTCTCTGCTCTAGCGGTCGCGGTCGCAACCATCGTGACGGTTCTGAAGCAACGGGCCCCTGGCATGTCGCTTGATAAGATCCCGCTCTACGTGTGGGCGATGCTGGTCACCTCCTTCGTGGTCGTGTTCGCGATGCCGGCGGTCATGATCGCCTCGACGTTCCTGATCCTGGACCGGCTGGTCGGCACCCACATCTTCAACCCCGCCGAAGGCGGCGACGCATTGCTCTTCCAGCATCTTTTCTGGTTCTTCGGCCATCCCGAGGTCTACATCATCTTCCTGCCGGCGACCGGGATGGTCTCCTCGATCATCGCCGCCTTCGCACGGCGCCCGGTGTTTGGGTATCTGGGGCTGGTGCTGTCGCTGATCGCCGTCGGGTTCCTGTCGTTCGGCCTCTGGGTCCACCACATGTTCACCACCGGCCTGCCCAAGCTCGGCGCGAGCTTCTTCACCGCATCGAGCATGCTGATCGCCATTCCGAACGGCCTGCAGATATTCTGCTGGCTGGCGACGCTGTGGGACGGTCGGCCGATCATCAGGACGCCGCTGTTGTTCGTGTTCGGCTTCTTCTTCATTTTCGTCGCCGGTGGTCTGACCGGTGTCATGCTGGCTTCGGTGCCGTTGGACCTGCAAGTTCACGACACCTATTTCGTGGTTGCGCATTTCCATTACGTGCTCATCGGCGGGTCGGTATTTCCCTTGCTGGGCGCCGCCTATTTCTGGTTTCCCAAGATCACGGGCCGGATGATGAACGAGCGCCTCGGGCGCTGGCATTTCTGGCTTGCCTTCATCGGCTTCAATGCGGCGTTCTTCCCGATGCACATTGTCGGCATCTGGGGCATGCCGAGACGGGTATACACCTATCCGGCGGAGCTCGGCTGGGGTGACATCAATCTGTTCATCACTGCGGGCGCGGTTGTCCTGTTCGTGAGCTTCGCGCTTTTCACCATAAATCTGGTGCACAGCTCCTTGAGGGGCGCCCCCGCCGGCGACAACCCATGGAATGCAGGCACATTGGAATGGGCGACGTCATCGCCGCCGCCGAGTTACAATTTCGCCCGCATTCCGGTCGTAACGCACGTCGAGCCGCTATGGGCCGAACGCGGAACGCTTCCGGTAGCGACGGGGCTTCGGGTCGATGCACGCGAACTGGTCATCTCGACAGTGGGGGAGGCGCATCCCGACGTGCGCGAAAAGTCGCCAACGCCGTCGATCTGGCCGCTATTCGCAGCCCTCGCAGTCGGGGGTACCTTTCTCTACTCGATCTTCAGCCCATGGGCTGTGGTTTGGGGAGCGGGACCGATCGCTATCACTTTGGTAGGGTGGTTCTGGCCGAGAGGCGGTGCGGAGGACGAGGAATGAAACAGCGTCCTGCCGTCGATCTTTCCGAGCTCCCGACGTTCGGGCACGGACCGCGCACTCCGACCTGGTGGGGCACTCTCGCCTTCATGGCGCTCGAAGGCATGGGATTCGCAGTTGCCGCGGGGAGTTATCTTTACCTCGCCTACCTGTCACCGCACTGGCCATTGAGCGCGCCCACGCCGAACCACTGGCCGGGCACGATCGTGACGCTTTTGCTGCTAGCCAGCCTGGTCCCCAACCACATGTTGAAGCGCTACGCCGAGGCTTGCGCGATGCTGCCAGTGCGCATTGGCCTCGTAGTCATGTCGCTGCTCGGGATCGCGCCGCTTATCGTGCGCTGGTTCGAGTTTCCAGCCCTCAACATCTATTGGGACACCAACGCCTACGGCTCGATGCTCTGGGTCTTGCTCGGCCTGCACACCGCGCACCTGATCACCGATGTCGGCGACACGCTGGTGTTGACCGCTTTGATGTTCACCCGCCACGCCAACAGTGGCCGACGTTTCGCTGACGTCGGAGACAACGTCTTCTACTGGGACTTCGTGGTCGTGACCTGGATTCCGATCTATCTCCTAATCTATTGGATGCCGAGGCTCGATTGAGATGCGCGCGCTTCGGTCAGGCACCTCATGGGGCGGGCTCTTGTCAGGGCCTTCGGCCTGGGCCGTGTCGACGCAACTGAATTATGCCGTTGTGGAATGGCAGTGCGCCCACCGGATTCCTGTCATACCCTTCATCGCATTGGTGCTTGCGATAATGGCTCTGGTTGGCGGGGCGCTATCGTGGCGGGCGCGGCAACAGGGCGGCGCCTCCTTCAAACCGGAGCGCACGCGCGGCACTGAAGCTTTTGTTGCCAATCTGGGCATTCTGACCGCAGTGCTGTTTGCGCTGGTCATCATCATGCAAGGCGCCGCCTCGCTGATTCTCGACGAGTGTGTGCGATGAGCTTCGATGCGCTCTTCTCGACCTCGATCTGCTATGNTTCAGACGTGTGCTCTTCCGATCTCTCCTTCGCGTCGTGCTGCCGGCTGGGCCGTATTGGCGTCTGCGCTCGTCAGCCCGCTTCATGCATTGGGCGAGCGCGTGTTCACCGCACATATGATCGAGCACGAATTGCTCATGGCGGTCGCAGCGCCTCTGCTGGTCGCCTCCCGTCCCATGGCTGCGATGATGTGGGCACTGCCGATCTCGTTACGGCAAACGCTTGGCGCAGCCGGGCACGCGAAACTGCTGCAGGCCGTCTGGGCCGCGACCAGCCGTCCCGTCGCCGCCACCATCCTGCATGCTATCGCGATATGGGGGTGGCACGTGCCGGCGCTGTTCGAAACTGCGCTCGAACGCGGTTTCCTGCACTATGCCCAGCATGCCAGCTTTTTTGGCACCGGCGTCTTGTTCTGGTGGGCGCTGCTGCCGCGTCCCGGCCGTGACCAAACCTATGGCAGCGCAGTCATGCATCTCTTCTTCACCTCGCTGCACACCGGACTGCTTGGGGTGCTGCTCGTGGTCTCGCCGAGACTTTGGTACCCCGAAAATGCCGCCGGCGCGCAATTGTGGCGCCTCAGTCCGCTTGAGGACCAGCAACTCGCCGGCCTGGTCATGTGGGTTCCCGCCGGCCTGATCTACGGCGGAGCTGCCTTGTTGCTGGCAGGCTTGTGGATCCGCTCGAGCGGACAGAAAAGCCGGGAGGCGTCGCTTGCGTTTCGACCTGTCTAGGCTGGTTTTCGGCACGAGCGCCATTGTCGTACTGGCAATTTTAGCGGCGCTGACATGGTGGTCGGAACGCACCGATAGGATCGAACGGGACGCAAATAATGCAACCGGTGGAATTGGTACCCGTGCCATACCGATCATGATGGCCAATGGTTGCGCCGGTTGCCATACAATCACCGGCGTCCCCAGCGCGCATGGACTGGTCGGCCCGCGCCTAGACGCCACCCTGGCCACCAAGGTCTATGTCGGCGGGGTGTTGTCCAATAATCCAGAGAACCTGATCCGCTGGATTCGCGCCGCCAGGGAGATCAATCCGCATACGGCAATGCCTTCGACTGGCATTTCCGAGCAGGAAGCGCGGGACATCGCCGCTTTTTTGTATGCACTCAGATGAAGCTAAAAGCTTGTCATCCGACCAGCGGTCCTAAACTGGAAGTCGACCTCGCGCGGATCTTCTCTGCTAAGCTGGCGGCTGTAGAGATTATTGGTGCTGGTCATCTTGCTCCCCATTGCGTTGTTGCAAGGAGGGTAGAATACAATGCCGAGCGAGCGCGGCCGTTCTCATCGCAAGTCCCGTGGCTTAGGCAGCTTAATCGGCATACTCTCCGGCTCAGAATAAGATCCCTACGGCCACATTGATCAGATCAAATTAAACGCGGGATTTCAGGTAGTAAGGAGCCCTCCAGAGACATAGCGACCAATCGTCTGGGGCGCCCGGCGTTTTATTCGGACGGTGTTGCCGCACACGGCCTCGCCGCTAACTACTTGGCGAGCGAGAGCCTATGGAGACGCAAGTCTGGTCAAGTTCCCGGTATCGCGGAGGAGCTTCTTGCTGGCCGCTGCGGCGGGACCGGCATTCGCGCCCATGCAAGCCAGTCTCGCCGAGGATGCGGGTATGACGAACAAGATTGTGCTTCTAGGCGATTCGGTTTTTGACAACCGTGCCTATGTGACCGGCGGAGCAGATGTACTGGCCCATTTGGTGCGTCAGCTTCCGATCGGATGGTCGGCCGACCTGCTTGCGGTCGACGGCAGCGTCATGGCAGGGGTGCGTCAGCAGCTGGACAATCTGCCGGCTGACGCCACTCATCTGGTGGTCAGCATGGGAGGTAACGACGCGCTCGGCGTTTCCTCTGTTTTGGACGCTCCGTCGCGGTCCGTCGCAGACGCCCTGCTAACACTGGCCGAAATAAGAGAGCAGTTTTGCCTGGAGTATCGGTCGACGCTGGAAGCCGTTCTGGCCGTCAAACTGCCCACCGCCGTTTGTACGATCTACGACGTCCGGTATGCAAACCCTGAGGAGAGGCGCATTGCGGTAACGGCCCTCTCGGTCCTCAATGACCGCATTACACGAGCAGCCGCTGGGCGCGGCGTTCCAGTGATCGACCTTCGCATTATCTGCGACGAGGACGCCGACTTTGCCAACGCCATCGAGCCTTCGGAACAGGGCGGCGGCAAAATCGCTGCAGCGATCGTCTCATTTCTTACCAAGCACGAATTCCGAAGCGGGCGCGCCGAACTGATCGTTCTGCGCTAACGCGCCGCGTTTAGGCCGTTAAGGTCAGCTTTGCCACCGTCTGGAAGCGGACATTGCCGGCGACCACTATGCGGTGGTTGTCGCTGTTCGGCGACAGCTCCGGTTCTTCCAGTTCGGTGATGATCCTACGGCTTCACGTTTCGAAGGAGCGAGTGTCGTTGCGACCCACTTGAAGTTCCTTCGCTGACGTTCCTCGCGATAACGCTATTCACTCGCTCACCATAAAGTCGGCAGCGCTTAAAACTTTCGTTGCACCACGCAGATCACCGTATGAGGCAAGCCCATGAATCTCGGCATGGCGGTTTGGGTTGCTCAGAGCCACCGCATCCCCTTCTTTGAAGCATTTCGCAAACAGATCTTCGGATACGAGATTGTACGCCGAGAAGTCCTCGACCAGCTCCTTGGGGGACAGTATGATGCCGGTGTTGCGACGGCCGGTTGAATCCGCCCAATCCGCCCAATACGTCAGCATTCGATACACCGAGCGCTTGGCGGAGGCCGGCGTCGAACCCTCGGTGGGCAGTNTTCAACAATCGCCGGCTGCTGGAGCCCATCGGCAACATCCCGCCGGCCGAAGCCGAGGAACGCTACTACGCCATGTTGGATGAACCAGCCATAGCCGCGTGACTCAAACGAAACGGCCTCCGGAAAGCCCGGGGCAGTTCACATCGCATTTGATGCCAGCTTCATCGTATTTTCTTCGGCTTAGACGGGCTCTTGGCAGACCCACAGAGCTGGGAACCCTTTGCCATACTACAACTGTAACATCATATCGGTTTAGCAGGTCAAGCTTCGGTGGTAACCTCATTGGGTAGAATAACTACTTTGGAGGCGAGCAATGGATCGCGATAACAAACGGGCACGCGCAGCTGCAAGATCATCTCAAGGCGTGAGGAGCAGTAGCCTCCGTGACGTTCCAGAGGGGCCATTGAGCGATGTTGCAGAACGGCTGGTAACCGCTAACCCGCGCGATACAGCGCGAAATCTTGGGGGCTTTAAAGACCTCGGGACGCACGAGCGAACAGCCGTTCGGGGCACTCAACCCGGGCCAGAAACTGACCTCGCGAGATTTGAAAGGCGGACCAATCAGCTTGGACGATCAGCCATGGATCTGGCCGAGAAATTAACAGCCGGATTGGGGTACAGCCCGGATGACGTAGCATTGCAGCAAGTCAGAGCGGTCAGTACTGTATGCCATTACCTAACGCCAGGGATGCAAGATGCTATTGTTAATCGCATTGGCAACATGGAGCCGTCGTCGCAAGCTCTCGGAGCTTTTTACGTTGCGCCAAACTTCAGTAAGTTTAATGACGAAAATAAATCTCGCATTCTTGATCAGGCCATTGGATTGGCTTCTGATCCGGATGGCCACGTCAGAGAGATAGCATTCAATGCTATTTTCACCGCGTATCACCAGCTCGACGCAAATCAACAGGCCCAAGCTCACTCAGTTCCCGGCATGCAAAACATCTTGCCGCACATGCCGCCGCCGCAGCATGCAGCAGAGGAACGGAGTGCGAATCTGGACGGCCACATAGCAGGTATTGAGGCTGCAGTCCGTGATACAGTAGGCCCGCAAACCTCCTATGAACAGCTGCAGCGGGGCGCTCAAGTCGGGCAGTCCATAAGCCACACCTTCAATCACGCCCGAGAGGACCTAATGGAGGCCACCAGAAGCAGAGATCGCTCCGGCCGTTGAGGTCTCGGCCATGGTACAGTGACGCTTTCTCTCCCGAATCCGTTTACGGCCTTGCCGTTTCCAATTCGCTGGCCGTTGACGTACCTGCTTAGTGTAACTTTCAAAAACCACGTCTGCCGGGTGATGCGCTGCAAGCATCGCACCACCCGCTGCGGCATCGATCTGTCGAGCGGCGACATCGCGCGACGCCGGTTCGGTCTCTGAAGCACGCGCAGCATTAGCTACGGCTAATCCGGCAATGGAACAATGCTTTCAACAAAAACGACGCCCCCCAACATAGCCATTAGCATCGCGTGCTCACTCGCCGTGGGCTTCTGTGCGGCAAGTCTTTACGCAACCTTCCGCCACGGCGGCAGCGGCGAGGCTCTGATGGCGTTTGATGTCCGTGCCTTTTGGTTTGAGACGCCCTTCTATTTGGGTTTCGCAACCCCCGTTTTCTATCGGGGCGCGGCTATCGTGCTCTCGACGTCCGCGGTCGTCTTGCTGATTCAGCAGATCGTATTGCGCCGCAAGCTCGAACACCACGGGACGGCTCGTTGGGCTCGAGTGGATGAAATGCGACGCACGGGATATCTGCGACGATACCGTGGCGTGACAGGGCCGGTGTTTGGGAAGACAAGTGGCCCTTTCTGGCCTGGCTACTACCTGACCAATGGCGAGCAGCCTCACAGCCTCATCGTTGCACCGACCCGCGCTGGCAAGGGCGTCGGCATAGTCATTCCAACGCTACTGACATTCAAAGGCTCGGTGATAGCTCTGGACGTCAAGGGGGAGCTCTTTGAGCTCACCTCGAGGGCGCGCAAAGCCGCAGGTGACGACGTGTTTAAATTCGCGCCGCTGGATTCGGAGCGGCGCACAAACTGCTACAATCCGCTGTTGGATCTTATAGCGCTGCCTCCACAGCAGCAATTCACCGAAGCCCGCCGCTTGGCCGCAAACCTGATTACGGCCAAGGGGGAGGGCGCGGAAGGTTTCGTCAGCGGCGCGCGAGATATCTTTGTCGCGGGAATCCTTGCCTGCATCGAGCGGGGCACGCCAACAATCGGCGCCGTCTATGACCTCTTCGCCCAGCCGGGGGAGAAGTTTAAGCTCTTCGCGCGACTCGCCATGGAGACCCAGAACAAAGAGGCACAACGCATCTTCGACGACATGGCGGGGAACGATACGAAAATCCTAACCTCCTACACTTCCGTGCTCGGCGATGGCGGGCTCAACTTGTGGGCGGATCCCGCTGTAAAGGCGGCTACAAGTCGCTCGGACTTTTCGGTCTATGATCTTCGCCGTCGCAGAACGTGCATCTATCTTTGCGTTGGTCCGAACGACCTTGAGGTGATCGCGCCTTTGATACGCTTGTTTTTTCAGCAAATCGTTTCAATTCTGCAGCGGTCGCTGGCCCGCCGGGATGAAAAGCACGAGGTTCTCTTCCTGCTCGATGAGTTCAAGCACTTGGGTAAGCTGGAGGCGATCGAGACCGCAATCACGACTATCGCGGGCTACAAGGGGCGTTTCATGCTCATCATCCAAAGCCTTTCGGCACTGACGGGGGCTTATGGAGAGGCTGGCAAGCAGAATTTTCTCAGCAATACCGGACTGCAAGTGTTCATGGCCACGGCTGATGACGAGACTCCGAACTACATTTCCAAGGCCATCGGTGAATACACGTTTGAAGCCAAATCGATTTCCCACAGCCAGGCGCGAACGTTCGACTGGAACATTCAGAATTCACATCAAGGTGCACCGCTATTGCGTCCCGAACAGGTTCGGCTGCTCGATGACGACTACGAGATTGTTCTCATCAAAGGTCTGCCACCATTAAAATTGAGGAAGGTGCGTTATTTCTCGGATCGCATTCTGAAACGCATCTTTGAAAGCCAGACAGGCGCCCTCCCGGAGCCGGCGCCCTTGACGGGAGCAGAGGAGGCGCTCTCCGCAGAATCTCAACTCGATGACCCGCTGTGTGAATTGGCGCAGGACTTTGACGATACAGTTTGATGTGAGGCTAGTGTGGACCCGCGAAAAAATCCATCCCGTGTAACAGCTTTGTCGCAGGTGCAGGACGCCGGCTTGGAAGAGGGGCAAGCGGGCCAACCCCGGCGAGTGGGCTTTGAGCAGCACGTGTCCGAGGCGCTCCGGCCGCTGTTCGATGGTCGAGCTGACGAGCCGCCAACCAATCCAGAGGAGCTTCTGCGACTGGAACAGGGGGTTTCGCGAGGTGCTTCAGCGAGGGCAGGATCATCAAGCCCCCTCGTCTTTTTTCAGAAACCCAGGGATGCCCGCTGGACGGGATGACCTCAACAGAAGCGTGTGGGAGGCTTTCGCAAGCTCTGGGACGCCGGAGTTCGGGCCGCCGCCCCCAGTCTTGGCTGCCAGCGAACAGCAGATCCGCCCCTCGCCGGATGCGCTTGACCAGGGCAACCACCTGCCACCCGAGTGAGTCGTCCCAACAATGAACATTCCACAGCGCTGTTGTGGCCAGCGGAGACGCAGAGGGCCCTGAATACGCCGCAAGCCGTCGCCATTCAGCAGCAGCTGAGCGAAATCGGCAATTCAGGCGGCCGCGTGCCTATGCAGAGAGGGGCTGATGCGATCTCCGGACCGGTAGCTCTCGCCGTAATTGATCAGGCTGGCACTGTTGGAAGGCTTGATCAGCCTCGTCACCCCAATCTCCAGCATAGCTCACTGTCACGCGGCCAACGTGCCTCCGTAGCTAACATCTACGTCAGCGTTGAAGAAGTACCCTGCGCCACGGGATGTTTTGACCAGGCGAGGGTTGGCCGCATCAGCCTACAGCTTTCGGCGCAAGCGCATGATTAGGACATCGATACTTCGATCGTACACCTCTTCTCCACGCACACGGCTCGCGAGCAAAAGCCGTTCTCTGGATAGCACGTTGCGGGGGTTCTCCAGAAATGCGATCAAGAGATTGAACTCACATGCGGTAAGCTTGACCTCGCCACGCTCCGCACAGATCAGTCGCCGCTGCTTCACGCTGAGCTTCCAGGCCCCAAAGCGAAATGAGCGCTGCTCTCTGGTTCGCGGANAGACGTGTGCTCTTCCGATCTACGCTCCGCACAGATCAGTCGCCGCTGCTTCACGCTGAGCTTCCAGGCCCCAAAGCGAAATGAGCGCTGCTCTCTGGTTCGCGGACTAGAAATGCGCTGGCGTAGCGCTACTCGAATGCGGGCCAAGAATTCGCGCATCCCGAAAGGCTTGGGAATGAAATCGGTTGCGCCGAGCTCCAGTGCAACCACTTTTTCCGCCTCATCAAGCCGGTCGCCGCTGATCACTATGATAGGAACATCCGATTTTGTCGCCAGATTGCGGNAGCTCCAGTGCAACCACTTTTTCCGCCTCATCAAGCCGGTCGCCGCTGATCACTATGATAGGAACATCCGATTTTCTCGCCAGATTGGGGTCAGAACAAGAGCTGCTCGAAATCATACGCTAAGGTCGAACGGAACGTGAACTGTCGTCTCTGACTCGCATGATGGTCTGTCGGCTGGTTTCGAACTTTCTGGCGAGCGCGGAAACGCTCATGCCGCTGGCCAGCCCTACAAGAACATCCTGCTTCCGCGTTTCGTTGAGCCGCGCCGGTCGGCCAAGGGTTTTTCCTTCCGATTTTGCCCGTTTGAGGCCGGACTGCGTGCGTTCGATAAGCAGGTCACGTTCGAATTGTGCGACGGCGTTGATGACGTTCATGGTCATCTTGCCAGCGGAGCTTGCGAGATCGACACCGCCCAGAGCGAGGNCGTTGATGACGTTCATGGTCATCTTGCCAGCGGAGCTTGCGAGATCGACACCGCCCAGAGCGAGGCAGTGAACCCGGACACCCAATTCCTCCAGTTTCCCTACAGTGGTGCTCACATCGATGGCGTCCCGACCAAGTCGGTCGAGCTTTGTCACGATGAGCACATCCCCGGCTTCGAGCTTGTCCATGAGCCGGGTGAAGCCCCGGCGCTGCGCAATGGCGACACTGCCGGAGACCGTTTCNCCGGCTTCGAGCTTGTCCATGAGCCGGGTGAAGCCCCGGCGCTGCGCAATGGCGACACTGCCGGAGACCGTTTCGGTGACGATGCGGCGTGGCTCGATGTGGAAACCGGCTGCCTCGATTTCCTGAACTTGGTTTTCAGTCGTTTGGCCGGTCGTGGAGACCCGGACGTAGGCAAAGGTGCGCGGCATGGGCTCGATTTCGTCCGAATAGGCTGTCCGAAATGTCGTGCATGTCCATAACTATGTCAAGGTAATTTCAGTGCTATGTTCACCCTGTACGGAACCGGTCGTTTTCGGACATGCCGGAGGCCATCGGCGCGATGTTGCATNCCGGCTTCGAGCTTGTCCATGAGCCGGGTGAAGCCCCGGCGCTGCGCAATGGCGACACTGCCGGAGACCGTTTCGGTGACGATGCGGCGTGGCTCGACGTGGAAACCGGCTGCCTCGATTTCC
>NZ_AYWU01000055.1:0-27858 GCF_000502375.1 Mesorhizobium sp. L48C026A00 | reverse complement strand
CTCGAAACACTCGTGAATCAGCTGTGACAACAGCGAGTTTGGCTTTTGGGGGCAGTTGGCGGAGCAGCGCCGGCACTAAGAGCAGGCTGGACATTACTACCGGGACACTTACCGCCGCAGCCACCGCCGCCTGATGCCGAACAGCAGAGCCGCAGTCCGAGCTGATTACGACTGCGCCTCGCTCTACCAGCCTCCGAGCTGCTTTCACAAACGCAGGCTCGAGCGCAGGTTCGCCCTGCATCACAACATCCGCCCAGGCTCCCTCGACGGTTTCCGATATCACGGGTAAATCGAAAGTAGCTGAACTAAACAGCGAGCCGGACGGCGCCGGCGGCGTCACGCCGGATGGCAAGCCAGGTTCCAAGTCCAAAATTCCAAGGCAGCTTCCGGTTTGCGACCTCATTTCGGCCTCCATAAGTTGTTAGTCCGCTATTATCGTTCGTTGCATGGGATACGCGAGTGCGGTCATCCGCGCTTTTTGACGCAGAGAATTGCCCGTGCTTCAGCAGGTGTGGCGACGCTGGCGCCCATGCGCTCGATGATCCCAACTGCATTGTCTACGAGCTCGGCATTGGACGCCAGCACCCCACGTCGGAGATAAATATTATCTTCCAAACCTACCCGGACGTGCCCGCCCATAGCCACCAACTGTCCAACCATCGGCATCTCATCTGCACCACAGCCAAATCCACCCCAGACTGCCCCGGAAGGCAGAATCTCACGCATTGCCTGCACAGCGCTCGGCACAGCGGGAGCACCACAACCTGTGCTGAGGCAAAATTGGAAAAGGGGCGGACCGTCAACTATGTTTTCGGAGATGAGTTTCTTACCGATTTCAATGTGGCCTAGATCGAAGCATTCGAGCTCGGGCTTGACACCAGCCTCGCGCATGAGTGTCGCCATCTCTCGCAGATCGGACATACGCGCAACAAAAATCCGCTCCCCAAAAGCCATCGTTCCACAATCCAGGGTGCTAAGCTCTGGCTGAAGTTTGACGGCGTGGAGGCAGCGTCCAATAGCGTTCTTAAGTGTGCTCGACTTTCCGATTTTTTGGGGGTCCAAAGAATCAAGTTCAAGTTCACCATCCATTCCACAGGTTAAGTTGATGATGACATCCGTCGCCGCGTCCCTAAGCTTCTTAACAACCTGTTCATAGAGCTCAATTCGGTTTGATGGGGCCCCCGTGTCAGGCTCACGGACGTGAATGTGCACAATCGCAGCCCCAGCCTTCGCAGCTTCCAGTGCAGCCTCCACGATTTGCGACGGCGTCTTGGGAATATTTGGATGCTTCGCAAGAACCGCGGAACCCCCTCCGGTGACTGCACACGTCACAATGATTTTCCGCGACATCAGAAACTCCTACTTCGGTATCGTCTTAATTGTTTATTCCGGCGCCATGCACTCGGTGGCGGCGACGAGTGGTCATGCTACCAAAAGGTGGGGGGCGGCGGCCGATCTTCAATCTGGCGGATTCTTCATGCGCCTCACGTGTTCGTCAAATATTGATTGTCGCCGCCGACCATCTGGAAGCCAGATGACAGTGTGCGGTCGCTGGTCGGAGAGCTGGGTGGAGGGGTCCCCCTGCGACGAGGCGCGGTAGAGCACCTGAATGCGAGACAGTTCGAATCAATGAACCTTTGACGTTCGCAGCACTCGCAGAGACTGCGGTCCTACCTGTGAGCTTTTAATAGGTTATCCATTCGGTCCCCCAGGAGAAAGCTGAGTTGTCAAGCTTTAGCGATTCTCGGAGAATCAAATGCACATCCATAAGAATGCGCACCTGACGTTACTGCATCGAGAGGAGATGGCCCGAGACGTTGTTGAAGGCCGTCTTTCCAAAGCCTGTGCGGCGCGGACCTACGGGGTGACGCGGAAGGTGGTGACACGCTGGATGGAGCGCTCCGAGCCGCGGGACGCGCCGGCATGGTCGACCCTCCTCGAGGCCGAAGACGAGCCCCGAGGCGAACCGAGGCCTCGGCGGAGAATGCGATCGAGGCACTGCGCCGGCAGCGCCTAACCGGTAAGCACATTGCCAGGGAAACTGAGGTGTCCGAGACGACGGTGAGCCGGGCGCTGGCACGCGCCGGCCTGTCACGGCTGAAAGGCTTGGAACCGGCCGAGCCGGTGCGCCGCTACGAGCGCGAGCATCCCGGCGAACTCATCCATCTCGACACCAAGAAGCTCGGCTGGATTGGCTCTGTCGCATCACCGGGCGATATCCTGGTGCGGTCAACCGCCATATCGGCAACGACAAGCCTCGCACATCGCTTTTTTCTGAGTTATGCCCGATCAGCGCAAAGAGAGCGCTGTCGCCTTCCTCGAGACTGCCGCAGCTTATTACGCAAACCCTTTGCACCAAGCGCCTACTGTCGAAACACCCCATCACATAGACCCTATCTCAAAATGAGATGGGGCCGTTCGGGACATTATATTGGCAACACCTATTCTAACTGAAGCATAATATTTGGACAGAACACACTGCATTCGCCCGCCATTTCTCAGCCCGCTGGCCATCCAGCAAGCTCACTGCCACCGCCTCGCCAAAATCGACCGCAGATGCGACTTCATGATCATGAAGTAAAATACGACCTAAGTCAAGGATGACGGTATGATAAACTTCGATTTGCGAAATAAAAAAGCTATTGTAACAGGAGCGGCTTCCGGTATCGGTCTTGCCACAGCGACAAAACTAGCAAGATCTGGCGCCAGTGTCGCGATAAATGACTTACACACAAACGAAAAGCTGATGGTTGAAGTCGCTAAACTAAGGGACGAAGGTCTTGACGTTTACAGCGTGCCGGGAGATGTCAGCCAACCAGGTTCCGCGGCACAAGTTGTCTCTTCTGCCTTGGAAGTGCTCGGCGGCCTTGATTATCTAATTAACAACGCTGGAGCACCCGGTACGAAATCGCCAATCCCTGTAGATGACTTTGATGCTCTTACACCCGCCTTCTGGCAGAAGATGCTGGACGTTAATCTATTGAGTGCGTTCTGGATGACCAAGGCTGCCCGTACCGCTCTCATCGAGAGCCATGGCGCAGTGGTCAATACGGTATCCACAGGCGCATTCGCGTGTAACAACACTAGCAGTACCGCATATGCCTGCGCCAAGGCCGGGTTGGTTCAACTGACTAGACATTTGGCCAAGGCTTTGGCACCTCGGGTGAGAGTTAACGGAATTGCACCCGGAGCGGTAAATTCTCCTTGGGAATGCTCATGGGGGGGAGACGCCGAGGAGTATGCGCGAACCGCTGTTCCGCTTCAGCGTATCGGTCAGCCTGAAGAGTATGCGGAACTCATAGCGTATCTCGCGGCAGGCGCGTCCTACATAACCGCCCAGGTTGTAATAGCGGATGGTGGCGTATTCCTTTTAAGCTGAAGAATTGCAGAACTTAGTGCGAGGTACATGCGATTGACCCTTTTGCTGAGCGATGCGAGTTGCACATAAACGGTCGGCAAATGATCCGGGTCCGGGCCGATGGCCGCTTTCAAGGCCGCCAGGTTAGACAGTTGTGGACGTCTAGCGTTCCGGCAAGCTCCTCGGCCAGTTCACGCTCGCAGCCGCGATGATGAGCCAGCGCCAGGAGTTCGACGGTGATCTTGCAAGCCTACCCTGTCAATGACCACTGAATCGGGACCCTGGTTTTTGGCGCAAAAGGGACCCCGGTTTAGGGGTGTTGAGAGGCACGCCGGTGAGCTCCCGATCAGGCGAAGCTGGTCGGGGTTGCGCAGCCTGATCGGGTGCGGCTGATTGGCTCTTCGACTTTAGCTTTGAGAACGGTTTTTGAAGCGCCAGGAATCGTTTTCTGTTTCGACGATCTCGCAATGATGGGTGAGCCGGTCGAGTAGCGCGGTGGTCATCTTTGCATCGCCGAAGACGCTCGGCCATTCGCCGAAGGCGAGATTGGTGGTGATGATGATCGAGGTGCGCTCGTAAAGCTTCGAGACCAGATGGAAGAGCAACTGCCCGCCGGCCTGGGCGAAGGGTAGATAGCCGAGTTCGTCGAAGACGACGAAGTCGAGCCGGGTGAGATGGTCTGCAATGCGCCCCTGGCGGCCGGAGCGGGTTTCGGTCTCGAGCCTGTTGACCAGATCGACGACATTGAAGAAGCGCCCGCGTGCTCCGTTGCGAATGAGCGCCCGGGCAATGGCGATGGCCAGATGCGACTTGCCGGTGCCTGTCCCGCCGACCAGGACGATGTTGCGCTGATCGGCGACGAAGGCGCCGCCAGCGAGATCGCGGATCAGGGGTTCGTTGACCGGCGTGTCGGCGAAGTCGAAGTCCTCGATGTCCTTGGCCAGGGGCAGCTTGGCGACGGTGAGCTGGTATTTGATGGAGCGGGCCTGCTTCTCCGATATCTCTGCCTGCAGCAGATCGCCGACGATCTTGGGCGGCTCGTGCTGGCGCTTGATGGCGACGCCCATGATCTCGTCATAGGCCGAGCGCATCCCGTAGAGCTTCAGCGTTCCCATCAGGTCCAGTACTTCGGCGCGTTCCATGGCTGTTTGTCCTCCTGAGACTGTCATAGCGGGCGCAGTCGGCGATCGGCTCGTGGGCCAGCTTCAGCGCTTGGGGAATGGAAAGGATCGCGCCCGGCGCCGGATCGCGGCTGCGGGCCAGGATGTTGAGGATCACCGCCGCGGATGAGACACTATGGTCGAGCGCTTCCTGGCAGGCCGCCTCGACCGCGCTCAATCCGTCGGTCAGCACGCAGGTGAGGATCGACACCATCTGACGATCACCGTCATCGGCCAGCTTCAGCTTGCGGCGCACCTTCTCCATGGCCGAGGGCAAGACCCATTCCCGGAACGGCGCGCCGTTGCGCAGGCCGCCGGGCTTGCGAGCCAGGACCGGCACGTAGTGCCAGGGGTCGTAGATGACTTCGCCACGGCCGAACGAGCGGGCATGCTCGCCCACGACCGCACCGTCCTGACGGATGACGATCCGGTCGGCATAGGCATGGATCTCGACGGGCCGACCGACAGCGCTCGACAGCACCGAGTATTTGTTGTTGTCGAAGCGCACCGTACACGTCTTCGACACCGACGCGGGAATGCAATGGAAGCCGTCAAAGCGCCCGGCATAGGGGATGAAGCTGGCGCGCTCTTCCTCGAACACCTCCCACACCGTGCGCTCGCCCTGCTCGGGATGCCGGTGCGCCTTTGCATAGGCGACGCATTTGTCGGTCAGCCACCCGTTCAAGTCCTCCAGCGTCTTGAAGCGCAGCCTCGGCGTGAAGAAGCGCTCGCGCACCAGCCCAACCTGGTTCTCGACCTGACCCTTCTCCCAGCCCGCCGCCGGCGTGCAGGCCTCCGGCTCGACGAGGTAGTGGCCGCACATTTGCAGGAAGCGTCGATTGTAGCGTCGATCCCTGCCGATGAAGACCGCGTCCACCGCCGTCTTCATGTTGTCGTAGATGCCGCGCGTGCAGGTTCCCTTGAAGAAGGCGAACGCCCGGTCATGCGCGTCGAACACCATCTCCTGCGTCTCGCGCGGATAGGCTCGCACAAAGAACATGCGGCTGTGGCAAAGGCGCATATGCGCGACCTTCACCGTGACCGTCACGCCGCCCAGCAGGACGATCTCGTGGCTCCAGTCGAACTGGTAGGCTTCACCCGGCGCAAAGCTCAGTGGAATGTAGGCTTCAGCCGCAGCGCTACCGCGATCCATCTCCCAGTTCTGCGCGTGCCGCCACACCGAACTGTAGCTGCCGTCATAGCCGAGGCCGCGAAGCTCCTCGTAGACCCGGATCAGCGTCAGACGCTCCCGTTGCGGCTTCACCGCATTCGCCGACAACAGGCGATCCAGTTCCTCGCGCCAGGCGCCCATCCGGGGATAGGGTTGATGCTTGCGTTCGTAGCGGAACTCCGTCTCCCCGGAACGCAAAACCTTGCGCACCACCTTCCGGGAGATCTTCAGCTCCCGGCAGATCGCCTTGATCGACTTTCCCTGAACCAGCGACAGCCGGCGTATCTTCGCAATCGTCTCCACAACCAACATCCAAAACAAATGCCTCCGATGAAACTGGAGGCACTTTGACAACCCCGCCGTTAAGGGGGCCCGTTTGGACGAAAATCACCCCTTAAACGGGGTCCTCATTCCACCAAAAATCACACCTACCCGTCAAGTAGCTGTTCGACGAGAGGTCGAAAGCCCTTCGATCTGGCCGGGGGAAGAGCTTGTCGCGATAGACCAGGTTTGAGAAGCGCCGATTGTCCGAGCCCCAACGTCGGATCGCCGAAATTCGTGGCTTTGCTCACGGCGGTCGGGCTTGTTGGCGTGTTCGCGCGCCCACGATTTGGTCAGCCTGATCGGCCGCCTCAGCCCACTGACGACCGGCGTATCGCCTGGGCGCTCACGGTCTCGGCTATGGAAGCTTTCGCGACGATCCGAGTTCTTACCCACATCATCACGCCTCCAACGGAGCCGGTCGACACCTCGAATCCGCCGCCTATTAGCGTACACGCATGAAGGTGCCGCCGACACAGACGAAGATCAGGTAAATTCATACTATTCTCGATATGCCCATTCGGCGACTGACAATGCCTGGATCGAATTTTCCACTGTCCGCCTCGACACCGCGTCCAAGCTCGGCCAGTACATCCGGCAGGAATGGTTCTACGCGGCGCGATAGCAGGTTAAAATTCAGGAAAAGCTGTTCAGCTGTCGACAGTAACGTTCCGTCGCCACGCACCATCGTTTGCGCGACATGGACTCGCTTTTCGTCAAGGTCGGCTATCCAAGTAGTTAGGAGCAAATTGTCGCCGCGCATCGCTTCTTTCTTGTAAGCGACCCGCGCTTCGGCGGTGACGAGGCCAGAGGTCATCGAACCATCCGGACTTAGACGTATCGAAGCGTCGAGCCGTAAATCCGCAGCTTTACTGAAGGCTGCCAAATAGTGCACCATATTCATGTGCCCATATCCGTCGATAAGATCGTCGGTCACCATTGTCGCGAATTTTCGGGTCGCATCCATCTATTTGTCCAACCTCGTGTAATGTTAGAGATTACAGTGCCGCCCTTATTGCTTGTTCACAGTCTACTCACACGTCGCTGATGAGATCGGCGTCGATCTCGTCCTCGGCCGGGAATGGCCCGATGCCGAGCAGGCCGTTCTCCGACTGCAGCGTCACATGAATGCCGTCGGGAATATCGTTGGCGACCAGCTCGGAATGCCGATGCCCAGCCGTCCTCAAGCTCGCGCGCGGCCCGCGCCGCCATCTGGTTCCTGTCCCAGGCTATCCTGCCGCCCTCCCCTTCAAGCCGCAGCACGCGTCGTGCGCTGTTCAATGCGTTTCTCGTGCTCGCCCTGGATCAGGCGGTGCACATAGATCCCCGGCAGGTGGATCTGGTCAGGCTCCAGGCTGCCGACGGGCACGATCTCCTCGACTTCGGCGACACAGATCCGGCCGCAGGTGGCAGCCGGCGGGTTGAAGTTGCGCGCTGTCTTGCGGAACACGAGGTTGCCTGAGGCATCTGCCTTCCAGGCTTTCACAATTGACAGGTCGGCGACGATGCCGGTCTCCAACACAGTTGTCTCCCCGTTGAAGATCTTGTGCTCCTTGCCGTCTGCCACGACGGCGCCCACGCCGGTTTAGTGTAAAAGCCGGCGATGCAGGCACCGGCACGCATGCGTTCGGCCAGCGTCCCCTGAGGATTGAACTCAAGTTCCAACTCCCCGCTCAGGTACTGGCGCATGAACTCGGCGTTCTCGCCGACATAAGAGGAGATCATCTTCTTGATCTGCTTGTTCTTGAGCAGGACGCCAAGCCCAAAGTCGTCGACGCCGCAGTTGTTCGACGCGATCGTCAGCTCCTTCGTACCCGCATGCCGTATGCCATCGATCAACAGCTCGGGAATGCCGCAGAGCCCAAAACCGCCCGCGGCTATAAACATCCCGTCGAATAGCAGACCCTCCAAGGCATTTGGTGCACTGGGACAAACCTTATTCATCTTAACCTTCGCTTTGCGATGCTCGCGCCTTTTCGGCGGGACCTCGTATCGCGGCAACTTTGCGGATTGCATAGGAAACGACCATTGGTAAGAATACGTAGTCAATACGTGGAGGACTAACTATGCCAGGTTCGGCCAGAACGCGAGACCTAGGCAATCTTGATCGCATCGGCTTCCTGCATGCGCCGGACGCGACGCTGGTGCTTTCCAATCGCGTCATCCTGCGGGCAAGCCATCGCGTCCAGTCCGTTTTTGGCTGGTCGATCCGCGAGGTGGAGGGACAGTCAATGCGGGTGCTCTACCCCGGTCAAACCGATTACGAGGTGATCGGCGAAAAAGCCCGCCGCGCCATGCAGACCGATCCCGTCTACCGCGACACCCGCTTCATGCGCCGCAAGGATGGGGAGGTGGTTTGGATGGAGGCGCATGGTGCCGCGCTTGATCGGGATGATCCACAGGAACTGGCAATCTGGTCTTATCGCCCGGTCGCGGCAGAACAAAGCCACGGTCACGGCCTGACTGCGGCAGAGGCGCGGATAGCGCGCTATCTTGTTAACGGCTTCACCAGCAAGGAAATGGCCCGGTCGATCTGTTGTTCCCCGAGGACTGTAGAAGTCCATCGCGCGAACATGATCGCAAAGTTCGGGGTGCGCAACACGTCCGAGCTGGTGGCGCGGCTGCTTGCCGCCCGATAGACGCCTGCGCAAGCTCAGCGTCGGGCGTGTTCCCGGCCAGCGACCTACGCCGCTTGCCAACTTCCCGTTCAACGATTCGAAACGATCTCGCCGCGCCCGATGCGGCGGTGACTTTCAACAACCAGACTTTCTTTTCCCTGGACGAAGGCAGACCCATCCGGGAGGCTGTGGAGCGGATCAACACCCAGGTTATGCTCCGAATGGACTAGTGCCGTCGCGACCTGTTCTAGGCGATGGAACAGCCCAGCCCTCGCCGTGCTGCCGGAAATACAAGTTCGCCGAATGGCAGCTGGCGCATGTATCGACAGACCATCATGTCGAGTTCGAGCGCTTTTTCTACTCCGCGCCGCATAGCCTCCTCCGAGAGAAGGTGGATGTCCCGGCGACGAGCCAAACGATCGAGATCTTCTTCAAGGTTAAACGCGTCGCTGCCCATCAGCGCCGCTATGGTGGGGCCGTTTTGGAACCGACCCAGACCACAGCCCAGTTCGCACCTCCGCTACCCGGAATGGTCGCCGGAGCGCTTCCGGCGTTGGGCTCGCTCGATCGGTCCACAGACCGAGGGGCTCGTCACGCCATCCTTGCCCGTCGGCTACATCCTAACAGGGGTTCAGAACAAGCCTCGGCGTTCTCAGGCTCAAGCAGGCGATCAACACGACGCAGTCCGAAGCCGTTTCGGCCCGTGCTTCCGTGATCGGCGGCCTGAACTGCAAAAGCATCAGCGCCCTCATCAAGTCCCACAAAGCCTCCAGGCACACTGCATAACCTGCCGCCGTCGGCGAGCACGCCCATCTTCGCGGCCCAGGCTACTTTCATTAATTAATTAGATAGGTAATCAAAAAATGCTGATCATTCCACCATCGACATGCTGCGCGAGCTCGGCCTTCCGGCATGGAAAACGCGTTCCAAGAACTTGAGACGCAGCCGGATGCAAATCCCTTCAGCACGGCGAATAGCTGGCCCTCCTGCTCGAAGGGAGGCGACGACGCGCCGCCAGAAACGGCGCCCAGATCGAGAACGCCAATTTCCGAGATGGGGTTCTCTGATCGCGGAGCTGATTGCAAGCTCCTTTTCGGCGTATCCATGTTCCTGCCGGCTCTGTGGTTCTCTTCGCGGTTAACACCAGGTCGCCGCATGTTGGCGTTCGGGACGTGGGTGCCTCAATGTAATCGACGCAGTACCTTAAATCAGGGCTGCCTCCCCATCTACGAGGTCACCAACGCCATCGTCCCGGCAGGGACATTCACCGCCGAAAAGGGCGGATCTTGCTTAATGCTTAGCTGGTGATCACGCGGTCGCCTCCTCCTTCGACCAGCGGAATTCGCTGCCGTCGACCAGATCCGATGCATGATCACAGCCAGTTTGCGGGCGACGCCACACGGGCTTTCTTGCTGCCTATCCGGCGAGCCAGGCGCGCGCCCCACGCTTTGAGCGCAGACCATCTGCCGACCCGAGCCGAGTGCCTGCAGCCTCGAAGAGATAGCTGCGTGTGAGGGCATCACCGCATTTTGACACAGACCCGTCACGATCGAGTTCTCCCGATTGATACGTCTCCGCGTCAAGCCGAAGTAGGCACCCACACCCGATGAACGGACAAAGCGCGCTGGACATCCACCGCCGTGACGAAGCTGACGGCTGTCAAGACGCCTATGCCGGGCACCGTCATCAACCGGCGGCAAGGATCGCTGTGTTTGGCGAACCCGAGAAGGTGCTCCTCCAACGTTCTAATTTCTTGCTCAATGCGTGCGCGGACAGCCAGCAACGCTGAAACAGCCTCTTCAAGCCCAGGCACCCCCGCGCAGAACTCGCGAACGGATTCCTCGTATTTCCTTCGACTGACTTTCCCCACAATCCTGCCGAAGGTCTTCAAAAGCCCACGTATCTTTGTTCCGAGATCGCGGCGCATGTTGACCAGCTGGGCACGGGAAGAAAGCAACGTCCGCACACGATGGCTGTCGAGGCTCTTGACCGCCACTTCCTTATACCAGCCGCTCCGAATAAATCTGAGCTAAGCCGCAGGCGTCATTGTCATCAGTCTTGTTCGGCTGAACCGACAACGCCACCTTAGCATGCCTGGCATCAAGGCAGACGACAGGAAGGCCGTTTTCGCGGAGTGCGTGCCAATGCCACGTGCACAACGGTCCTGTTTCCAGGCCAATCTTCACAAATGGTGGTGCATGCTTGCGAATGGCTTCAGTCAAGGCTTCAGGGGTTGAGGAAACCTACCACGCCAAACCAGGGCGCCCTCTTCGTCAAGAACGCATACCGATGTCAGGTCGAGGGAAACATCCAGACCAACAAAGTGCTTCATCATCCCATTCTCCACATGGCGAGATCAAACGTCAGCAGTTTAGCTGAGTGCTGGATGCTCCGCGATCATGCCATGTATTCGGCTTGAGCCTCATCTTCGGACGACCATGGCATGGTGGATAAGCTTGAAGGTGCTGCGCTTCGAGGCTGATGGTAAACGTGGTTCTGCATGGCGCAGCCACAAGCATCAGAAGGAGGAAGCGCAGCATGAAACATCATGCAGCATTGGATGTCTCCGTGAAAGAGACCGCAATTTGCATTGTCGACGAAACAGGAAGATCTGCCGGGAGATGAAGGTGCCGAGCCATCCCGAGGATCTTGTGCGGGTGCTCTCGGATCCTGACTGGACCTTTGAGCAGATCGGCCTCGAGGCCGGACCGCTGTCGCAATGGCTGTTCAGCGGCCTTGCCGAGGCCAGCCTGCCGGTGATCTGCATCGAGACCCGCCACACCAAGGCGTTCCTGGAGGCGCAGCCGAACAAATCCGACCGCATTGATGCCCGTGGCATTGCCCAGATGATGCGGGTCAACCTGTTCCGCCCGGTCCATGTCAAGACGCTGACGAGCCAGAAGCGCCGGGCCCTGCTGACGGCGCGCAAGCTCTTGCAGGACAATCGGGGACTGGGGTGACAAGATCGATTTGTCGCGCTTGGGCCAAACCCGCTTCACAGGCTTGCACGCGCTTGAGCGCGGCCTCCCNTGGTGGCCGCAATGAAATCGGAATGACTGGCCGGCTTCAAATCGGAATCGGTGGCCGGCTTCATCGGAATACGCAAGATTCAGGTTTGCGAATGCAAAGCTGCGAGTGCTGGCCGCCTTTCCAGTGGATCGTCAAAATGACTTCAGGCTGCTCTTCATCGACGTCAGCAATGGTATCAGTCGCGAGGGCACGAAGGAGTTGCTGACGATATCGCATGTCGACGTTAGGTGCGCGCCAGGCGGCCTCCAGATCGGTGGCAATGCCAGCAAAATCGGGGACTGGGGTGACAAGATCGATTTGTCGCGCTTGGGCCAAACCCGCTTCACAGGCTTGCACGCGCTTGAGCGCGGCCTCCCAGCTCTTCTCAAGTTGGGCAGCGATTGTCAGGATCACAAGCGGCGTAGCGACGTTCAGCGAGAGATGCCTCGTATCGCGCTTGTTGCAANAGTTGGGCAGCGATTGTCAGGATCACAAGCGGCGTAGCGACGTTCAGCGAGAGATGCCTCGTATCGCGCTTGTTGCAAGTCCAGTTCCATCATGCGGTGCCGTTCTTCCAGATTATCCCGATGCATTNGGTCAGCTTCCATTGCGGCCTCGATCGCCATTGGCGTTACGGCCCTCAATATCTCCTGCCGATCGCAGGGTCGATGCGAGACGCACCAAAAGTCATGCATCGCGGTTTGGCCAGCATCTGGTTGATACGTTCGCAGCGGTAATAGGGATGGCCCGGAGCGCGCCCCGAATAGACAACCCCCAACCGTCTTCCACTGGCCGCAGGTGAGCAAGCCCCCGGGCAACGCCAGCCTCCACGACCCGACTTGATTCCTCCTTTCTGTCCAAACGCATTGACGGGGATAAGGCTCTGGTTTCTCTCAAACTCACTCCAATCGATATAGCCTTCATGATGATCCTGGAGCAGCACATCCCACGTTCCAGAAGGCTTGCTCTGTCCGTAGCTTTTGCGAGCCCGGCCATCGACAATCTCCGTTCGCTTCTCACTTTTACCATAGACGTAGACCCCGGCGTAGAACGGGTTCTTCAGAATCGANGCCCTTCATGCCCAACAACAATCGATCGTTGGGCCGACAAGGATCGTACACCCCGTCGAGATCTATGACGCGCGCAATGGGATGGTCCGCCTCGTCCTCCCGCCCCATCATCCCTCAGTCAAGCACAGCTTCCACGTCGTCAGGTTAGATAGCGACGGCGAGCCCGTCCGAGTTCGTTTCCGACGCAGCACGTTGCTGCAGTTTTTTGCGCCTGCGGTCGCAGGAATGGAATATTGCGCTGGAGCAGGAAGCTACAAAATGCACCGCGTGATTGGACCAAGGCCATGGCCCAGTTCGCTGCCTTTGACCCGGTGTCAGGCTATCAAGTCTGGTCGTCGACGTCTTTCAGATGTGTTTGCAACCGGGCGCAGATGGTCGCCGGCATCAACAACAATGATCTGACCAGTAATGTTTGATGCTTCCGTCAGGAAGAACAGCGCAGCCTCGGACATCTGTTCCGGTGTGCCTGCGTGGCGTAGAGGCGTACGCTGTGCCTCGTCTTCTTTCATCTTGTTGTATTCAATTTCGCCAATGCCATTTAGCATCCAACGGGTTTGGATGAAGCCGGGGCAAATGGTGTTCACCCGAACGGCAGGGCTGAGCCAGCGTGCGAGCGTCACGGTAAGAGTATTTAAGGCGCCCTTAGACAGCGTATAGGGCACTGAGCTGCCGGCGCCGGTAAGGGCGGCATTGCTGGACACATTTACGATCGCACCGCGTTCTTCGCTTTCCTCCCATAGTCTCTTCATGGCCGGAAACACAGCACGGCTCATCATGAAAGCGCCGGTGGTGTTCACCCGAAATATGCGGTCGAAATCTTCTGGTGTGACGTCTTCAAGGTCGCCGTCTTTTTGAAACTTTGTGGTGGCAGCGTTATTGATAAGGCCGTCGATGCGCCCCCATTTGCTCAGAGTCTCGGCGACCAGTCTGCGGCAATCTGCGTCTTGCCCCACGTCGGCCTGCACAACGATCGCTTCAACACCTTGTGCTTTAACTTTGGTATAAGTCTCACCGGCTTCCTTCTTGCTTCTATTATAGTTTATCGTGACGTTCCATCCCCGCGTTGCGAGATCTATGGCGCAAGTCGCGCCCATGCCGGTTGCAGATCCTGTCACAATTGCCACTTTGGTCATCATGTTTCCTTTATAACAATTTACATTGCTCTACGAAGCAGTCGGCGCAGTTCAGAGTAGCTTGTGGGATGCGATTCGGGCGGCGCCCCTCTGTCGTGATTTTTTAGCCTCTTGCTGAGATTTCTTTAACTTCTCGAGTGGGCTGCGAGAAACCTGATGAACTTGAAGCGATGACAACTTAGGCGCGAACGGACTCAAGCGTCATTCGGCATATGGTTGTGATGTCGTAGATAGGCAGCCCTGTCATACGTCGGATTGCCGGCGTTATCGGCGGGAATCCAGTGCACGTGAACAGTAGCGCAGCGATATCCGGGTGTGCGACGCGGAGCCGCGCGACACAAGCTGCCACATCATTCTCGATGTCGGCGATATCGGTCGGTTGTGGCGGACGCATGCACGCGTTTTCCAACATCTTACCGCCTTCGATGCCGCCGATGACGATCCGATTTCGGTCGGCCCGATCACTGAGCCCAAGCAAATCATCTCGAAACACTCGTGAATCAGCTGTGACAACAGCGAGTTTGGCTTTTGGGGGCAGTTGGCGGAGCAGCGCCGGCACTAAGAGCAGGCTGGACATTACTACCGGGACACTTCCCGCCGCAGCCACCGCCGCCTGATGCCGAACAGCAGAGCCGCAGTCCGAGCTGATTACGACNCGGCGCCGGCGGCGTCACGCCGGATGGCAAGCCAGGTTCCAAGTCCAAAATTCCAAGGCAGCTTCCGGTTTGCGATGTCATTCCGGCCTCCAAGGGCATGTAGTTACATTTGATGTGCGTGGTATATGCGCCTTCGTAAAATGTCGATTGTCGCCGCCGACCACCTGGTGCAAGATGGCCATGTGCGATAGCAGGTTCGGAGATCTAGTGGTCACAGCCTAACAGACGACTCCGATTTGGGATTCCCTTTGGGAAGTGCGAGTCTGGCGCATGCTACAGGAAGATGATCCGCTACTAGTCTCGCCGACCGCCAGAAACAGAGCTGCATCTGTCTGCTGCGTCTGCGTTCTAGACTAAATGTTCCACGGCGACCGGCAACATTTAGTCTAACAAGTTTTGAGGTGTCGTTATTGGCGACGGGTGGTTACACTTGCATATTCGGTCATACAGGTCGCCGAACGTCGCCGCCTCGATTATCTCATCCAATTGCGGGGACCTCCAGAGGTCGCTTTTATTCAAATGAGCTTGGAGCTCTGCGGCAATAAGGCTGTCCCCTCCAACATCAAAGAAGTTATCGTCCAAGCATATTTCGTCGGCGCCGATAATAATCTTTAGTTCATCAACGAAAATTCTCTTCGGATCGCCGTTACACGACATATTGTCCCCTCCTGTTTCAACTTCTTCTTTTGGAAGAGATGTTCTCTCCTCTTCTGGCGGCTCATCTGGCGTCGTGAACAATTTCCCACTTTGCCGTTCTCGCTCCCCGGGCTGCCGCGGAACCGTCGGGCCCGCAGGCTGATCGTCCGGCCAGCATCGGTGACCGTCGAATGAGTATGTTGGAAGGGGAATGCGACGGCGAGTACCGAACGGTTCCAGTTGATCACTGGCCCGTCTCCAATCTACCGCAACACCCGCGGCCCAGAGTGCGCCAAGGCATTCCAGAAGGACATGGCGGTCAGTGGACTCTTCATCGTTCTCGTCGCGCGCGGCTGGGACAATCGATGGAATTCGGGTCTTGCGATCCTCCGGGTTGATCGCCCCATGTGCGAAACGCGCCAGATTGCGCGAAGGGCCAAGGTCGATGAGGGCAGCTACACCAGCCGCGACCGTGGTCTGGATAGAGCGATCGAATCGGATAGTCCCAGATGCGTGCCCACTCCAGTGGCTCTCCGGCAAGGGTACTTTCACGCCATGCAGGGATCCTGAATTAAGAGCTATGGCGACATTTGGCAGACCCCTTTCGAGTATACGGACCTGCGCGTCGATGACGTTAGTCGCTCCTTTCATTAGCGGAGAATGGGTGGGGACGCCAGCCGTGTTCACGAGGTTGTTGGGGATCTGTCGCTGTTCGAGACTTTCCTGAAGCCTTTCCAGAAGTTCCCGCTTGCCGGTGAGCACGACGCTGGTATTTGAGTTCACGACACCGACGCTGATCTCGCCAGCTTCAGCTCGATCACACCAAGCGTCCTCCGTGAGGATACGCTCAGCCTCGTTCGGGCCGCATCCGACCGCAAGCATAGCACCATCGATACCAAGATTCGCCATCGCGCGGCTCCGAACGACCGTCAGCCCAACAGCATCTTCTACTTTTAGAATGCCCGCTAGGGTAGCCACAATGTATTCGCTCATGCTGTGTCCGACGAGATAACCGGGCCGCACTCCAAACAGTTCTAGCAAACGCGCCATGGCGTATTGAACGGAGAAAATCATGACACTGATTTCTTCGAAGGAAGCCGTCCGGTATGCGTCGTCTTCTCCAAACATGACCGTCTCCAGGTCACGATCGAGAACCCGGCGACTAGCGGCGGCACAAGCCAGGAAAGCATTGCGAAAGTCTGGCACGTGATCAAAGAGGTCTTTGAACATTCGCGGCTTCTGCACTCCGCAGCCGGGCAGCATGAACCCAATCGACGGCGAGGAAACGATCCGATCAGCTGCACGATCCGCTTCTTCTTCCAACCTCGCGATGGCCGTGTCCAAGTTGCGCGCCACAACGACAGTTCGATGCTCGAACTGGCATCTCGCCACGCGGAGTGTATGAGCGACGTCACCAAGATCGATATCTCGGTTACGGCCCAGGAACGCGGCTAGATTCCGGCAGGCTCGGCTTAACGCCGAGGAGGTCTTTGCAGATAGGCAAAGGGCATGAGATCCCCGTGCGACCGATCCTGGCCAAGCTCTTGCATTGTCGCTGCCCCATTCCTGCAGAACGACATGGCAGTTGGTTCCGCCCATACCGAGCCCCGTGACTCCGGCAGTGCGCGGCCGTCCCGGCGGACGGGGCCAAGGTCTAAGCTGCTCATTGATGAAGAAGGGCGTGTCTTCCAGACCGAGATCTTCGTTTAGCCGGTTGATTTTGATGGTCGCGGGGATCACTCCGTACTGAAGGGTGAGAACTGTCTTGATAAAGCCCGCCACCCCTGAGGCAATGTTTGCGTGGCCGATATTCGGTTTAATTGACCCGAGCGCACAGGCGTGGCCTGTTTTCGCTTGCCCCGCGAAGACCTCTGCCAAAGCGCGGACCTCGATCGGGTCGCCGACCTTGGTGCCGGTCCCATGAGTTTCGATGTATTCCACATCTTCAGGGCCAAGTGCCGCGGAGGCAAGTGCTTGGCGCACCACTTCGGCCTGCCCTCGCGCGCTAGGCGCCGAGAAGGACGATTTGGCGCGGCCGTCGTTGTTAATGGCACATCCTTTTACCACCGCGTGGATCGGGTCGTTTGCCTCAAGCGCGTCTTCAAGGCGCTTGAGAACAACAACTCCTACCCCATCTCCGAGCACCGTGCCGCTGGCATCGGCATCAAAGGCTCGGCACACACCGTCCGAAGATTTAATGAAGTTCTTGACAAACTGATACCCCGCTTGAGGGAAGGTGATACTCGAGCTACCTGCCAACGCCATGTCGCAATAGCCGCCGGCGAGCGACTGAGCGGCGACCGCGATCGCCACTAATCCAGTTGAGCATGAGGTTTGCACCGCAATGCTTGGGCCGTTGAGGTTCAGCATGTAGGACACGCGCGTGGTAAAGTAGTCCTTCTCGTTCCCGAGTTCCGTCAGGAAAGCGAGTGGCGCGTTGGTGGGGTCGATGAGGCCGCTGCCCTTCAAATGGTGCAATAGATAGAGTGGAGAAGAAGAACCTGCGAACACTCCGGTCCGGCCGTCATGCTGGGTTGGCGCATATCCGGCGGACTCGAGTGCCTTCCAGCAGCATTCGAGAAACAGGCGATGCTGCGGGTCCATTAATGTTGCCTCGCGCTTCGAAAGGTTCCAGAAATCCGGATCGAAAAGATCCACATTGTTGAGATGGGCGCCCACGCGCACATAATCGGGGCGCTTCAGGACAGCCTCCGGAATGCCCCGGGCCTTGAGTTCCTGCGTGGAGAGCGAGGTGATCGAGCACACCCCCTGGCAGAGGTTCTCCCACAGGGCGTCCACCGTCTCCGCGCCAGGAAAACGCGCGGCCATACCAATCACCGCAATGTCCATACCGGGGCTGCGTCGACGGTCCAACGCCTTCACATGCGCCCTACCCGGCAAGACTGGCTGAGTTTTAGGGAGCTTGGCGCTTTGGGGACGTCCCTGCTCGCCAACGCGTTTGCGGAGAAGAGCCGCGAGTTCGTTGAAGGTCGGATTGAGGAAAACCTCCACTACGCGGAGCTCCACCTTCAGACTCTTACGAAGCTGGGCGCAGAGACGGGCAGCCAGAAGGGAGTGTCCGCCGCAGTCAAAAAAGTTGTCGTCCGGATCGGCACCTTCGGCCTGGAGAAGGTCGCGCCAAGCTGCGTGAAGTGCCGGTTCGACGTCGTCGGTACCGGTCACCGGAGCGCACGCCTTTTGCGCGAGCGCGCGAAGGCGCGACCTATCAAGTTTCCCGTTGGCCGCTATAGGCAATTCGGTCAGAGCAACGAACTCTGACGGAATTGCGTAGTGCGGCAACTCAGACTTCAAATATGCCCGCAAAGAAGCCTGCCACCCCTTGCACGGATTCGACAAGACTACATAGGCGATCAGCCGATCAGGCTGGCCGGTCGTCGGATTGAGCTCCGGCAATACGGCGGCGGAGCGGACGCCGGCGTATTGAAGCAAAGCAGCTTCTACAGACGCTGGAACGACGCTGTATCCCCGGATCTTCACCATGAAAGCGCAGCGCCCCAAAATCTCTAGTTGGCCGCCGGGCAGCATGCGGCCAAGATCTCCCGTGCGGAACATCGTGCCTTCGGCGCGGAACGGGTCGGGAAGGAACCTTTCGCGCGTCATCTCCGGGCTGCCGAGATATCCATGAGCCAAGACATCGCCGCCGACGAAGACCTCGCCCAAGAAGCCCAGCGGGACGGGATCGCGTTGCTCCCCGAGGATATAGACACTGACATTGTATTGAGGCGGACCGACGGGCGCGACCTTTTGTGTTGTCGCAGGATCGATCTTGCTCAAGTCAATATGCGCGATATCACATGCCTCCGTGGCGCCGTAGTAATTGATGATTCTGACGTGCGGCAGCGCATCCCTCACACGCGCAAGCAACGCTGCCGTTAGTACCTCGCCTGATAGGTAGATAAATCGGAGATCCGAAAGGCGGGAAGGGACGTCGATGAAGCCGCTGCTGAGAAGAACATCCAATAGTGAAGGAGTTAGCAATATTCTGGAAATTCGATTTCGTTCGAGGTAGTCGACCAGCTGCTGCGGATCGTAGATAACGTCATCAGGGATCAGATAGGCTGGAATTCCGGCGAGGATCGGCCGCATGATAGCCCCGAAGAGATTGACCGCTTCACGCTCATCAGACGCATATGGCAGCGCGCAATAGCGCCACTGGTAAGAGGATACAGCGCTTCGATGAGGACAGACGGCCCCTTTTGGTTCACCAGTCGTGCCAGACGAAAATGCAATCTGGGCCGGCGCGTCGATATCCACCGCTTGGGGATTGACCGGACTGGCCTTGCCAAGTTGTGCTTCCCAACCCTCGTCGAGCGACAGCGCAATACCGGGCCAGTCAGGCGGAAGCTTAGTTGCAAAACGGTTGTTGGTGACAACGATTTCAACACTTGCTTTCTCAAGTATTCTCTTTACCGCAGCAACGGGCAGTGCTTTGTCAAGCACGACATAGGCAGCCCCTGTCTTAAGAATACCGAACAAAGCGACGGCGTATTCAGGTGAAGTATCCATCATGATACCCACGCGGGAACCTCGGCTCTGACCCTGTCCGAGGAGGTGCCCAGATAGAATGTCGCTCAAGTCGTCGAGTTCACGATATGTGATGGTCGCAGCCTCTGAAACGATCGCAGGACTGTCGGGGGTGAGAGCCGCTTGTTTGCGGAATTGCTCATGCAGGGTTAGACTATTATAAGGGAGGGCTTCGCCGTGTTGGATGGAAGCTGGAAGTTGTCCCTTCACCTCGCCAATCTCGCGCAGGAGGCTAGACACCACCTCCTCCGTCATGGAATGAGTGAAAAAGTGATCGCCATCAAACATAATCCGAGCAAAGCGAGACGTCGTAAGCCGATGCCATCCGTCTAGGTCATTGGCATTGATTTCGTCCTTAACTCCGCCCATTGCAGTGATTGCAACCTTGAGGCGCGTTGGCAGGTTTCGGTCGTAAGTCTCCGCAAGTTCGAAGTCGGCCCTCAAGGGCGGCAAAATGAAATCCAGTAGCAGTTTCTCGTTTGCCAGCGCCTTCTTGGGGACCATGCCAAGAGTACGGATCACATCAATTAACTTATCATCCTCGTATCTATACATCGGCGGCTCTTGCGGGGGCAGGTCGGCCGACGGGTGAGCAGATACAACAACATGGAAGGGAGATGGCCGACGGGCCTCCTCTAGGGAGCGGGCAATCTCGTAGGCCACGAGGGCACCTGCGCTATGGCCGAAGAAAACAAAAGGCCTATCGCTGTATGCCTGGAGCGCCTCGATGACCATGGGTACCAGTACGTCCATGCTGCGAATGGCGGCCTCCGCTGATCGTTTGCCGCGCCCGGGAAGATCCAGGCAAATAAGCTCAACGTCGTCGGGGAGATAGTCCGACCAATTACGGAAGGACTGGACGCTACCCCCGCCATGAGGGAAGCAAACTATCCGATACGACGGCTCAAGTGAACTCTTTAGGACGCTAAGAACTGCTTCGCCTTCACCAGGAACTTGTTCCATCTCTTAACTACTCCACCTAGATTCGGCCTGCCGTTATCATCTCTAACCGAACCAGTTTTCAATCTAACTTTCCGGCAGTCAATATAACAGCGATTAGCGAATGTCCAAAGATAATGTTTATTAAAATTGATGGAACCTCTGTTAACTAATTTGCGACATGATGATTTTACATGAAATCTAGCTTATCCATTTGACATTTGACACGAGCGCGCGCCCTCGTTATCGAGACGCGGGCTCACGCTGACGCGACTCTTGCCGCCGGAAACGAAACTCGCTGTCGTTGGCGGCAGATGACGTTGCCCCCAGTTTTTTATCCAACCCGAAGTTCGCTCAGGCGATCGGTCTTGCCCTGTGGGGCGGGTTGAGCGACGGGCAAAGGCGCGGAGCCGATCATGGTGCGTACCGCGTGTCCCGTCGCGGGCTGAAGGGTTGGCGAACTCGAAGGGTGTCTGCCACCCGAGCCGCGAATGTGGGCGATGGACGTTATAATCCGTTCGCCAACTGGCAGGCGCAGCGCGCGCCTGAGGCAATGACGTGAACAGCGTCTCGGTCAGGAGTTCGTCGCGGAGGCGTCCGTTGAAGCTTTCCACGCAGGCATTCTGTATTGGCTTGCCCGGTGCGATGTAATGCCATGCGACATGGCTCCCGTCTGCCAGGCGAGGATGGGGTTGCTGGTCAGTTCACTGCCATTGTCGCTGACGACCATCTTCGGCTTGCCGCGCTCCATCATGAGGCGATCGAGTTCGCGCGCAACCCGCACGCCGGAGAATGACGTGTCCCCGACCAACGCCAGGCATTCGCGCGTGCAATCGTCGACGATAGCCAGAACACGGAAGCGGCGACCGTCGGTCAGTTGATCGGAGACGAAGTCCAGCGACCAGCGGTCGTTCGGCGCAACCGGAACCATCATCGGTGACCGCGTTCCAATCGCCCGCTTGCGTCCACCCCGCCGCCGCACGGCAAGCTTCTCCTCGCGATAGAGCCGGAACAAACGCTTGTGATTGACGACATAGCCTTCCCGCCGCAACAGCACATGCAGACGTCGGTAGCCGAAGCGCCGGCGCTCATGCGCGATCGCCTTCATCCGCTCCCGCAGGTCCCGGTCGTCGCCGCGGATCGCCGCATAGCGGACCGTCATCCGACTGCACCCAATGATCTTGCAGGCCCGCCGCTCGCTCATCTCGTAGGTTTTTCGAAGATGAACGACAGCCTCTCGCTCGGCAGCGGGCGTCACCATTAATGGGATGGTCCGCCCCGTCCTCCTCGCTCATCATGCGGAGGTCAGATCAATGGAGGAAAGTAGCATGGCGCATCGTAATTTGCCGTGACCCGCGGCTGTCTATGGAATCGATATTGGCAAGAACATTTTCCACGTCGTTGGCCTGAGCTGCGACGGCACGCCTGTTCAGAAAGCCCGCTTTCGGCCAGAGACCCTTCTGCAGTTCTTTACACGCGCAGATCCGAGCATAGTCGGCATGGAATCCTGCGCAGGTTCACAGTGGCTCGCCCGGAAAATACAGGCACTTGGTCACACAGTGGGCTTGATCCCCGCGCAATTTCGTGAAGCCGTACGTGAAGTTGAACAAGAACGATATGATCGACGCTGAGGCGATCGCGGAGGCTACGACACGGCCGACAATGCGCTTCATCACCGTGAAGGAAACTGATCAGGTCGATCTTCAAGCGCTGCACAGGATTCGTGACCAGATGATCGGCTCGAGGACGCGCTTGATCAACCAGATGCGGGCTTTCTGCCTCGACTACGGCGCCCCTTTGCGTCAAGGCGCGGGATTGTTCAAACTTGATCTGCCGCACGCCTTGAATGACGAGGAGAACGATTTGTCGCCGACAATGCGCCGGCTGCTGGGCGATTTAAACGCCGATCTCTCTCGCCTTGAAGAGCGTATCCGCCAGGTGACGAAGGAGATCGAAGCGATAGCCGATCGAGAGGGACGTCGCACGCCGACTGATGACAATCCCTGGTATCGGCGCATTAGGTGCGACTGCATTGCTCGCCGCTATCGACAACGGGCAGCAGTTCCGCACAGCCCGCGATCTAGCGGCATGGCTGGGCTTGGTGCCCAGACAATATTCGACTGGAGGAAAACAGACGTTGCTGGCCATCAGCAAACGCGGCAACCGCTATGTGAAAAAGCTCCTGGTGCACGGAGCGCGATCCTGCTTTCGGCATCTGGACCGAACGCGCGATCGCTTGGGAAGCTGGCTCAACGGTCTTCAGTCTCGCATGCATCCGAACAAAGCCGTCGTCGCACTTGCCGCCAAGATGGCACGCATTGTCTGGGTGCTTTTAAACAAGCCGGGTGCACTCGTACGCAGAGATCCTGCGTTCGCCTGACGCTTGCGGCTCGATTGCAAGGCTCGGGAATCGTGATGCCGAAACAGTGGATCAGCATGCCGTAAGCCCTGTGCAAAAAAGCGGGCTTCGTGCCCGAACCATTTATTGGGAACGGCATGTGCGGATCTCATCATGGCCTGGCTGCAACAGCAGTCCACCCGCGAGAGGCCGGATACATTTATGCAACTGAAATCGTCATTCGTGATGTCGCGACACCTTGCACCGACGGGGCGGACCATACATTTTTTCCGAGAAGATCCTTCAACGCGGCATTGTCGAGCATGGCGTCAGCCAGAAGCCACTTCAGTCGCGCATTCTCCTCCTCCAGCGTCTTCAGCCGCTTCGCCTCCGACACCTCCATGCCTCCGTATTTCGCTTTCCATTTGTAGATGCTGGCGTCGCTGACGCCGTGCTGGCGGCACAGATCTTTCACCGAAACCCCTGCCTCGTGCTCCTTCAGAATTCCGATGATTTGCTCTTCACTGAAACGGCTGCGCTTCATTCTCTGGTCCTCTTGCTGGGCCAGAGCTAACTTCAAACCGGATTAAGCCGAAGGGGCAACGTCAGCTGTGTTGTGTACTCCATAACCGAGCTCGGGATTCTGTGGAGGTAGCGGCGCCACTCGGTTGCCTCTCCCTGCAAATACCGGAAAGTCTCAACGCTTTGCATCTGTTGTTCCCAAATTATTGGCGAGGCGACTTGGCGCCTTCATCAAAATCAATCGTCCAGCGCCTTCCGTCAAATGCAGTTTGTGTATCGGCCTCATCTAGGACCAAGATGGCTGTCTGAGTAGTCACGTGGTCATTGCGTCCGTCGACGCTGATGCCTCGATACTGCCACGATCGATGCTGGGGCGACATCCTGTCGTCATGAGGTATCCGGCTGCGATCGTGACGGCCCAGTGCGCCATCGCGGCGGTGATGCGCAGAATGCCGCCAGCAGGGACAGACGGTTGGGTCAAAGCGCGGGAGCGGCCTGGTGGTCTCGCCGGCTGCGGTGGTCAGAGCGAGCTTCATCGCCACAGGAGTTGCCGGATGATGGCGAGTCGGGCGGCATCCATTGGCGAGGAAGCCATAGTGGCGGATGCGGTGGAAGCCGTCGGGCAGCGTGTGCAGGAGGAAGATCCCATGACGAGAAAGGGATAGCGACCCACGCGGTGGCAGAGTGGGGTTGCTGGTCAAATTAACTTTGTGGAAGCAATCATGCTTATTGCAGATGATCGACCCGAGGCGCCTGCCGCTATCCGCACCCATCTTGGCGCGATTTTAGTTTCACTGGAACTCAGCAAGTCGACGCGGCGGTGACGTCGCTATTGCCAGGCGGGGGTGAGCGTACGTCGAAGCATGCGGTGCGAGGTGGTGATATTGCGGGACTGCTGGCGCGCTTTGCACAGCTTCGGGAAAGGCTCAAGTGCGCACCGGCGAGACCTTTCCGATTGTCGTCATCCAAGAGGCCGGTTTGGACGATTTTTGGATCCACCGTATCCTTGAGCATGAGGGGATCGAGAGCCATGTTGTTGATCCTGCCTCCATTGCCACCTCGCGCCGGCGACGGCGGGCGAAGGCCGATAAGATCGACGGCGAAACGCTGGTGCGCGCACTGCTTGTTATAAACGCGGAGAGCCACGCGTATGCGCGATGGCGAAGCCACCGACGCCCGAAGCAGAGGATCGGCGCCGGATCTGCCGAGAGCGCAAGGTCCTGGTCAGTGAGCGGACGAGCCACGCCAATCGCATCAAGGGACTGCTATTTGCGCAAGGGATAACCGGCTATGATCCGCTGCGACGTGACCGGCGCGAGCGGCTTGACGATCTCCGGACGGGTGTTGGCCGTGTGCTGGGCAGGCAGCTCAAGGCGCAGCTCATTCGCGAGCTCGATCGCCTCGAGCTGCTGTTCGAGCATATCAAGTCAGTCGAAGCCGAGCGTGACGCGTTGCTGGCCGCCGATGTCGCGGACACGCCTGTGGCGTTGCTGCTCGACCTCAAAGGCATTGGCCCCGAGAGTGCCGCCATCTTGTATACGGAAGGGCTGTTCCGAAAGTTCGACACCGGAGGCAGGTTGAGCCTATGCCGGGCTTGCGCCGACGCCTTGGCGGAGCGGATCAATCGACCGCGAGCAAGGCGTCTCAAAGGCTGGCAATCCTCGGCTCCGGACAACAATGATCGAGCTTGCCTGGCTGTGGCTGCGCTACCAGCCCGAGTCAGCGCTCTCTCGTTGGTTCCGCGAACGAGCAGAGTGTAACGCCGGGCGCGTGTGCAAAACAACGATCGTCGCGCTCGCACGAAAGTTGCTCGTCGCTCTCTGGAAATATGCGACCGCAGGGGTGGTCATCGAGGGCGCCGTCATGAAAACCGCCTAAGGCGATCAACCCTGGCATACCTATCCGGAGGGCCAATTAGCCCCCCGCGGATCCAGGGAGACAACCGAATCCGCCGCTGGTCTGAACCACCGACAGGAAGAATGGTCTCCCTTGCCCGCCGAAAGCAGATGAGGTGGATGGCTCCCGCTCCCGGCATCTGAGTGCCACAGTGGGTTTGCTGTCAGGCAACCCGAGCAAAGGAGCCATCCGCCGTGCAGATTACCACCGTGGGCCTTGATCTAGCCAAGCGCATTTTTCAAGTTCACGCCGTCGACGCGTCTGGGGGCGTTGTTGTTCGCAAGGCACTGCGCCGATCCCAAGTTCTGCCGTTCTTCGCCAAGCTGCCGCCCTGCCTGATCGGGATCGAGGCCTGCGGGACGTCACATCACTGGGCTCGAGAACTGACGGAGCTCGGCCATGAGGCCCGCTTGATGCCGCCGAGCTACGTGAAGCCTTATGTAAAGCGCGGCAAGAATGATGCGGTGGACGCGGAAGCGATCTGCGAAGCGGTGACACGCCCGACCATGCGCTTCGTGGCGATGAAGTCGGCCGAGCAACAGGCGGCCCTGTCGCTTCACCGCACACGCAATCTTCTGGTCAAGCAGCGCACGCAACTCGTGAAGATGATCCGCGGCTTGTTGGCTGAGTTCGGCATCGACATTCCCCAAGGTTTGGAGCGGGCGCTCAGGCTGGCGCACCAGATCGCCGCGAAGGAAGCGACGCCGGAAGTGCCGGCAATGGCAACGCAGGTTGCTCGGTCTTCTGTGCGGGCAGGTGCTCGACACCCATGTTCGTCTCCAGGCGATCGACCGTTCGATCAGTGCCCTCCAACGAACCGACGGACGTCGCGCGACGCTTGCCGACGATCCCCGGTATCGGTCCGGTAGGGGCTACAGCATTGGCTGCATCCGTTGCCGAGCGACGCGATGTGATGGCGAGACCGGTCAGGCCGGGAACAGGGACAACCCGTCGAATGTCCGAGGCATCATAGCCTGATAAGCAGATTGGGACCCAGTTCGCCGACCCCATCAGGGCCAGCAGTCTCGAATGGCTGCATCAACAGGCCGGACAGAAGACTGCACCCGACCAACGCGCCATAACGTCGATTTACCTCTTGCATCGCGGGAGCCATCCACAGAAGACGTTATGGGTGCAGCCGTCCCAGACGGCGACCGCATGTGAGTTGGACCAGGCTCGGAAATACGCCGCGCCGCGTCAACGCAGCTGCGCTCAAACCCTGGAAGCTCCGCCAACAGAAAAGGAGGAACTATGCGCCTTTGATATCACTTGACCTGAAACTCGTCATGTGAGCGACGGATGAACTCGTGCGCATCGAGCGACATCAGGCTGGGCTCGGTGCCGTAACGATAATCGCGCCAGCGGAACGCGACGTGATCGTGGTCCATATTGATCAGCCGGGAGTTGGCGATGGCGACGCGGTGGGTATAGCGGCCGGTCCATGAACGTCTTTTTGTTCAAGGAGGCGATGGTGGCGGTAGAGTAGACGATCACGATCGAGGGGAAGAACGAATTCGGCAACGTCTGTCGTGGGCAAGTCCGGATTGGCAAGAGCTGGGAGCGCTTGTTCGACGGTGAGATCGGCTTCTCGATCAAAGAGGGCAAGACGATCATGGCGGCGCTGCAAAGCGCGGTCGTGAACCACGAGGCAGAGACCTACGCGCTTTTCCGTCGGGTTTGCCCGGACTGCCACACATTCCGACCGGCTAAGGACTACACAACGTCGGATCCGAAGCGTCTCGGCGCCGTTGAGGTTAGCAATCCGCGTTGGCTGCCGTGCCGGGAGTGCTATCCAGGCACGGTCGGCGCCTTTGCTCCGCTGAAGGAAATTTGCCCTGACCAGGCGACGCCTGAACTAATGGAATTGACGGCGCGGCTGGGAAGCATGATGCCGTACCGGCAGGCGGCGAAGGTGCTGGCCGAGTTCCTGCCCATTGAACCGACCGAGAAGCATGCGACCGTGCGCAAGCGCACCATCAGGATCGGCGAGCGGCTCGACGTGTCAATCACCACTGAATCGGGACCCTGGTTTTTCGCGCAAAAGGGGCTCTGACGCACTCTCGCTGCGGCCACAGCCTAAGTTGCACCGACGAGGCGCGCCTGGAGCAGATCAATCTTGGCGCGGCCGTACATTTGCCGCTTGATGAGTTTGAGCTTGGTGATCTGGCCTTCGGTCTGGCCATTCGACCACGGAGAGATAATGGCGTTGCGGACTGCGGCGATGTCCTTTTCGACCCCGTTTGCAAAGGAGCCGACGAGGCTTGCCTTCGCGCCGTCCAGCCAAGCGTCCAGTTTTGCGACCGCCTTTGATCGGATCATCTGCTGAAAGTCGTCGATCAGCGTTCGCGCGGTGACGAGGTCAGGAACATTGCTCTCGATTGCCGCGATCAGTACAGCGTCCGATTTGGACAGGTCGTCACGCGCCAGCGTCATGAGCCTGGCGATGCTTCGTGCCGAAGGCGTGCGGGCAAGTGCGCTTTGATCGG
>NZ_AYWU01000054.1:0-14113 GCF_000502375.1 Mesorhizobium sp. L48C026A00 | reverse complement strand
CCGAGCTCCAGTGCAACCACTTTTTCCGCCTCATCAAGCCGGTCGCCGCTGATCACTATGATAGGAACATCCGATCTTGTCGCCAGATTGCGGACGATCGCAAGTCCATCCTCCCGGCCTAGGTTAAGGTCAACAACCACGAGATCGACTGGCTCATGTGAAAGAACATAGTCAAACTGCTTGCTATCGTGGACTGCGGTTACCTTCAGGGCATGCATCGTGAGATACTCGGCGATGAGGCGCCGCNGGGGCACCGACCCAGAACAGCTGCCCCTTGATACCACTCGCCGTTGCGTGCGGCCAATGTGAGGCCGTGCTCGTCCTGGTCTTTTCATCCCTAGCGAATTGACCGCACCAAGGCAGCCCGTGGCCACCAGACAGGTCCAAGCGCCGACATGACCCTGCCGTGTGGTCCTTCGCTTTTTCGCTTCGAGCTCCCCCGTTGGTGCAGGCCTGCCAATACCACTCGAGTTCGACCTCATGGATGCCAAGTTTCCTGCTATGCCCTTGCATCCTCGTCATCCTGGAGTTTGCGGACCTGGATCATCTCGATATCCTCCGGCTCGTGGATCCAGCTCGGACATGGTTGAGCAGCGCGGCGTTTGGCTTGATCGGAGAGGCGGTCGGCGGAAGAAGACCGTGATTCGCTGCAGCGGCCTTGTGCCAAATAGTATGTCTCCTGCCAAGCCGGCTTCGTCCAAGGTGGCCGGCGGCCTCAAATGCTGTTCGGGCGACCGGCAGGTCGCCGGTTGCGGTGAACGTCCGGGCTAACATTTCTCAGTTACTGCAACTCCTCCATCTTGAGCTTGTCACTATGCTTGTCCATTGCGCCGTCGGACTCCGTCAATGACGTGCGGTATCTGCCGATGGGACTGTGCATGATCCACCCGTTGGCGGCGGCGGCCGAACAGCTGAACCAGGCTCGCACCAGGATGGGCTGCGCCGCCACGTCTTCCCAGTTGACCCTCGCCCCCGCGGATTTGCGCCTTCGAGCCAGCTTCGCGGACGAGCTCGCGTCTCAAGCAATGATCTGAGTGGGCAGGGCCGCGCATGGCTGCTCTTAAAGCACCGGCAGCATACCGGCAAAGTTGGGCTGCTTTATCGCCTTCGTCGATTCCCCACGGTGATCCCGAGCCTGAACAAACCCGCCAAGCTCCCCATTTGTCCTTGGCTTGGCGCTGACAGAAGTACCATCCATGACGCCGAAGTCGCGGCCCACGGTCCAGGAGCAACGGATGGCCGGGACGAGCAATCCTGCACAGGAATGATCGCACCAAGATGCTCCGGACTATTGGCTAGCTGAATCGGGCCCGCGCCACCCACGATGCTCACCCACGCTGACACGAACACGGTCTTTGCTTCAGTTGAAACCGAAAAGCTGAAATTGAACATCACACAGTAACAAACCTCCCCGATAAGCGCGTGCCGGACAGGGCCAGAACCCGTCGGCGGCTTGGAAAGGTAGGTGATAGGGAATGTTTATTGCAGCTTGGCCGCTGGCCATCGTCCTGTTGACATCCATGTCACTCCCAGCCGAGCCCGCGCCACTTTCTCCGCGTGAGTTCCGCAGCCTGTCGCGCAAATGCGCTCCCTGGGTTGCGCCGTCCACCCTCGCCGCGATTGCCAAGATTGAAAGTGGCTTTGAAACGCTGGTGGCTCATGACAACACCACAGGTGAGCAGCTTCGCTGGATAGACCACCTGGAAGCCACGCGGGGCATCAAGGACCGCCTCGAAGCACAACATTCTGTCGACGTTGGATTGATGCAGATAAACAGCAAGAACTTTCCCATGCTCAATCTCACGCCGGAAAGGGCCTTCGAGCCCTGCGCCTCGCTTTCGGCTGCCGCCCACTTGCTTGAAAGCCGGTATGCCGGCGGAACGACTGCACTTGCGCAGCAACTGGCGCTTCGCCGTGCCATCTCGGCCTATAACACGGGCGACGTCACGCGTGGCTTCGCCAACGGTTATGTACGCAAGGTCGAGTCGGCCGCAAAGGACATCTCAAGTCTCCTTGAGCGAACGCCGGAGCCGACTCCTCGAGATGTGCCGCACCTTGAGGCACCCGGTCGGAAAGCCGTGCCGCCTCTGCTCCAGCAGAGCCAACAGGCCAATAGAAAGAAGCAGCCCAACCAAGATTCTTGGGACATCTGGGGCTCGTATCAGCCAGACCGCTCCGGGGCCGATCCCTCCGGTCCGACAGGCAGCCAGGCTGCGAAAGCACGGGAACCCTCGAACCCGAACAAACTCGTATTCGATTGAAACATGGAGATGCAATGATGACGCCACTCAAGATACTTCGTGCGCTTAAAACGCGTGTTCCTTCGCCTTTTTCCATGCTGCGCATGGCGGCTGAATATGTACCGGCCGCTGCTGCAGGCGCGGCGTGGACGGTCTTCTACAGCGGGCCAGCCGCGGCTCAGGTGACCGGAGGGACGGATCCTGCCAAGATGGTCCAGAATATCTGCACGTTCATACTTGGCCCCTTCGGACAATCACTGGCCGTGCTCGGGCTCGTAGCCATCGGTATCTCTTGGATGTTCGGTCGTGCTTCACTTGGCCTGGTTGCGGGTGTCGTTGGAGGGATCGTCATCATGTTCGGGGCCAGCTTCCTGGGCAAGGCGCTCATAGGCGGTGGCTGATGAGCGACCGGTTGGAAGTGAGCACCCTCTATGTGGCGGCGACGCGCCCCGCACTGTTTCTGGGGGTGCCGCTGACGCTGGCCGGATTGCTCATGATGTTGGCCGGGCTTGTTATCATTATCCTTCAGAACCCGCTTTACGAAATCGTTCTCGCGCCACTCTGGTTCGGAGCACGGCTGGTTGTTGAGCGTGACTATAACGCGGCAAGCGTCGTGCTGCTCTATTTGCAGACGGCCGGCAGAAGCGTGGACGGGCCGGTCTGGGGAGGCGCAAGCGTCAGCGCCAATCCGATCAGAGTGCCGAAACGCGGAAGAGGAATGGTGTAATGTTCGGCGCCAGCGGCCGGACCGAGAGGTCTGGCGAGATCTACCTTCCGTATGTTGGTCACGTTAGCGATCAGGTTGTCCTTCTGGAAGACGGATCGATCATGGCCATGGCACATGTGAACGGTCTGCCCTTTGATTTGGAAGACGCTGAGATGCGCAACTCGCGCTGCCGCGCGTTCAACACTCTCTTGCGCAACATCGCCGATGACAATGTCTCGATATACGCTCATCTTGTGAGACACAACGATGTGCCGGCGCCGGCGCCGCGCCAGTTTCAAAGTGCATTCGCTGGCAGTCTGAGCGAGGCCTACGAGCGTCGTGTGCTGTCGGGAAAGCTCTTTCGCAACGATCACTTCCTCACTTTGATCGTGTCCCCCCGCACCGCAATCGGCAAGATCGGCTTGCGGATTGCCAAGTCCCGCAGACGGAATGAGCACGATCTAGCCACCCAAATGCGGAGCCTGGAAGACCTCTGGCACATCATTGCTGGCGCACTCGGCGGTTACGGTCTGCGCCGGTTGGGCATTCGTGAGAAAGGCAACGTGCTCTTCACGGAAATCGGTGAGGCGCTTCGGCTCATGATGACTTGCCGGTTTCTTCCGGTTCCGATGGTTACCGGCTCACTTGGCGCCTCGATCTACACTGACCAGGTCATCTGCGGGAAGCGGGCGCTTGAGATTCGAAGGCCCGGGGATAGCTCCGTCGGATCATTGTTTTCGTTCCGTGAATATCCGGCGACGACGCGGCCGGGCATGCTAAATTCCTTGCTGTCCGCCAACTTCCCGCTTGTCCTGAGCCAGAGCTTTTCCTTCCTCACTCGCCCACAAGCTCATGCCAAACTAAGCCTTAAGTCCAGCCAGATGACGAGTGCCGGCGACAAGGCCCTCACCCAGATCAATGAACTTGCCGAGGCAGAGGACGCACTGGCAAGCAACGAATTCGTGATGGGTTCGCATCATCTGAGCCTGTGCGTCTATGCCGACAGCCTCAATAGCCTTGCAGATCGCGCAGCAAGTGCCCGCGCACGGCTGGCCGACGCGGGCGCCGTTATCGTCCAAGAGGGCATCGGCATGGAGGCCGCATATTGGTCCCAACTTCCGGGGAACAACAGGTGGCGCACGCGCCCGGGGGCGATCACCTCACACAATTTTGCCGGGCTCGTCTCATTTGAGAACTTCCCAAGCGGTTCCAGTTCCGGCCACTGGGGCAATGCTGTTGCGCGCTTTCGCACAAACGGTGGAACTTCTTTCGACTACATCCCCCATGAGAATGACGTCGGCATGACGGCAATATTCGGGCCCGTTGGCAAAGGCAAGACGACGCTGATGACCTTTGTCCTCGCGATGCTTGAGCAAAGCCTGGTCGATCGCAATGGTGCGATCGTCTTCTTCGACAAGGATCGGGGTGGTGAACTGCTGGTGCGAGCCACGGGAGGGACATATCTTGCGTTGCGCAGAGGCGCTCCGAGCGGCTTGGCCCCTCTGCGTGGACTGGACAACACCTCCGCCTCGCGGGACTTTCTGCGCGAGTGGTTGATGGCCCTGATCGAGAGTGACGGCCGTGGTCCGATCTCGCCGGAGGAAAGCCGTCGGCTGGAACGCGGCATTGTTCGTCAGCTTTCGTTCGAACCCCCTATGCGCTCACTTGCGGGCCTGCGCGAATTCCTATTGCACAGCCCCTCCGAGGGCGCAGGAGCACGGCTGCAGCGGTGGTGTAGAGGGGGGGCGCTTGGATGGGCCTTTGACGGCGACGTGGACGAAGTAAGGCTGGATGCCTCCATTACGGGCTTCGACATGACGCAGCTCCTGGAATATGAGGAGGTCTGTGCACCGGCCGCCGCATACCTTCTGCATCGAGTGGGCGCTATCGTCGATGGTCGTCGGTTCGTCATGAGCTGCGACGAATTTCGATTCTATCTACTCAACCCCCAATTCTCGGCCGTTATCGACAAGTTCTTGCTCACGGTCCGCAAAAACAACGGCATGTTGATACTCGCAACGCAGCAGCCTGAACACGTTCTGGAATCGCCTCTCGGAGCTAGTCTCGTTGCGCAATGTATGACGAAAATTTTCTACCCATCACCGACGGCGGACCGCTCTGCGTATGTCGATGGCTTGAAGTGCACTGCGCAGGAGTTCGAGGCAATCCGCCAGGGAATGGCAATCGGCAGCCGCAAGTTTTTGCTCAAGCGCGATAGCGGGAGTATTGTTTGCGAATTCGATCTTGGGCAGATGCGCGAGTACGTAGCCGTACTCTCGGGGCGGGCCAACACAGTGCGCTTTGCCGACCAGCTTCGTAACCAGCACGGAGACGCCCCAAGTGGGTGGCTAGACAAGTTCATGGCCCGGTACCATGAAGTTCAAGACTGACGGAGGAATATTCATGAAATTTGCCAAACTTGCAGTAACGACCCTTGCTGCTTCCCTTCTGCTTCACGGACAGGCCCGTTCGCAATTTATCGTCAGCGACCCTGTAACAGAAACACAAGCGACCTTAACAGCGCTTTCCAATGCGGCGATCCTTGAGAGGTCAATCGAGACGCTCGCTACCACGATCGAAATGGTGACAATTCTAACGTCGTCATTCGCTGTCACGGGACTGCTAAGCTCACTGAACCAAGGAAATCACTACCCGTCGAGCAATAAGCTGGAGGAGCAGATGTTTGATGCTCGGGCGCCAGCTTCGATTATGGCCCGTAACATTGCGAAGGACCCAAATCGGATAGTCAACGGCACCGATTCAGAAGCGAAACTGTTACAGGGACAAATCGCTGGGGCCGCCAATGCCGCAGCTATTGCAGCCGACACTTTGGGCATGATGGACAAGCGCCTTAAGGATAACGCCGGCACGCTTGGTCAGCTTTCCCGCTCGGGAAATATTATGCAGGCCACCGTGACCAACGGTCTGGTCCTCAAGCAGATTCACGATGCGATGATCCAAAATGTCCAGGCCACGAGTCTGCTGACAATGGCCACTGCACAAGGAAACCTTCACGCCGTGGAGGAGGCCGCCACGCAGCGTCGCGAACATCAGGACACCGCTAATATGTTTAGCATCCTCCCGTAAACCACACAGAGTTCATCAGGCTCAGCTGCGCTGATCAGGGACACATCAGGCTCACGCCATGAATTTCAAAATTCCCGCGCCATTCACGACTATACACACGATCTTTCATGGGGCCTTCACGTCCGGGCTGCACAAAGTGCTTGAAAACGTCCAAGCGGCGGTCAGTGCGCCTCTGGTTGCGTGTGTCACGCTCTGGATAATAATCCAAGGCTGTCTGGTCATGCGTGGTCAAGTCGATGCGCGCGGGGGTATCTCGCGCGTAATCATGGTGTCGATTGTCGTCGCCCTTATCTTAGGGCAGGCCAACTATCAGCAGTACATTGAAGCGCTCTTCGACGACACGATTCCGAGGTTGGCTCACGACATCAGTGGCAGCGACTTGCCCTTCATCGGAATCCCCCAGAAGCTCGATCTCATGTTTGCTTCAAGCCAGTATGTCTTTCAGCTGATTGCTTCCGAAATTGGGCCTATGAACGGCCAGGACATACTTGCTTTCGAGGGAGCGCAATGGATTTTCTACGGCGCGCTGTGGACAGCGTTCGAGATCTACGATGCCGTTGGAATTCTGACGAAGGTGCTCTTGACGATCGGCCCCCTGGTCCTTGTAGGCTACCTTTTTGATCACACTCGAGACATAGCCACCAGATGGATCGGCCAACTGCTCTCGTACGGGCTGCTGCTTCTCCTCCTCAACATCGTTGCAACGATAGTAATCGCTGCCGAAGCAGTCTCGCTGGCAGCCATGCTTTTGATGATCAAATTCTCGGGCACGACAGCAGCCAAGATCATCGGGCTTTACGAGCTCGACATGCTTTTCCTAGCTGGTGACGCTCTGATCGTCGCGCTTCCGACGATCGCCAGCAGCATCGCCGGCGGCTCTTGGGGAGGTGCGAACCGACCTCTTAACAGCCTCAATCGCCACTTCGCCAAAACGGCGGGTGGTTAATCAATCGACAAGCTCGGTGCCAAAAACATGAAATATTGCCTACTTCTGTCAATCCTCGCTTTGGCCGCCTGCAAGACGAGCCATGGGCTTGCGACGTGCGCGGGTGCCCCATTCCAACTGAACGTGGGACAATGGGAAACCACCCCTGAGGATCTTCAGGTCGAATGCGCGGAAGAGCCAAAGTGAAATTTCCTGAACATGCCCTTCTGGTGGAGAGAGAAACGCTAGCCGCCCACTATAAGAAGGTGGAAGCGTTTCAAACGTCACGAGCGAAGTCTGCGCGGCGCCTGTCAAAGGCCCTGATCGCCTTTGCCGCAGCGGCGGTCCTAGGAAATGTTGCCCAGGCATTTACCATCGCTGCCATGGTCCCGTTGGCCAAGCTCGTACCTGTGTTCCTCTGGGTCCGGCCGGATGGGACCGTCGACAGCGAAGTGTCAGTGTCTCGACTGCCGGCAACCCAAGACCGAGCCGTCATAAATGCTTCGCTGTGGGAATATGTACGCCTGCGCGAGGGGTACACAGCAGATACAGCCCAATACGCCTATGACCTCGTATCCAGTTTCAGCGCGCCGGCTGTGCGACAGCAATATCAAGATTTCTTCAACTATCCGAATCCCACCTCGCCGCAAGTCACGGTCGGCAAGCGCGGCAAGCTCGAGGTCGGGCATATTTCTTCAAACGACATCAGTCCGGACGTTCAACAGATCCGTTACAAACGTACGCTTGTTGTCGATGGGCAGATGCCGATAGTGACCACCTGGACAGCTACCATCCGCTACGAGCGCTTGACGGGTCTGCCTGGGCAATCGAGGCTCACCAATCCGGGAGGTCTACTCGTCACTTCTTATCAAGGCTCGGAAGATAGCGTATCGAACCTGGGCTATGTGCAGCCATGACAAAAAGAGCGTTTCTCGCGCTGGTCTGTTCACTCTTCTTAACGATGGAAGCGTCCGCGGAAGACACACCACTTGCCGGCAAGCATGATGCGCGCATGCGCTACCTGGCTTACCGTCCCGACGAAGTGGTGCGCCTGTCTACCGCAGTGGGGGCAACGCTGGTTGTCACATTCGCGGCCAACGAGACAGTCGCAGCCGTGGCCGTTTCCAATAGCAAAGACCTGGCTGCGCTCCCGCGCGCCAACTATCTCTTTTTTAAGGCTAGCCGGATGCTCCCGCCGCAGCCGGTCATCGTGCTGGCCGAGAGTGAGTCCGGTACACGGAGATACGTCTTCAGTATTTCAACAAGAGCGATGCCAAAACTCGATGAGCAGCAACCTGACCTATACTACAGTGTGCAGTTCACCTATCCTGCTGATGAGGCTGCTGCTCGGAGAAAGGACGCAGAAAGGCGCTCGATTCTTGGTCAGGCCCGGGCGAAAGTGCTGCACGACGAGAGAGTTCAGGATTTGTTGAATCGGCCCGCCGCAACTACCAGTCCGGACGAAAGCAATTTTCACTACGTCGCAAAGGGCGATCGATCGCTGTCGCCGCTGCAAGTTTTCGATAATGGCTTTACCACCGTATTTGGCTTCGCAAGCAATTCCCGCATACCCTCTCTCTACATTATCAATCCCGACGGCAAGGAAGCCGCTGCCAATTACACGGTCAAAGGGGACTATGTTGAAGTATCCGCAGTCGCCCGGGAATGGCGTCTGAGAGATGGCAATACGGTCTTGTCCATTTTCAACAGGGCTTATGACCCTGTGGGACGAGCGCCAGGGACCGGTACAGTGACACCCGACGTGTGGCGCGTTTTGAAAGGCTCGGCCGATGAATGAAACCGGCCCACAGTCGGGACATGATGTCCATGCCTCCGGATCGATGGTCTCGGAGCCGGCCCGCCGGCATGTTTCGGGATTGCAGAAGTTGGCCGTCGCTGCTCTTGTTCTCATCTCATCTCTATCACTCATCTGGCTCGGAGGTCGTCCCAGCACACAAGACGAACCAACTCAGCCAAAACCTCCAATTGTCGCCGACGCCGAACCATTCCGCCCCGTGCCGATTGAGATTGCTCCCGAAGCTCCAGCAGCCGTACAGGCGGCGCAGGCAGGAGATCCTGCGCCATCCACGCCGACTTCAGCTGATCCGCCGCCGGAGGAAACACCAATTTTCGCCTACAGTGGCAGCAGTAAAATGCCCAACGACGGTCAGCGGAGCGAAGACAACCATAGGGATGCTCCCGCGACCTCGGATGAGATTTCAGACGCTGGCGATCTGTCGGCGCGATTGAAGCCAGATATACAGGAGCCAAGCCGGGCCACACTTTTGCCGCACCCTGATCTCGTGATTACTCAAGGAACGATCATCCCCTGCATTTTGCAAACGGCAGTCGACACAAATTTACCGGGTTATGTGAAGTGCGTCTTACCCAAAGACGTCCGCGGCGCCACCAACAATGTCGTGCTCTTGGATCGCGGTACAACCGTGATTGGCGAGATCCAGCGCGGTCTCCAACAGGGGGATGCGCGTGTCTTCGTGCTGTGGACGCGCATCGAAACGCCTGACCATGCCCTCGTTTCGCTAGCATCGCCGGGCGCTGACGAGCTCGGCCGCTCCGGAATGCCTGGCACGGTGGATAATCACTTCTGGCAGCGCTTTGGCGGAGCAATGCTCATGAGCGTCATTCAAGGCGCGTTTCAGGCCGCCGGTCAATACGCTGGCAGCTCAGGTGGAGGAAGCGGCATCAACAGCTTCCAGAGCAACGCCGGACAAGCCGTTGAGACGACCCTTAGAGCAACGATCAACGTTCCGCCAACTCTGAAGAAAAACCAGGGAGATGCTGTATCCATCTTTGTGGCTCGGGACCTCGATTTCTCAGATGTATACGATCTTAGAGCGACCGCCGTGGCGCCAGCCCCCCCCCAACATCGCCAACGCCGGAGAGACAACAATGCGACCGGAGGCTGACCCTCAATTGCGTTTGCTTCTCAACCCTGTTCTGAAATGGCTTGAGGAGCCAAGGACCGAAGAGGTCGCTATCAACCGGCCTGGGGAAGCCTTTGTCCGACAGGCCGGCGTTTTCACGAAACATCCGCTACCGCTATCTTATGACGATCTGGAGGACATCGCGATCCTCGCTGGAGCGCTGCGCAAGCAAGATGTCGGACCGCAAAGCCCCCTCTGTGCGACTGAGCTGCCGAACGGAGAGCGGCTGCAGATCTGTTTGCCGCCCGCTGTTCCCTCAGGAACAATAAGCCTGACGATACGGCGTCCCTCAAGTCGTGTGACCGAACTGAAGGAAGTTTCTTCTCGCTACGAATACTCGCGTTGGAATCAATGGCGGTCACGAAAGGAGCGCCAAGAGCGGCAGGACGAAACGATTCTTCAGCACTACGACCATGGTGACTTGGAGCAATTTTTGCGAGCGTGCGTTTGCGGGCGGCTCACGATGCTGCTTTGCGGACCTACTGGAAGCGGCAAAACGACAATGAGCAAGACTTTGATCAACGCTATACCCCCGCAAGAGAGGCTGATAAGTATCGAGGACACGCTCGAACTCGCAATCCCGCACGAGAACCATGTCCGGTTACTCTATCCGAAGGACCGAGCAGGCGTAGGTGCGGTGACAGCCGAGCAACTGTTGCAAGCCAGCTTGCGCATGCGCCCTGATCGAATATTGCTTGGCGAGATGCGCGATGATGCTGCTTGGGCCTACCTTAGCGAAGTCGTCTCCGGCCATGCGGGATCAATATCAACGATTCATGGGGCGGATCCGGTCCAAGGCTTTAAAAAGCTCTTTTCACTCGTCAAGAGCAGCCCGCAAGGAGCTGCTGTGGAAGACCACACGCTTCTTGACCTGCTGTCGGCTGCCATTGACGTCATTGTGCCGTTCCGTACCCACGGCGACGTGTATGAGGTGGGGGAGGTGTGGCTCGCCGCCGATGCCCGGCGACGCGGAGAGACAGTAGCCGACCTTCTTAACAAGCACTAAGGCTAGAGCACGTCGGGGATCGGTAAGTCGTTTGTGATATGATGGCGTAATTTGTTCAGATTCAACGTCCACTTTGATTTGACGGAGGTGGATAATGGGAGGAGGACTGGGCGTAGACCTTCGGTCACAAGTCTGAAGTCTTCGGGCGCCCTGTCGGCGCGGCAAGCTGCGGCACGATTCGACTGGGTGTATCGAGCGCGTCCGCTGAATTGCGCGGGCGACGCTCAGCGAGCTGGTGCCGATGCCTGCTTCAAAAGCGGCATCGACACCCGGCTGGTCGTACCCTTGATTTACCTAGCCGCGCTCAATGAGCGTCTTCAAAGCCGCCGAACGTGGTTCGGAATGACCGGTTGGTAAATCGGGAAGTGCCATATAGGGAATCCTCCTGGTATAGCCTCCAGGGGGTCCTCTCAATGAACAAAGCCGCAACCTGCCCTTGCGACCTCAGCTGGAGTTTGCGACGCAACCCATATAGGAGGATCGATGCGCAGAGAAATCGCAGGTAGAGTCGGTGGCATTGTGGGCTGGCCGACCGACGGTTTCAGCCCGTCAACAGGTCTTCACGTTTTCCATCCCCGACTATTGCAGGCGTGCGGCTTGCATGCTCCCGCGATCACCCATCGGAAAGAGGGTTACGAACACTACGACGAGTTGCGCGACTTCTGCTGTCGCCCCGGTCTTACAGCGGACGGTGACCTGTCCTACCTTGATAGGACGTGAAATGCGAACGCTGCTCATTGATCATCATGTGGATCTTACGCGCGCCGTGCGAGCTGCGCTCGGCGATAGCGGTTTTGCCGTTGATGTAGTTGGCAACCTGGAACAGGCGTCGAGGGCATTTTGTTGCGCAACCTATGAAATTCTCCTGCTGGAGTTGGCTCTGCCAGATGGCGATGGCTTGGGCTGGCTGAGACAGCTAAGGAGCGACGGGCATTCAGTTCCGACCCTCATTATGAGTAGCATCAACGATCTCGAGAAGCGAATTGCAATTTTCAACGGTGGCGCGGACGACTTTCTGCTCAAGCCAGTCTCTTTCGATGAGCTCATCGCCAGAATGAGAGCCATTCTGCGCCGGTCGACACAGGTGACCGACCCCATCGTTGTATTTGGCAATCTCAATTTCGATCCGATCGGCCGACAGGTTTCCGTCTCGGGTCATCCTCTGAAGATCGCACGCCGCGAACTATGTATTTTAGAGCATCTGCTTGTCCGTGCAGGCCGCATCGTGCCTCGTGCGCAGTTGGAAGATCACCTCTATTCGTTCAACGACGAGGTATCTGCCAACGCGCTTGAAGTCGGAATCTATCGCTTACGTGGACACCTGAGTAGGTCAGGTGCAACGCCACGGATCACGACCGTGCGCGGCATTGGTTACATTCTCGAATTGACTGAGGCGGCATCCGCATAGTTGGTCTAAATTGAAAGAACAGACTGCCTGCCCGTCGTCAGGTTGAGCTTATATGAGGAAGGTAAAGACGGAACGGGTGTGTCAGGGCAACATTTCTTCACCTTCTCGATGTGTTGCGGAATCCATGGTCTGAGCCCGATGGCATGACGCGGCCGTTTATCCGAGCCCAATCCAACTTATATACGGTCGCTGCTCGAAACAGCGGCACCAACATCCCGCTTGCGGCGGGTACGGGCTCAGGAGGACGGGACCATTCTTGTGGCGGGGCATTTCAGGCCATCCCAACCTTCGGTTCGTCCACCTGGATCCGCCAGGACTGATCAGGCCCTGGAAGAAGTGCTTAGTTCACATTCCATGGGTGAGCGGCAATCGGCATCAGGCGCTCTTCATGACCGCCCCCTCGATGACGACGCCGGCGTTGACGTATTTCCACAGCGCCACGAGTAGCTTGCGGGCGAGCGCCACAATCGTCGCCTTCTTGAGGCGCCCGCCGTTCTGCTTCACCCGCTCCTTGAACCACAAGGAGAGCGCCGATTGCGATTGATGGCGCAGCCATAGCCACGCGAGCTGGATCAGCGTAGTTCGCAGCCTTGGATTGCCGGATTTCGAAACGCCCTGGTCGTGTGAGACGGAGCCGCTTTGCCAGGGGGTCGCCGCCAGGCCGGCGTAGGCGGCCAGCTGTCGTCGGTTGTCGTAGTGCCGCGACAGGCCCTCCGTCCACAGCACGGCGGCAAACTCCTGCCCGATGCCCTTCAGGTCGAGCAGCATGGCCGGGGCTGGCGAGGCACTCTGCTCGGTCGCAAGCATGGCGTCGCGCTCGGCCTCGACCGCCTTGATCTGTTCCATCAGCAGCTCCAGCCGTTCGAGTTCGCGATCAATCTGCTGCTTCAGATGGTCCGGCAGCGGACGCCCGTCGCCGGTCTTCAGCGCCTCAAGGCACCTGCGCCGATCGCGCCGCAACGGCTCGTAGCCGGAGACACCCTGTGCAAACAGCAGGCCTTTGATGCGGTTGACATGGCGGGTCCGCTCGTTCGTCAAGGCCTTGCGCTCACGCGAGAGGCGGCGGCGGTCCTCTTCCTCGGGGGTGGGCACCCGCAGCATGGCGCAGACGCGCGGCTCGCCCCTCTTATAGGCGAGCAGCGCGCGCACCAGCGCCTCGCCGTCGATCTTGTCGGTCTTTGCCCGACGCCGCCGGCGTGAGGTGGCAATCGAGGCCGGATCGACGACGTGGCTTTCGATTCCTTCGGCCTGCAGCACCCTGTGGATCCAAAAGCCGTCGAGCCCAGCCTCTTGGACGACGATGATCGGAAAGCATTTCCCGGTCCGCGCCTCGGCCTTCTGGTTGAGCTCGGCAAACCGCGCCAGCATGCCGGCCACGTCGCCGGCCGCCACTGCGTGTTTCGACATCTTCTCGCCAGCGCCCGGCGACAGCGAGGTGATCAGCCATTTCGAGCGGCTGAGTTCCAACGAGACGAAAATTGCGCCAAGATCAGTGCGGATGGCGGTCAACGCATCGGGTCGGTGTGCTGCAACGGGCATGCTCGGCCTCCAAGGTAGGGTGTCTAGGGTTTAGCAACCTCACCTTTGCCACAGCGCAGGTCGCTATCCACCCTCCTCATAGGATCTTGTGGCCATAATGGACATCGCGGCCGCCCTTGACGATGGTGTCGGCATGCGGTTCGAACGGCTCTGTCGCAAACCTTTTGGTAAGCGGAGCATGGCAAGAAACACTCCTCAGCTGTGGAGGAGCACGTGATGTTCAAGGGCCGCCATTTCGACCAGTCGGTGATCCTGCT
>NZ_AYWU01000053.1:0-14633 GCF_000502375.1 Mesorhizobium sp. L48C026A00 | reverse complement strand
CCATCGCTCCTGCCGGCGCACCACCGCGTCGAGGGCGGTCAGCGCCGCGGCCGCGGCAAACGCAGCATCTTCAACCGAGTCCGGACCGGCCGCCGCGGCGCGCAGCCAGGTCGGCACGGGAGTGGCCAGCGCAGCCGGGGCTGCGCCGGTGACGGCCACAGGTGTATGTCGAAGCAGTTTCGGGCGCAGAATCATCGTCGACAGCATGAATCATCGCGGCGCTTCTGGCAACGAAAATGGCCGAAAGCCGCCGTGCCCGTCGATAGTTAAAAACGAACGATAAACCGCCTTTCGTTTTGATCTTTCTAGAGGAGATGCTCTCCCGCGTCGATCAAAACCCGGAAATGCGCGTTGGGCAAGAACAAACATATCGCAACCGTCATGGCCGGCAGGCGCAAACAACCATACCGCACCCGCCCTCAGAAGAGGCGGTGCTGCCGGATAATCTGATCGCCATGCTGGAACGCTCGACCGCAGCAGCCGAGGCGGCGTGAGCTTCGATTCTTCCTCGCAAAATAGGAGTCGCACTCCACAATTGCAAGGATGATTGGGCGCAGCGCCGGATTGCTGGCCACCGTGTCGCTGCGCGGACCGCGTCAGGTTTGGCAAGACCAGCCAAGCGCTGGAAAGAGCCGGAGGGCGTCCTTCCATCCGTCAGACCTTTGCCGGAGGAAGCTCGCCGTTGAGATGGTCAAGGCCCCGGCTCCATTTCGACGGCTTCGACAGCGGCGATTTCGGCGCTGAGTTCCGCGGTCAGATCGACCCGCCGGTCGCGCTTCGACAGCCGGACAAAATCCTCGTAAGCCAGCAGCACGGTGCGAGGCCGGCCGTTATTGGTGATGATGACAGGGTCGTGAACCGCGGCATCCTGATAGGCGCCGAAGTTTTTCGAGACGGCGGTGACGGTGGTGGTCATCGGCTGAACTCATTTCTTCCGGAATATACGGGTTTTCCGGGCTTTCCACATGTGTCAGCCGGCCATCGTAATTCGCGCTTGAGCTGGGCGCAAAGCGATAAGCTGCGGGATTTGGCGATCATCATCCCGTCATCCTTGCTGTGGCGCCGTTGGCCTTGAGCGCCGCCATCAGCATCGGCCCGACCGAAAACGCCCCCGCCTTGGCCTTATCAGTCAGCGCCCGAAGATAGCCGCCGGCGGAATTGATGTGCTGTGCCCTTTGCAGAATGCAGGCGATCACCATCGCCGCGGTCTCCTGACCCATCGCATGGCAGGCTTCCTCATACGCTGACGGCGAAACACCCAGATATCCCCGCACCTGGGCGGCGGTTATCATGAGATCGCGCCAATTGCCGATCCCGTCGACGGCATAATCCGCAATTTCGGGGCAGGCCTTCAGCACCATCCCCAGCGGGTAGGTTTTCGGCGCCTCTGCGGTCCTCGTCCTTGGCTCGGCCGCCGCCCCGCTTTTCTCTAAAGCAGGTTCAAATTCAAATATAGAGTCGGTATTTGAATCAGTTTGCTGCCGCTCATTTTGAGAGTCATTGCCGCTCGGATTCGTGGATTTCATATGAATTTCCAGCAGCTTATCCACATCGTCACGCAATGCAGCCAGATCGCCCACGATCGGCTCAAGCTCGACGATGGAGGCTCGGCGCGGAATTGCCTCCACAATGCCGCGGAAACGCTTCCACAGGCCTGCCCAGTCGCCCGGCACGTCTTCGTCAACGGCCGCCTCGATCAGCTTGTGGATGTCACGGCGGTGTAAGGTGATCCGCTCGCGCATAAGCCTAAGCGCCCTGTTGCCGGCGCGAACACGCTCAGCCGCCGCTTCGAACTCGTCGGCACGGGCCAGCAGCGGCGCCAGGGAGAAGCCAAATGCTTCCTCAATCTCCCCTCCCCGGCCCTTGCGGGCGTAACGCTTGCCGTTCGGGCTGTCCCGACGGATGATCAGCCCGCAGTCCACAAGGGCCGCCAGGTGCCGCCTGACTGTGGGCTCGGGCATGCCGTGCGCCCTGAGGGACAGCTGTGCGTTCGAGGGAAAGACGATGAGGCCGTTTTCCTCACTCAGCTCGCTGTCAGGATAGAATGATAGCAGCGCATTCAGGACGGCCAGGGCGCGATCGCCGATGCCGACGATGCTCTTGCCCTCGCACAGGTCGCGGTAGATCTGCCATTTCTCAACGACCCTGTTCTTGGGGATTTCACGTGAGTCGTTTTGCGCTGCCAACAAGGCAAGCGACATCCGGCGCCGCCCAAAGGGCGTCGTTGCAATACCCGTTTCCATTTCTTCCTTCGCCTTCAATTAGGCAAAAGAAATTTGCTCGCCGAATCGACGCCTAGACTCTTGACAGTGATTCGCGAAAATGTGATTCTCAGCTTGCTAAAGGATGAGAAGGGCTTCCGCGACGGTGACGTTCGGGGGCCTTTTTCTTTTGCGGTTTACTCCTGTTTCCGTTTCCTGTTTGTCTGCCAGTCGGCATAGAGATCATCCAGCCGTCCTGTCAGATATGCGCCGAAGCCCTCATCGGCTCCGGAGGTCTTGAGGGAGAGCGTATAGGCCGCCCCGGTGTCCTTGATCTTTGCCGCGACCTTGCCGCCGTTCGGTTTCCACTGGCTGACTGTCTGTTCTCGCTGCGGCTTTTTCGAAACCTCCGCAAGAACCATCATGAAGCGTTCGTCCGATCCCAAGGCCTCGAATTCGGGCCTGTCGATGGCATTTCTAGCGGCTTCCAGCGCTTTGGGATCAGTGATCTTTTCGGCGATATCCATCCACCTGCGGCGGCCCATAGAGGGTGCGGTACCGATGGCTTTGACTAGGCTGTCCGGAATGCTCTTGGCGACAGACAACAGTTTCGACAGTTCCGTCTTGTCAGTGCTCAACGCCTGCATGATCAGATCGCGGCCGAAGCCGCGTGCTTCGAGGCTTGAGGCAAAGACCGCTCTCTCGATGTAAGAAAGGTCCTTTCTCGCAGTGTTTTCGATGCCTTGAGCGACGACGAGTTCATTGTCCGATAATGGCCTGACAACCGCCCTTACCTTCCGCCTCAGGAGTCGGATAGCACGAAGCCTCCTATGGCCATAGGCAACCTGATATCGTCCTTCGATATCGGGGTGCTGCCGGACGAGGATGGGCACTTCCTGGCCGTTTTCCTCGATCGACCTCACAATATCGTCTGTTGCGGTTATCTCGCCGTCGAGGCGGTCACGCACGAATGAGCCGTCAATGAGTTCGGGATCAAGTTCGACGACCCTCTCGCCGGACTTCAAGGCTTCCTGAAGTTCTCTGGCTTCCTGATCCATGCGGTCGAGGGCAAGCCCCATCGTCCTTACGGGACCTGCCAGAACACGACCGCCGTCCGTCGCTTTGGACAAGTTGGCCGCGGCCAACTCTCGCGTCGTATCGGCGAATATTCCGCTCAGAACGTCTCGTCTGCTCATGACCGCCCCCATGCCTTTTCAATGCCATCGAGGATTTCTCCGTTGACTGCATCAAGGGATTCGATTGCCCGGTCGAATGTCGAGCGGCGGACTTGTCCTCGTTCGATTTCATAGAGTGTCTGTTTCGTGAGCCCGGCATCGGCGATCGCCGTCGATTTCAGGACTGTCGCGGCCAAAACCTCGTCCCCGAACAGACTTCTCAGCAGGGCAACGATCTGTGCCTGCGGACCGTCGTGCGGCTCATGGCGCGTTATGACATAGCGGATGAAATCATGGTTCAGATCGCCGCCTGCATTCCGGACGACCGACAGAAGGTCGGAAGTCATCAGCAGAAACTGCGACATTGACGCCACGTCGACCATCTGAGGATGGACGGTGATCAGAAGCGATGTCGCCGCGCAAACCGCACCAAGCGTCAGGTATCCGAGCTGCGGCGGACAGTCGATCACCACAACGTCGTAATCGGCTTCGACTTCGGCCAACGCCATGCCGACCCGTCGGAAGAATATCTCGTAGTTGCTTGTCTTCCGCGCCATCAGCGCAGTGGGGGTTTCGTGCTCGAACTCCATCAGTTCCAAGTTTCCGGGAACGAGGTCGAGGCCAGCGAAGTACGTTTTTCTGATTATTTCCTTCAGCGGCCGCCGTTTCTCGTCGTAGCGGATCGCACCATAGAGGGTTTCGCCTTCCTCTAGATCGAACTCCGGCTGAACACCGAGCATCGACGACAACGAAGCCTGCGGGTCGAGATCAACCGCGAGAACACGATACCCATGCAGGGCAAGATATTGTGCCAGGTAGATGGATGTCGTTGTCTTCGCACTGCCGCCCTTAAAATTGGCGACGGCAATCGTCTGAAGCTTTTCGCCGCTCCGCCGCCACGGAAGGTAAGCGAGTGCATCCTTCGGCTTGATAGAAGCCATGTACTGCCGCAACTCATGAATTTGGGCGAGAGAGTACGACCGTCGTCCAGTCTGGGACACCTCGGGTGAAGGGCCTTTGCCATCTATTGAAAGCTGCCGTAGGTAGCCGTCTGACACCCCGACGAGATGAGCGGCTTCGCCAGAGGTGAACGTCTTCAACATTTTCTGGGAAGACGGCGGAAACAGGCGCTCTCGTAGTAACTGCAGCTGCATAGACAGCTGGCGCGCATGATGAGAAATCCGCGCGTCGGAAGACATGGCCGTCGATACGTTTTGATTATGCAACATCGATTTCCCCTTTCGATGCGCTTTTTAGGCAGGAATTGCTAAAAAACCGTATCGAAAATGGCATGATTCGGTAACCATGCCAAGAACCCTTATGATTCAACGGTTTCCCGCGAACCACGGTCAAAGTTGGCCGCGGCCAACTGCTTCTTTCGTGCGAATCGTTTGGCCCCAATAGTGCCTCTGTCGTGGTCGAATGCAAAGTTGGCCGCGGCCAACTCTCCGTTCTTTCAACGAAAAGGTGACTAAAACCGCTGGCGCCCGTACCGGCACCGCCGCACTCTCTGCACGAACCCAGCCTCCCGGGCTTGAACCATAAGTTTAGTCCAGTGCGTTGTCGCCGCCTGTGCTGGGCAATGCCCGGCGCGCTCGAGCGACGACTACAGCGCAGTCACCAGCCGGCCGGCAAGCAGCACCAAAGCGTCGCTGTCGGCCTGTGTCGTCTTGGTGCGGTGCCTCATCGACAGGCAGGGCAGTTTTTCGCCGTCGGGTGCCTTAGCGGGACTCTTTCTCGACCAGCTGTTCGACCCGGAGAGCAGCAATTTCGCTGTGACGGCGGCCCGCCGACGCGAAATCCGTCAGCAACACGGACGGTCGCGGACGTCGAGATGAGCAGGTCATACGACGGCGCGAGTGAGCGGGTCCGTTTTGCAGAAGAGCCTACAGAGAAGCGCCGAATAGGCGCCAGCGGGTGCCACTGTGTAGACCGAAGCACGCCGCGATCTGGGTTTTCGCTCTGCAGCTTTCGCAGTGAAGGTGGGAGCTTGAGCCTCGCCCTGACCGGAATGCCAGAACTTCTGCATCATGCTTCGTCAAGCAACGCCCTGCCCATATCCTGCAGGGGCACTGCTTCGATGCCATGCTGGAGCGGAAATCGCTCCGATCCTGGAAAGACGACGAAGCGCTGCTCCGGAGCAAGGTCCTCGCAGGCCTGATGGAACCCTTTTTCGACCTTTGGCGTCAGGCTACGCTTGATTTCGATGGCCCAGAGGCGCTGGCCCGGCAGCGTTAGTAGCAAGTCGATCTCCGCACCCGCAGCTGTTCGGTAGAAATTGCTTAGGGTGGATCGATGCCGATCCCAGGAGCAAGAAGCGGCCGGCTTTTCGCCCAACGCGGCGGCCGCGGTCGATTAGTCCTCGCAGGTTTTGGAACAGGTTCGGTAGCCGGTGGACCTCATCCAAGATGACCAGCTTATCTTCATGGTCGGCCAGATATAGTTCCGGCTCCGTGAGCCGGGCGCGGTCGGCGTCGGATTCGAGGTCGAGATAGATAGAAGGTCGCCGTTCGGCTATTTCGAGCGCGCGTGGTCTTGCCAACCTGGCGTGGTCCAAGCAGCGCCACGGCGGGCATGCTGTCCAATAGCTCCGTGAGTTCAGTCGTGATGCGCCGCTCGATCATCATTGCAATCATGGAGTAAAGTTCCGGTTTTGCAAGGAATAAGCCGCCACGCACACAGGGATTGCAGCTATCCGCTGATGCTGGGTATTACTTTCCGATTTTAATTGATGCGCTAGTAAAACTCTCGAACGGCAGTTTCCACCTTACGACTTCAAACGGGGGAGGGGGAGGGCTTTTCAGAGCCCTGCCGCCGAAGTTGACCCGGAACCGGTCGCGTCGAAGTTGGTATTTGCGGATCATCTTGGAGGGATGGCCAAGCTGCTTCTGAACATAGCTCGTCGATCTCGGCCGAGGAGGCCAGGCCAGCGCAGCGGTTGGCCCGCAAAGGGCCTTTACTCCTCTGCCGGCCGAGGCTGGATGGATCTGTGAGCCCGCGTGCCGGCCGCCGTTTCCATCGCCAGCAGTCATGTGGCCTGCGGCTCATTCGTCGCCTGCGAGGCCGTCGAACGCCTCAAGCAGCGCATCGACAATCGCCTGGCCGAACGCCTGTGCTGTCTCATTGATTTGGGCTTCGCTTCCGTTGCGGACGGCGGTGGCGAGTTCCGAACCCTGATCCGTCAGGATCGCATTGGCCCGATCGATCGCCCATTGCGCGAAATCATCCCGGCTGTCGATGATCCTGGTTTCCATCAATGCGCACTCCCGGGTTTAAGGATTTGTTTAGCCTATTTGGGCTAAGATCAAGGTGCGCGATGGGTACTGCGTTCGCGCTACGACACGTTTGATCCTTGCAACGTCAGGCCCCGCTGAGCAAGTTCCCCGGCACCCGGGAAGCGCGATTTCGCGGCTCAGCGGCCATGTGCAGCGCAGTGGGATCGTTTTGAGCCGAACAGCGCGGCTGGGACCAGTGAGCCCGAGGCCGATCAGACGATCAGCCGCGCGGCGCGTCCCAATTGGCGCTCGACGTCGTGGTAATGGCGCGATGCCTGTTGCACGGAGCGGTGCTGCGACTGCTGCATGGCTTCGGACAGCGGAATGCCGTTCGGCCGAGCTGGATTTTCAGGCAAGGCAATGTTGGGCTTTCAGGATCCTTCGGATCGGCCGGGACCGGATCCTGCGCAACGATCTGCTCGACGCGCAGGGACGAAACCTCGCTGCGGCGGCGGCCGCCCGAGGCGAAGGCGACGAGCAGCAGGGCGCGGTCGCGCAAGTCTGGCAGGCGCTCGCCGACGCAAGTTTTGAGCACCGCGCCCAGAATGTCGGCTGTCACTGATTTCTGACTCTTGCGACCGCGCGGCCGCGGACTGGCGCGGACAGCGAGTTTTAGGGCGCTGCGCAAACCCGGTGCGTTGAACTTGCCTTGAGGCCGCGCCATTGCGTCAGCGTCGACCAGCTGGCCAGCCATCGGCGCACCGTGTTCGGCGCGTGCGGGCCAATTTTCCGCAACAGGTCTTGCGCGCGCAGGCTTTGCGACACGTCTTCGGGCATGCCGTGGCTCGGATCGGTCTCGCGCTTGGAAAAATCCCACAGGTGATGCGCGACGAATTTTATCAAAAGCGGCTCCGGCGCCGGCCAGGGCAGAGAAGAATCCACGGCGGCCTGGCACCAGGCCTCGAGATAGGCGAGGTCGGAGGCAAGCGCGCGCAGAGAGTTGTCGCCGATAACCTTCCTTCGCCAGGTGGCGCAGCGTCTCGACATCGTCGTCGGAGAGTAGCTCGGCCAAGCGGTCGCGGCGGTCGAAGGGCAGCACCGAATCCAGCGCGGCGAGCGCCTCCGCACGCCGGATTCTTGGGTCGGGTACGGGCTTTGGCAGGCGTGCATCCATGGCGACCGCTCAGAACAGATAGCGCCGGTCGGCCCAGGCGAGCAGCACTGCGGCGTCTCGATGGGGCAAACGCACCCGTCCTTGGCGCAGGCCTTCAGCGATCGCCTCGCCGACGTCCGGATCGACCCAGTAGCCGTGGGTCATCAGGAAGAACCAGGCGAAGGGCAGGCCAATCTCGGCGTCGATCGCCTCGGTCCGCGCCATCAGGCGGTGCACCGAAATGCCTTCTTCCAATAACAGCTTCTCGGCGGGCATTTTGAGCGGCAGCGGGATAAAACCGATCTCGCGCCGGCCACGATGCTCAAGATCGTGGATGTCGAAGGCCCAATGGTCAAAAATGCGGCGGGCGCAAGCGCTCGACCGCTCCCAGTCGGCAAAAAAGCGGTTCTCGCGCGGCACGAAATCGAACCAGTCCGGATTGGCGTCTAAAAACGCGGTGTCGCGCGTGCCGTGGGGGCCGACCTGATGGATGATGCGGTTTTCCAGCTCGGGACGGCTTGCCTCGCGCTGTTCCTTGTCGATGCGCGCCCGGCGCGCCAGGAAACTCCTCATGTGGGCGACGCCGCCGCCGGCGCGGCCGCGCAGCCGGTAGACTGGTCCTGCGAGCTGCTGCGCCTCAGCAGCGGAGTCGCGAGAAACCCAGGTCGGCTCGAAGAGATGGTCGACGCTGTTGGGGCGGTAGTCGGCATCAACTACGGGGCCGGCCAGGACCTCGATCTCGCGGCCGAGCGAGAGTTGCACGAAGTCGGCGACGCCTGGCCCGGTCGGTGCAAAGGCGAAGGCGCTGGCGCCGCGCCATTCGGCGAATTTTGTCCCGTCCGCGCGATGCCGGTTCCAGAAGGCGGTGAGATCGCCGTTGAGTTCGGCCAGCCCCCTCTCGATCCAGGCACGGTGGTCGCCGTGGCGCGTGCCGTCGGCAGCGACAACAGCGTGAGGGTTGCACCAATAGGGATCGTCGATCGTCACGACGGTGAAGGCAAACCCCGGAAAGGCCGTGTTGAGGGCAGTAGCGAGCTCGGCGTCGGCCGACTGCGCCTCCAGAGATGCGAGCACGATTTCGACGGAAGCGGGGTCGGGCAGGCGGACGGGTTTTTCTTCGCTCATGCCGGGCGCCCTTTTTGCGCGGTAAAAAGCCGCGCCTTGCTTCTCGGCTCGCGCGGGCCGTTTCCAGCGGGCATCTGGAGGACGATTCTGGCTGATTTGGGCGGCGAGATCAATCACTGTCGATAAGGGGGACTTATCGACGTGATCAACGCGCGGGAGAAAGTCGCCTGCAAGTCCGCTTGTCGGTTTTACTTCCCGATTTCAATTGAAACTCTAAGCTGGAAATCCTGCCCCTCCAACCGTCGCGTAGCCGCTTCAATCGGGGGAGGGGAGGGGCCATTCAAAGACCGCTGGCCTTGGTGAGATTGGTCCGGAACCGATCGCGACGGCGCTGATATTTGCGGGTCATCTCGGCCGAGGCGTGGCCGAGCTGCTTCTGCACGTAGCGTTCCTCGATGTCGGCCGAAGAGGCAAGGCCGGCGCGCAGCGAGTGCCCTGCAAACAGCAGCGCACGTTCCCCTTCCGGAAGATCGGAGCGGACGCCGGCGGCGAGTGCGGTCTGCTTGACCAGGCGGGCGACATGCTTGTCGGAGAGCCGCTCGACATCGACGGTCTTGTTGTCCTTGAAGATGCGGCGGAAGAGCGGGCCTCTCGCGATACGGCCGAAACGGATCCAGCTCTCGAGCGCGGCGACCGGGCAGGTCTGGTCGGATGCGCCGAGGCCGACCTCAACCTCGCGCCAGCCGGTCTTGCCGCGCAGCGTCACCAAAACGCCCTGGTCGGGAAAAATCTCGATCCAGCCGGCACCGTCGCTGTCGTCGTCGCGGACGACGTCGAGACCGACGATCTCGGACCGCCGCAGGCCGCCGGCAAAGCCGAGCAGCAGGATCGCCCGGTCGCGCAGGCCGCGCAGGTCATGACCGAGCGTATTGACCATCGCCTTGATGTCGTCTCCGAGCACGGCTTCCTTCTGCCGCGGCGGCTTGGCGTGCTTGCGGCGAATACCAGCGAGCACGGTGGCAATATGCCGATCGGCGCGATCCATTGGCACGCCGCGCTGGGTAAAGTTCCAGGCGAGGCCGGAGAGACGCCGCTCGATTGTCGCCACGGAGAGCGAGGGCAGGCCGCGTTTCGGATCGCCGGCAGCGGTGCCTGAGGCACAGGCGCCGATATAGAGGCCGATGACCTGGCTCGAGGGCGGCGTCGGGTCGAAGCCTTCCCGACGGCACCAGGAGATGAAATGCCGCCAGTCCTTGGCGTAGGCGTCCCGCGTGTTGTCGGAGCTGGCGGCGTTGGCGTAGGCCGTCGCGGTCTCGACGAGGGCTTCCAGCCGCGACGGCGCCCGCGGGGCGGGGGGTGAGGCGCCCATATCCATGACCAGATCGACGATGTCGGGCAGATCGCCGTCGAGATCGTCCGCGTCCGAGAGGTCGTTTTCAGTGGCTTTGGCCGGGGGATTTTCCATGATTTGGCAGGCTAGGCGCATATGTCCGATAAGGCAACCTTACCGGACATAAAAGGACATCGACAAGCGCGGCGGTTTATCGGCATCTTCGTTGCCAAAAGCGCCTCCGTTAGTCATGCTGCCGAGGATGATTCTTCGCCCCAAACCGTCTCCTGTCCTTCATGGCCTGCCGCTCGGCCCCCAGCCGATCGTGCATGCGGCACCGGTGCCGTCCTGGCTGCGCAAGGCAGTCGAGACGGCGCAAACCGTTGAAGATGCCGCGATCGCCTTTGGAGCCGCGATCGGCGCGCTCGATGCCGTGGTGCGCCGGGGCGGAAAATGGGCCGGCGCCTGGCGGCAGCGCCTGGCGCTCGCGGCGGCCGCGGCGATGGCGCGGCAGGCGGGGCGCACCGAAGACGAGGCCGCACTGCGCGATTCTTTGCTCCTCACTCGCCCGGGCGACGATGTCGGGCCCGCCGGGTCTTTTCTGCTCGCCTGGCGTCTGCTGGCGGCGCGACCCACGGATGATTTGCTGACGGAGGCAGGCCTTGCCGCCGTGCAGGAAGAGCTTGGCGACGCCGGCGACGACGAAGCAGTCAGCGATCTGGCGGACGAGCTTCGGCAGCTCTCCACCAGCGAAGGGGTGGTCGGGATTCTGACCGGCGCGTTCGCGGCTACTGCGCGCCACGGCTTCGGACGCCATCTTGACTCTTGGCTCGCCGACGCCCTGCTCGCGCAAAGGTTGGGATGGCCACATGCGGTGCCGCTGCTCGGAACGCAGCCTGCATCGGGCGGGAGCACGCGTGGCGTGCGACCGAAAACAACCAGCCTGACGGAGAGGAACCAGGTGCCGGGCAGGGAGAGAGTGCAGGGCCTGCTCGTGGCGCAGGCGCGGGCCGCGCTGCGGGCCATCGACCTGTCGGCCGAGCTCGGCCGCCGCGCCGAACGGCTGCTTGCCGTCGCGCCGAAGCTCAGGGCGAAGGGTGCGGACCTTGTCGTCGACCATTTGCTGAACGACGATGCGCTCGTCGCCTGGCGCGGGGACAAAAGCACCGGGATGAGCGACCGCGGCCTGCGCCGCCTGTTCGACCGACTGGTCGGTCTCGGCGCCGTGCGCGAGCTGTCGGGCCGCGCCACATTCCGCATCTACGGGCTGTAGCCGATGGTGGAGGGCGCGCGCGCCAGACGAGGCAAAGGCCGGTCAGATGACGATCGGCCCGGCGACCGCCGTTCCAATGACCATTTGTTTGATCGGGAGCTTGACCATCTGCCGGCAGAGGTGCGCTGGCGGGAATGGATGAACCGCGTCGAGGCGACCATTTTTGCCGCCAGCGAGCCTGTGACACGCGAAATGCTGGCGCGCGTCGTCGGCAAAAGCTGCAGCATCGATCTCCTCATCGACGACATCCGCGAGGACCTGCGCGGCCGCCCCTACGACCTGGTCGCCGTCGCCGGCGGTTTTCGGCATCTGACGCGGCCGGCCTACGCCGACGCCATCCGCAGTGCATTTGGCACGGCCGTTGGCGGCAATGAACGCGCGGGTGATCTCACGCAGTCGGAGGTGCTGGTGCTGAATGCAATCGCCTACTTCCAGCCGATCACGCGCGCCGAACTGTCGTCGTTTTTTGGCAAGGAGATTTCTCGCGACCTGATCGGCCACCTGCGCGGCGCGAAGCTGATTGCCTCCGGCCCGCGCAGCCCGACGCCGGGCGCGCCTTACACCTATGTCACGACCAAAGCATTCCTGCTCGAATTCGGTCTCGACACGTTGCGCGACCTGCCGGACTTCGAGGCGCTCGAGGATGCCGGGCTGCTGTCGAAGGACAAGCTGCTGGCCGGCGACATCATGCCGGGGTTTTCGGTTGGCGGCGATGACGCCGCCGACGTCGTCCTGGACGAGTAGAGGACCCGGCGCCGATCTCAGGCTCGCTGAGCTGGAAGGTCGCGATGGAGCTTTGACGCGGTCCGATCGCCCGCCACGCGCAGATAGGCGGTCAGCAAATCGGCAAGACCAGCACTCGGCTGTGTCGGGCGATCGGATCTCGGCCGCTTCTGATGTTTGGCCAGGAAGTCGGCGAGGCCGGCAATCAATCCGTCATGGCCGCCTGCGGCCAGTATGCTCCGGCGCCGGTGCGCCGCAACAGCATCCTGGCCGGCGACCAGCCAATCCAATGGTCCGGCCGCAAGCAACTCGAAACAACGGATGCGCGCTGATGTCGACAGGCTTGTCAGGCTCTTTGCCGGGCCCGCATCGATGGCCTTCGGCGCGCGCAGGAGACGCGGAACCAAATCGCTGGTCGCCGGCGATCCTTTGATCGCCTCAACCCTGCAGATGTCGTCTACCGCACGCTCCAGGCGCCGGGCCGCCGTTTTGATCGGCACCTTCGTAGCGCCGCGCAGATCGAAGACGCATCGTGCGCAGAAATGCTGTGGCACAAGGTCGACCTGGTCAAAGGTGGCGATCCCGTGGCGGCAGGCGGGACATCGATCTCGAAGACCGCAACCATGCACGAAGCAGGAGATCCGCGTCGCCAGTCGCCACCGCCGGCGAAAATACGGCGCATCGTCGTCGGCAAGGCACCGGGGACAATACTGCATCCAGGTTGAACGGTTCCGGTGGGCGTTCTCGCGCAGCGGCAGCAGGAGCGGCGTAAACGCGCAGCCAGTCGTCGCCATCGGTGAGATTGCTTCATGCGGAACGCCTGACTGATCAAGGAGCAGAGCCGCAATCTCAAGCGGAAGCAGAAGGTCGAGGCGGGGCGACCACATCCCGTCGCCAAGCCCGAGGACGCCGGCGAACGCCCGCGGCGCGATTCCGTTGGCGATCGCAAGGCGGTGGAGCCAGCTCGACAGCAGCTCATCCGGAAGCGGGTCAACGGACACGGGCCACCGATCCCGAGCGACGTCGCCGTATCGCTCGCGGATCTCGATGGCGAAGCCCGCGCCGGTCGCGTCACCGTTCACAACAGGCAATCGCGCACCGGCGCCCGGCTGCGCTTCGAGACCGGACTGTAGTTCAGCGCCTCGAGCCCAGATCTCGTGATCCGCTCCGTACCAGACCTCACCGCGGCCAAGGCCGCCGCCGAGACGATCGCCACGGTCTCGCCGATCAGTCCCTTGGAAAGCTGGAAGATCATCCGCGCCATCGGTTCATCCGAGAGATCGGAAACGCGAGCGAGTGGCAAGGCGGCTTCGAGGCTGTCGAGCAGCGCGAGGAACTCCTCGCCATATTCCCAGCGCGGCACCGCGTGCAAATCGAACCGGGTCGCCATTTCGGCGGTCTGGTTGATGAAATCGTAGACAGCGACCTCCCCGATCAGAACCGGCGGAATGTCGAACTGGCGCCCGATCCGTCTCAGGAAGGCAAGCACGGCCTCGACGTCGCGGGCCCGGCCGCGAAGAGCATTGTGGAATTCGTCGAAGATCAAGATCCTTGGCTTCAGGCTGTCGAGCAGATGGTCGATCTGCTCGGCCTTGCGGCCGACATCCCGGCTACTGCCGGTCGGCGCGCGCAATGCCTGCAGGACGCTTATATAGAAATGGGCAAGGCCGGCGCCCTCGCGCGTCTGCACCACCCCACACTCTTTGCCGCTCGGACGTTTTCAGGTGCTCTACCGCAAACCGTTCCGCGATCATCGTCTTGCCGTTGGCATAGGGCCCGACCAACATCAGGCCTCGGGTCCGCAACGCCGGCGGCCGACCCATCAGCTCGGCAAGGCGTTCATGCGCCTGGACCGCAACCTGATGTCCGATCCATCGCGGCGCCTGGATGTAGCAGATACGCTCTTCCGTGCTGCGGTTGAGATACGGGCGAACCTGGTCGAGCAGATGGTCCGCCACGTCACCATTCCTCGACCGGCAGACGGCGTTTCTGGCGTCCGGGATGCTCGGCAGGCGCCGGCGTCGCCGGACGCATCGCATCATAGGGCTTGGGCGCCACTGCCGCGTGGGTTTTGCGCACGGCATTGCGCAGCTCGATCTTGGACGGCTTCTGTCCACCGGCGATCTCCGCGATCCGTCGGCGGAGCGTCACCTTTTCGACATCCGTTCGCGCGTTTGCGGCGCGCCGCTGCGAGCGGTCAGCTTCGCGCTCCCACAACGTCATCGGAGCGAGCATTCCGTCGCGCCGCCCCACGGACCGGAACTCCCTCGTCTCCGGATCCCGGATATAGACGTGGCTGATGTCGCGAGGATCGTATCGGAGCTCGAGCCTTCCCAGGCGGTCTCGTTGCGGGACGAGGCCGCCCAGCCAGGGCGAATAGTAGTCGAGGGCGAACATGCTGACGCCCTGCGGCGAGATGCGTCGTTCCCTCCCGGGCATGAATGCCAGCAGGACCCGCATGGCATCATCGTCGAAGCGCGGGAGATTGCGCGCCCGGC
>NZ_AYWU01000052.1:0-15798 GCF_000502375.1 Mesorhizobium sp. L48C026A00 | reverse complement strand
GGCGGCGCCGGCCCCGGGTGCCGCGCCGGGTGCGGCACCGACAGCCGCGCCTGCGGAAACCGCGCTGGCGGTCGGCCAGAAGGCGATCTTCTACGAGGAGCGCACCAGCACCGCGCAAGGCTCGGCCGAGCCCGGCAGCATCGTCTGGTCGCTGGTGCAGGAATCGCCCGGCGGCAATCTGCCGCCCGAGCCGGCAATCCGCGCCGAGGCGAGCATTCCGGGCAAGGACGTGCAGTTGCGCATGACCATCCGCCGCAACACCGACCAGACGCTGCCGGCCAGCCACATCATCGAGATGATTTTCCTGACGCCCGATGGTTTCGACGGCGGCGGTGTCGACAACATCCTGCGCGTCGCCATGAAGGGCTCTGAACAGGATGCCGGCAGTCCACTGATCGGCATCCCGGCCAAGATCGCCGACGGCTTCTTCCTGGTGGCTCTCAACGACACAAAGCCGGACGAAGACGCCAATCTGACCCTGCTGCGGGGCCAGAAATGGATCGACGTGCCGGTCGTCTACAAGACCGGACGGCGGGCGCTGCTCACCATGGAAAAGGGCATTCCCGGCGAGAAGGTGTTCGACGAGGCGCTGAAGGCCTGGCAAACAAAAGAGGCGGGCTGAGGCCGGCTCACCAGCCTCCCTTCGGCTCAGAAGCCCTGGAACAGCATGTCGAGCGCGGCCACGATGTCGTCGTGATGCCTGGAGATATTCAGTCGACTTTCGCCCAATTCCTTTGCCGGAACCGTGGCGATCAGATGGGTGGCCACAACCAATTTTCGCCCATTGATCTCGACGAGGGGATGGAGCTTTCGCATCGGCGGCGGCGTCATTGTTGTCGGGAGCAGCGGGATCACCACCCGTGTTTTAAAATCGTCGAGCAGGTCGGATTGGACGTCCAGCAAATAGCTGCCTTCGACCCGACCCGCGAAGACATCATAGCGTGCCATCAGAACTGCCGATGTTCTTCCAACGGAATACCGTGCTTTTCGACGTATTCGTTCCACGCTTCTATTGTGGCGCGATTCTCAAGTTTCCATAGTCGGGCTTTTTCGGCAGTCACCGCCTCTGCGATACCGGCTTCGGCGGCGCGCGAGACATTCACATCGAGTCCCTTGGCTTCCTTCATGAGCTTTGAGTCGATCGACAGATTTGCCGGCTGACGAACCGCATTCATAGCTATCTTTCGCATGATAACCTCCGCAGAATGCGCATAATGTATGCGCATTGTCGTGTTGGAGCAACGGCGAAGCGTCTACCCCTCCATCTCCTCGCGCAGCATTTCAAGTTCCAGCCATTCCGACTCGAGCGCTGCCAGCGTGGCGCGCTCCTTGTCGAGCGCGGCGATGGTCTTCTGGAATGAGGCCGGGTCGCGCTCGTAATAGGCCGGGTCGGCGATATTGTCCTCCAGCCGTGATATCGAGGCGGTCACCGCGTCGATCTTCTTGGGCAGCGATTCCAGCGCGAATTTCTGCTTGAACGACAGTTTTTTCGCCGGGCCCTTCGGCGCAGTTGCCTCGGTCCTGGCTGCCGCCGCCACTTCACTCGTCTCGGCCTTCGGCCGTGCCTTGCGGTCGTCCAGCCTGGTGCCGCCGCGCTGCGCCAGCATGTCGGAATAGCCGCCGGCATATTCGATCCAGCGGCCGCCGCCTTCCGGCGCGATCAGGCTGGTCACCGTGCGGTCGAGGAAATCGCGGTCGTGGCTGACCAGGATGACGGTGCCGGCAAAACCGGCGACCAGTTCCTGCAGCAGTTCCAGCGTCTCCATGTCGAGATCGTTGGTCGGCTCGTCCAGCACCAAAAGATTTGCCGGCCGCGCCAGCACACGGGCGAGCAGCAGCCGCGCCCGCTCGCCGCCCGAAAGCTCGCGCACCGGCGTGCGCGCCTGTTCCGGCTTGAACAAAAAGTCCTTCATGTAGGAGACGACGTGGCGCTGCTCGCCGTTGATGACAAGGTTCTCGCCGCGGCCGTCGGTGAGATACTGCGCCAGCGTCTCTTGCGGGTCGACCGCCTCGCGTTTCTGGTCGAGCGTGGCGATCTCCAGATTGGTGCCGAGTCGCACCGTGCCTGAGTCCGGCTTCAATTCGCCGGTCAGCATCTTCAGCAGCGTCGACTTGCCGACGCCGTTCGGGCCGACCAGGCCAACGCGGTCACCGCGCTGGATGCGGGTCGAGAAACCCCTGACCACGGTGAGGTCGCCAAAGCTCTTCTCGATGTTCCTGGCCTCGATCACCAGCTTGCCGGATTCGGCGGCGTCGCTGGCCACCATGGTCGCCGCACCCTCGGCGCCGCGATGGCCGCGAAAGCGCTGGCGCATGGTCTGCAGTTCGCCGAGCCGGCGCATGTTGCGCTTGCGCCTTGCCGTCACGCCATAGCGCAACCAGTGCTCCTCGCGCACGATCTGGCGGCCAAGCTTGTGCTGATCGCGCTCTTCTTCTTCCAGCACGGTGTCGCGCCATTCCTCGAAATGGCCAAAACCCTTGTCCAGCCTGCGGGTCTGGCCACGATCGAGCCAGACGGTGGCGCGCGACACGCGCTCGAGGAAGCGGCGGTCGTGCGAGATGACGATCAGCGCCGAAGAGGTGCGGGCAAGCTCCTCCTCCAGCCATTCGATGACCGACAGGTCGAGATGGTTGGTCGGCTCATCGAGGAGGAGAATGTCGGGCTCCGGCGCCATGACGCGGGCCAGGGCAGCACGGCGGGCTTCGCCGCCGGAGAGATCGTTCGGCCGTTCCTCGCCGGACAGGCCGAGATGCTCCATCAGATAGGTGGCGCGGTAGGGATCGTCGGCGGGTCCGAGACCCGCCTCGACATAGGCGCGGACGCTGGCGAAACCATCCATGTCGGGCATTTGCGGCAGGTAGCGCACTGTTGCCGAAGGCTGGCGGAACACCTCGCCATCCTGCGGCTCGATCAATCCCGCAGCGATCTTCAGCAACGTCGACTTGCCCGAGCCGTTGCGGCCGACCAGAGCGATCTTGTCGCCCGCCGACGCCGTCAGTTCCGTCCCGTCGAGCAGCGGCGTGCCACCGAAGGTCAGTTTTATCCCGTCGAGATTGAGAAGCGGCGGCGCCATGTCAGCTTTCAGGTAGGGGGAATGGATGGGCGAGCAACAGCGCGCGGCCGCTGCCCAGCGCGACTTCGAGCCGGCCCTTGACCTCGTTGGAAATGGTCAGCGACGAGCCGAACGCCACCTCGACATGGTTCAGCGGCCATTTGGCGCCGGTCACGGTCAGACCGGCAAGGTCGGAGAAGCCGAGAATCGAAAACAGCGTGCCGTCGGCGTAGTCGAAGCCGGCCTTTCCGGGAAGCAAGGGCACGCCTTCCTGTGCGCCACTGGTCAAAAGCACCTCTGTCCCTGCCTCGGCCAGCCGGACGCCGAGCGCCAGGTGCAGGAAGGCGTGGTCGGTGCGCTTGCCGCCGAACGCGCCGGCGAGCACGAGGCTGGTCGCGCCGCGTTCGAGCGCGGCGGCGATAGCCAGTTCGCCGTCGGTCTTGTCCTTTTCTGCCGGAAACACCTGGCGCGGCACGGCGGCGAGCTCGTCCGGCAAATCCGCCGGCACCGAATCGAAGTCGCCGACCCAGAGTTCCGGCGTCAGGCGCAGAGTCCGGGCATGGCTGATGCCGGCGTCGGCGGCGATGACACGCGTGCCTTCGACCTGGCGGTCGAGCAGCGGCGTGCGGATAAGGTCGCCGCCAAGCAGGATGGTGAATTTGCTCATATGCGTGGCCCTTACCAGCCCTGCTTGCGAAACGGAAGGCCGCGGTCTGGATGCCAGGCAAACTTCCGCTTGCGCCGCAGATGGGCCGGGCCTATGTGTCGAAGCGCTCTAACGGGGTGCTGGACGCGATCTTCGCGGACCGGCTGAGAGGCAACCTGCCAACCCGCTGAACCTGATCCGGTTTGTACCGGCGGAGGGATTAGACGTTTCGGACAACCCGACGCCTCAATTCCCTTCAACGCCAACGAGGGAGGCGCCGATGCGCACGTTTTTATACACACTTGTTCCGGCAGTGCTGCTCGCGGCGACCGTTCTCGCCGGCACCGGGCCGGCATCCGCGCAGGAAAAACTCACCGTCTATACCTATGAGAGCTTCACCGCCGAATGGGGTCCAGGCCCGGCGGTCAAGAAGGCGTTCGAGGCCGAATGCGGCTGTATTCTCGAATTCGTCGCGGTCGCCGACGGCGTCGCCCTGCTCAACCGCGTCAGGCTGGAAGGGGCCGCGACCAAGGCCGACATCGTGCTCGGCCTCGACACCAATCTGACGGCGGAAGCCAAGGCCACCGGCCTGTTTTCGCCGCATGGTGCCGTCATCGACGTCAAGGTGCCGGGCGGCTGGAGCGACGATATTTTCGTGCCGTTCGACTATGGCTATTTCGCCGTCGTCTACGACACCGAAAAGCTGAAGACGCCCCCGAAAAGCCTGAAGGAATTGGTCGAGGGCAATGCCGATGAAAAGATCGTCATTCAGGATCCGCGCACCTCGACGCCCGGTCTCGGCCTGCTGTTGTGGGTGAAGTCGGTTTATGGCGACAAGGCGCCCGAAGCCTGGGCCAAGCTTAAGGCAAAGGTGCTCACCGTGACGCCGGGCTGGAGCGAGGCCTACGGCCTGTTCACCAAGGGCGAGGCGCCGATGGTGCTGTCCTATACCACGTCGCCGGCCTATCACATGGTCGCCGAAAACACCCAACGCTATCAGGCAGCGTCCTTCGACGAGGGCGCGTATCTGCAGATCGAGGTTGCCGGCATCACCAAATCAGGTGCGAAGAACCCGTTGGCGAAACAGTTCCTGACTTTCATGACCGGGCCGAAATTCCAGGATGTCATTCCCGAGACCAACTGGATGTTCCCTGCAGGCAAGACCGAGAAGCCGCTCAATCCGGCTTTCGACAAGCTCGACAAGCCAACCAAGACGTTGCTGTTAAGCCCCGAAGAGGTCGCCGCCAACCGCAAGGCCTGGGTCGACGAATGGCTGTCGGTGATGAGCAAGTAGGACTTAGATTTCTGCATGGTGTTCGCTCCACGCCACCCCCCTCTGGCCTGCCGGCCATCTCCCCCTCCAGGGGGGAGATCGGATGTCACTTCCGCTTTCGCCAATCGCAACAGTCGAAGGATTGAGGCGAGGGTGAAGCTTCTAATCTCCCCCCTTGTGGGGGAGATGGCCGGCAGGCCAGAGGGGGGTGGGCGGGAACTCGACCTCAGCCACATCCCATCTTTCAGCGCCCGCCGTTAAGTTGGGCAGCGCGGAATGCACACTGGCCATCGTAGAGATCCCCGCATCACCGCCGGCACCATCGCGCTTGCCGCTGTTGCGCTGCTGATCGGCGGCGCGTTCGCCGGGCTCATCGTCGAAGGCGCCCGCGATCCGTCCGGCGCCGCGTCGGCCTTCGATTCCTCCCTCTTCCGCGTCGCCCGATTCACGTTGTGGCAGGCATTGCTGTCGACACTGCTCTCCGTCGTGCCAGCGCTGTTCGTGGCGCGGGCGCTGTCGCGGCATCCGCGCTTCTTTGGTCGCGGCCTGATCCTGCAGCTCTTCGCCGTGCCGCTCGCGCTGCCGGCCATCGTCGCAGCACTCGGGATTCTGGCACTCTATGGCCGTGCAGGCTATTTTGCCGGCGTGCTCAGCGCGATCGGCGGTCAGGGCTGGCCGGGCATATACGGCCTGTCCGGCATCCTCGTCGCCCATGTCTTCTTCAATCTGCCGCTGGCGACGCGGCTGTTCCTCGAAGCGCTTGCGACAGTGCCGGCCGACCAGTGGCGGCTGGCGAGCCAACTCGGCATGGGCGCCAGGCCCGCCTTCCGGCTGATTGAATGGCCGACGCTGCGCGCGGCGCTGCCGGGCGTCGCCGGGCTTGTCTTCATGCTCTGCATCACATCCTTTACCATCGTACTCACGCTGGGCGGCGGGCCGCGTGCGACGACGCTGGAGGTCGCCATCTACCAGGCGCTGCGTTTCGATTTCGATCCTGCCCGCGCGGTGACGCTGACAGTGCTGCAGATCGCGCTGACCTTCGTCGTCGTGCTGGCATTGATGCGGCTCGGCGCCAATACCGTCGGCGACGCCAACCTGCCGGCGGCTTCGCGCCGCTATCTTTCGGCCGGCGCCGCCGAGACCGTGCTGAACGCAGCATTGATCACCCTCGCTTTGCTGTTCGTCGCCGGGCCGATGGCGGCCACGGTGACGTCAGGCCTTGGCGCCGATCTCGGCCGGCTGGCGGGCGAGAGCGCGGTGCGGCAAGCGGCGCTGACCAGCGCCGTGCTCGCCTTGCTGGCGGCGCTGCTCGCAGTGGCGCTGTCGCTGTCGCTGGTCATGGCACGACGGGCACTGGCCTTGAGGCGTCGCGTCGGCGCCGGGACGCTGCTCGAATACGCCACCGATACCGGCGCCGGCTTCGTCCTCGTCGTGCCGCCCGTCGTCATAGGCGCCGGCTGGTTCCTGCTGCTGCGTTCGGTCAGCGACGTCTTTGCCATCGCCCCTGTCATGGTCGTCGCCGTCAATGGGGTGATGGCGATGCCGTTTGCCATCCGCGCCATTCGCCCCGGCTATGATGCGGCGAGTGAACGTCACGAACGGCTCTGTCTGCTGCTTGGCATTTCGGGCTGGAGCCGTTTTCGGCTGGTCGACTGGCCGTCGCTGCGGCGGCCGCTCGCCACCGGCTTCGCGTTCGCGATGGCTTTGTCGCTCGGCGATCTCGGCGTCATTGCCCTGTTTGGCAGCGACTCCCTGCAGACGCTGCCTTATCTCTTGCTGGCCCGCATGGGCAGCTACCGCACGATGGACGCGGCCGGCCTGGCATTGCTGCTCGGCCTAGTCTGTCTCGCGCTTGTCCTGGCCGCGGACTGGCTGGGACGGGGAGAAAGATCATGATGCTCAACAGCGAAAACGGTACGGCTGTGCGGCTGGAAAAGGCTTCGTTCAGCTATGGCGAAGCGCCGTTTTTATTCGATGTCGAGTTCGCCGCCTCGAAGATCACCGCCATCATGGGGCCGAGCGGCTCGGGAAAATCGACGCTGCTCAACCTGGTGGCCGGCTTCGAGACGCCGCAATCGGGCCGCGTGCTGATCGGTGGCGGCGACGTCGGCGGCAAACCGCCTTCGGCGCGGCCAGTGTCGATGGTGTTCCAGGAAAACAATCTCTTCGCCCATCTTTCGGTCGAACGAAATGTCGGCCTTGGCCGCTCGCCGTCGCTCAAGCTGACCGAGGCCGACCACGCTGCAATCGCCGGGGCGTTCAAGCGCGTCGGCCTTGCCGGCAAGCAGCAGCGCCTGCCGCGGGAACTCTCCGGCGGCGAGCGGCAGCGCGTCGCGCTCGCCCGCGTCCTGGTGCGCGACCGGCCGGTGCTCTTGCTCGACGAACCGTTCGCCTCGCTCGGACCGGCCTTGCGCGACGACATGCTCGATCTGGTAGCCGACCTCCAAGCGGAGCGGCGCACGACGGTGCTGTTCGTCACCCATCAGCCGGAGGACGCCCACCGTATCGGCCAGGACATGGTGTTCCTGGACAATGGCACGGTTGCCGCAACCGGGACTGTCGCCGATTTTTTTACCAAGGCTGGACCGGAAGCCTTCCGGCGCTATATCGGTGCAGGTCCGTTTGGCGCAGGATCACGAGATGTTGCCCGGAAGCGGACATAATTTACGGCCAAACCGGCTTCAGGCGATGTGGCGTTTGCTTGCCATGGTCAAAGTAGTGTGGCTAGGTCCTCCGATACTGGTCCGGCATAGGTTGTGATTTGCCACTACGGTGCCATCCGCGCTCGTGGGCTCGAAGGACGCTGTGGCAGTTGATTTTTCGCATGATCTGAAAATCGATGCCCGATTTTCGGGCCATGTGCTGAGAGCCGAAAGGAAGCTGTTCTGCCGACCGGCACAGACAGAGTGAGAAGGAAACCGCTGGCGCGCTTTCTGGCGCTGGCCGGCTTTGCCATGGCGTTGGCAAGCTGCCAGATGTTCACGCCTCCGGACGTTCAGGAATCCGGCTTCCAGCCTTCCAGCAAACCGGTCACCGTCGACAATGTTGCCGCCAACAGCAAGGTCGCCGAAATGGCCAAGGCGCAGCATCCGCGCATCCTCGCGACCTATGGCGGCGAATATTCCGATCCCAAGCTCGAGCGCATGGTCGCCAAAGTCGTCGGCAGCCTGACGGTGGTTTCGGCCAACCCGAGCCAGACCTACCGCATCACGATCCTCAATTCGCCCAACGTCAACGCTTTCGCATTGCCTGGCGGCTATCTCTACATCACGCGCGGCCTGTTGGCGCTGGCCAACGATTCGGCCGAGCTCGCCGCGGTCATCGCGCATGAGATGGGCCATGTCACTGCAAACCACGGCTTGCAGCGCCAGCAACTCGAGGCCGAGGAAGGCTTAGCGACAAAAGTCGTCTCGGATGTGCTCGGCGACAGCCCGACCGCCAAGGCGGCACTGATCCGCGGCAAGCTGCGGCTTGCCCAGTTCTCGCGCAATCAGGAGCTGGAGGCCGACGGCATCGGCATCAAGTCGATCGGCGAGGCGGGCTTCGATCCGTTTGCCGCCGGCCGCTTCCTGCAGTCCATGTCGGCCTACACCGATTTCCGCTCGATCAGCGGCGCCACCGACGCCAGCCTCGACTTCCTGGCAACGCACCCGAACACGCCGCAACGCATCGATCTGGCGCAGCGCCATGCCCGCCAGTTCGGCGCGCCCGGCGTCGGCACGCGCGACCGCGACGCCTTCCTCGCCGGCATAGACGGGCTGCTCTATGGCGACACGCCGGAGGAAGGCTATGTGCGTGGCGAAACCTTCCTGCATCCGGGGCTCGGCGTGTCGTTCTCGGTGCCCGACGGCTTCATCATCGACAACTCGGCCGCGGCGGTGACGGCAACCGGGCCGGGCGACATAGCGATCCGCTTCGACGGCGTCTCGATCGACAGGAACCGATCGCTGACCGACTACCTCCGCAGCGGCTGGGTGGCCGGTCTCGACCAAAGCAGCGTGCGCCAGGAAACAATCAACGGCAACGAGGCGGCGACGGCGCATGCCAGCGCCGAGGGCTGGCAGTTCGGCATCGCGGTGATCCGCGCCGGCGGCCAGGTCTACCGGCTGCTGACGGCAGCCCCCTCCGCCAGCACCTCGCTGGACGCGGTGGCGCGCTCGGTCAGCGGCTCGTTCCGGATCTTGAGCGCGGCCGAAAAAGCAGCGCTGAAGCCGCTGCATATCCGCGTCGTCACGGTCCGGCCCGGACAGACCATGGGTTCGCTCGCGGCGCAGATGGTCGGCGTCGACCGCAAGCTCGACCTGTTCAGGGTGCTCAATGCAATGTCGCCCGGCGCAGCCGTTTCGGCCGGCGACAAGGTCAAGATCATCACCGACAGATAGGGTGTGTCGATATTCAGGTGATGCCGGCCCGCAAACGGCAATTTCCTGCGCTTCCGACCTTCGCCGGCCGGAGCACTCATGAGCGGTCGCGGCAGTAAGGCTACGGCCGGCGTAGGCCGGTGCTCACGTACTTTATGTACGCTCCGCTCCGGTTCTCGGAAACCACCTGGTTTGGTCGCTTCGCGCCCGTGTTCGACTCCGACTCGTCCTAACCTGAATCGCAACACACCCTAGGCGGCGGTCGCCAGAAACTCGGGGTTTTGCTTCACCAGCGCTATCTTGAGCTTTTCCATGGCGCGTGCCTCGATCTGGCGGACGCGTTCCTTGGAGATGCCAAGCGCCTCGCCGAGGGCTTCGAGCGTCGCGCCCTCGTCGCTCAGCCGGCGTTCCTCGATGATCCTGAGCTCGCGGGCATTGAGCGCGCCGAGCGCGGTTTTCAGCCAGATAGAGCGGCGTTCGACATCGATCGTGTCGCCCACGACTTCGTCCGGCAAAGGATCGTCCGAAACCAGGAAATCCATTCGCTCGGTGGGGCCCGCATCGTCGGCGAGCGGCTGGTTGAGCGAACTGTCCGGGGCCGAAAGGCGCGAGTCCATCATCGCCACATCCGCCTCGGAGACGCCGAGCGCCACCGACACCTCGCGGTAGAGCGAGGTGTTCGAGATCGGCTCGGCACCGTTCGCCAAGCGGGCGCGCAGGCGCCGCAAATTGAAGAACAGCGCCTTTTGCGCCGAACTGGTGCCGCCGCGCACGATCGACCAGTTGCGCAGGATATAGTCCTGCATCGAGGCACGGATCCACCATGTCGCATAGGTCGAAAACCGCACCTCGCGCTCCGGTTCGAAACGGGCCGCTGCCTCCAGCAGGCCGACATGGCCTTCCTGCACCAGGTCGCCGAGGGGCAGGCCATAGTGGCGGAACTTCGAGGCCATGGAAATAACCAGCCGCATATGCGCCATGGCGATTTGGTGCAGTGCCTGCTGGTCGTTGTTTTCCTTCCAGCGCAGCGCGAGAACATGCTCCTCGTCGCGCTCGAGATAGGGGGCTTTCATCGCCGCGCGGACCATGGTTCGCCCTGCCGTATCTTCCATCATGCCACGCTCCCTGTTCCGGGCGTTGCGGTGCGTTCGCTCGCCCCTGAGCTGGCATCGTGGTTGAATTGGCGACGCCGCGCCCTACAACAGCCAACAAACGTGCCACCCGCGCGAATGGTTCCGCCGCTGATGTCGCGTGGATTGCACTGTTCGAACGCTCGATACGGCGGTCGCTCCTCGGCCGGTTGGCGTGAGTCGATGTGGTTTTGAGAATTGGATTTCGAAAGTGTCTCATTTTTGAAATCTGGTTCCTTATTTCGCCAGGCTGCATCTGTCAGTTTCCGGCGCTCACAAATGCGCCGGACGCGGGCCCCGGACGCCGGCCAATGACGGGATCACAGAAAAATGAAATGGCTCAAATCGCTTATCGTCGCCGCAACACTGCAGGTACTGGCAGGCACATCAGGCCATGCCGGCGCCAATCTCGATCAGATCAAGCAGGCCGGTGTCTTCAAGGTCGGCACGGAAGGTACCTATGCCCCCTTCACCTATCATGATGCCTCGGGCGCGCTGGTCGGCTTCGACGTCGAGATTGCCAAGGCGATCGCCGAGCGACTCGGCGTCAAGGCCGAATTCCTCGAAGGCAAATGGGATGGGCTGATCGCCGGCCTCGACGCCGAGCGCTATGACGCTGTTATCAACCAGGTCGGCATCACCGAGGAGCGCAAGGCCAAGTATGATTTCTCCGATCCCTATATTGCTTCCAAGGCGGTGCTGATCGTGCGCGGCGACAATACCGACATCAAGAGCTTTGCCGACCTGAAGGGCAAGAAGGCGGCGCAGTCGCTGACCTCGAATTTCGGCAAGCTCGCCGAAGCGAACGGCGCCGAACTCGTCGGTACCGATGGTTTCGACCAATCGATCCAGCTGCTTCTTACCGGCCGCGCCGATGCCACCATCAACGACAGCCTGTCCTTCCTCGATTTCAAGAAGCACAAGCCCGACGCCAACGTGAAGATCGCCGCGCAGGAAGAAAACGCAGACTATTCCGGCGTGCTCGTGCGCAAGGGCGATCCGGAACTGGTCGCCGCCATCAATCGGGCGCTGGCCGACATCAAGGCCGACGGCACCTACCAGAAGATCGCCGACACTTACTTCGGCCAGGACGTTTCGAAGTAAGCGCATTTCCCGGAGCCGGCTGGTTGCCGTTCCGTACGGCCAAGTATCGCGGCGAGCCGTCTTTGACGGCCGCCGCTTTTGGCGTGATATGACGACCGTATGGTCGCGCCTCGATGCTGCCGGGCCGATTTTTGGGCGGCAATCTCGCAAGGAGAGTTTTCGTGCCGCACTGGCTGCAATTGATGCTGGATTCGTTGCCCACGCTGCTATGGGCCGCGCTGATCTTCACCGTGCCGCTAACGCTGCTGTCGTTCGCATTCGGTCTCTTCGTAGGACTGGTCGCAGCGCTCGTCCGGCTGTTCGGCCCGAAGCCGCTGGTCGCCGTGGTCCGCTTCTATGTCTGGATCTTCCGTGGCACGCCGCTTCTGGTGCAGCTCTTCCTGATCTTCTACGGCCTGCCCTCGGTCGGCATCCTGCTCGACGCCTTTTCAGCCGCGTTGATCGGCTTCACACTCAATATCGGCGCCTATACGTCGGAGATCATCCGCGCCGTCATAGGCTCGGTGCCGAAGGGGCAGTGGGAGGCGGCCTATTCGATCGGCATGACCTGGGGCCAGGCGATGCGACGCACTATCCTTCCACAAGCGGGCCGCGTCGCGGTGCCGCCGCTGTCCAACACCTTCATCTCGCTGGTCAAGGATACATCACTGGCCGCCGCCATCACGGTGCCGGAGATGTTCCAGGCGGCGCAGCGCATCGTCGCCACCACCTATGAGCCGCTGATCCTCTATGTCGAGGCGGCGGCTCTCTATCTGGCGCTGAGCTCGGTGCTGTCGGCGTTGCAGACGCGCCTGGAAAAGCGGCTCAACCGCTATGGCGGCTTCCTTGAGGCGCGCTCATGATCGGCCTCACCGACATCGAGAAGCGTTTTGGTGACAATCTCGTGCTGAAGGGCGTGACCGTCACCATCGAGGAAGGCAGCGTCACCGCCCTTGTCGGCCCCTCGGGCGGTGGGAAAAGCACGCTTCTGCGCTGCATCAACCTGCTCGAGATCCCGACCTCGGGCACGGTGCGCATCGGCGACGACGCGCTTGAATTCCACCCCGGCGGCAAGGTTCCCGGCAGGGCCATCCAGCGCCTGCGGCTGCAGACCGGCATGGTGTTCCAGAATTTCCAGCTGTTCCCGCACCGCACGGCGATCGAAAACGTCATGGAGGGGCTGGTGACGGTGTTGAAATGGCCGGCCGGGCGAGCGCGAGAGCGGGCGCTCGCCCTGCTCGAAAAGGTTGGAATGGCGCACAAGGCCAACGCCTGGCCGGCGACGTTGTCAGGCGGCCAGCAGCAACGCGTGGCGATCGCCCGGGCGCTGGCGCCATCGCCGAAAGTGCTGCTGTGCGACGAGCCGACTTCGGCGCTCGATCCGGAACTGGCGCAGGAGGTGGTCGACGTGCTCGGCCAGCTCGCCAGCGAGGGCACCACCATGGTGATGGCGACGCATGATTTGCGCCTCGCCTCCAAAATCGCGCAGGAGGTGGTGTTCCTCGACGCCGGCAGCGTCGTCGAGAAAGGCCCCGCCGCGGTTTTGTTCAGCAATCCGGAGCGCCAGCGAACCAAGCGGTTTATCGCGACGCTGAAGCAGGAGGCAGAGAAGGAAACCGGTGGCGAAATTTAAGGCATGTCGCCCACGAAGTGCGTAGCGGTTTTGGGGTGACGATCACTAACGCAGGGCGCGCGGTGGTTTTGCGATCACGACATGCATAACAACAACAACAACAACAACCTAAAGCGCGTCGCATGAATCCAGTCAAACGCGACGAGCTTAGGAATAAAAAACCCGGCGCGAGGCCGGGTTTTTCCAAATTAAGGCGAGAAGCGCTCAGGCTGCTTCTTCCTGCTCGGCTTCTTCGTTGTCGGCCTTGGCGCCGCGCTTCGGTCCCTTGTTGAGGTTCACCTCAATGAGGCGCACTGCTTCGGTTTCCGACATGCGGTTGACGGCCGCGATCTCGCGCGCCATGCGGTCGAGTGCCGCCTCATAAAGCTGGCGTTCGGAATAGGACTGCTCCGGCTGATTGTCGGCGCGGTAGAGGTCGCGCACAACTTCCGAGATCGAGATCAGGTCGCCAGAATTGATCTTCGCATCATATTCCTGGGCGCGGCGCGACCACATGGTGCGCTTGACGCGGGCGCGGCCCTGCACGACCTTCAGCGCGCGATCGACGTAATCCTCTTCCGACAGCTTGCGCATGCCGATGGAGGTCGCCTTGGCGACCGGAACCTTGATGAAGAAAGTGGCGAACAGATACCAGANGTCGCCTTGGCGACCGGAACCTTCAGACGCATCTTGTCCTTCTGGAAGTCGATGACGAACAGTTCCAGCTTGTGGCCCGCAACTTCCTGCTCGTCGATCGAGACGATCTGGCCGACGCCATGCGCCGGATAGACGATGTACTCGCCCGTCTTAAAACCGTGACGCGCTGCGCTGGACTTCTTCTGCGGGGTGATTGTTGCCATTACGCCATGAACTCCTTGGTGTGGAACCGGCATTCTGCCGGTCGAACTCGCGCGATCGGGTACCGATCGTTAGCCGCACAACTACGAACCCACCGGAAAAGCCGAGGGCGGCAAATCGCATAGTCGCGACTGCCTGCCCCAGATCACTCTGGTCCGGATTGAAAAATTCACCTTTCAGTGATTTGGGGCGTTTGCGCCATAAATCGACGTTGTGTCACCGGCATGTTTGGTTCGTGTAGCACAAAAAGTCGGAAGAATCAAGGTTTTGCTGCACGCGCGAAGGTCAAGCGCGATCTCCGCCTGTCAAGGCAGTTAACGTGCGGTGCCTGTCAGCACGCGTGATGCCGATCAAACCGGCGTCGCCGTTACGGTGCCACGCGCCCGTTTTGGACGCGCAAGGACGATGTGACACTTTGATCTGGCGCATGGTCCTTCCGAAAATCGATTTCGATTTTCGCGTTCGAGCGCTAGTCACCCTGCCCGGGCTCGGGAGAAAAATATTTTTCGAACTTGCCGGCCTCGCCATCGAAGGACTTGGCGTCGGCCGGAGGCTCCTTCTTGGCGGTGATATTGGGCCATTTATCGGCGTATTCGGTGTTGATCTGCAGCCATTTGTCGAGCCCTGGCTCGGTGTCCGGCTTGATCGCGTCGGCCGGGCATTCCGGTTCACAGACGCCACAGTCGATGCACTCGTCGGGATGAATGACGAGCATGTTCTCGCCCTCATAAAAACAGTCGACCGGACAGACCTCGATGCAGTCCATGTATTTGCATTTTATGCAATTATCGGTCACGACATAGGTCATCGGTCGGCTCCGGGACGTCCCGTTCTATCAGGGCGACGTGGCGTCCAATCGGACGCATAAGGTACACTCTAACACTTTGAATCCACGCATCGTGCTCTTGGAAAATCGATATCGATTTGTGGGCCGATGCGGTAGGCTTTCTTGGTGAGGTAACGTCTTTGCCTGCCGCTTGCAAGGGCAGCCATTGCGCGTGATGCCGGTGTTTCCGGAATGGATTTCCTGCCGGCGATGCGACGAAAGCCGGTTATGCGTCAGTCGTCGCCGAGCAGCCGGTCGGTCTCCCGGCGTTCCTTCTTGGTCGGGCGGCCGCTGCCGGCATCGCGCAGTGCGGGGATCGCATCGGCAACGGCCTCGCCCTTTGGCGTCGGCGGTGGCGAGATATCCTCGTAGAGCAAGCGCGCTTCCTCGGCGGGACCGCGCCGGCTGCCGGTGCCGAGCACCTTCCAGACGAAGATGCGCCGCTCGAGAGTGATGGTCAGGACGTCGCCGAGGCGGACCAGATCGGACGCCTGCGCTGCTTTGTCGCGATTGATGCGAACGCGTCCGGCCACCACCAGCTTCGCCGCCAGCGAGCGCGATTTCACCGCACGCGAAAAGAACAGCCATTTGTCGATGCGCTGGCGGGCATCAGTGACCATCGGAGCGAACGAACTTACTTCTTCAGGTGGTCGCGCAACGCGGCGAGCTTGGCGAAGGGGGAATCCGGGTCGAAGCGCACCGGACGCTCCTCGCGAGGCTTCGGCTGGAACGCGGGCTTTCCACCAGGCGCGCCACCCTTGCCGTCCGGCCTGCCGCCTTTCCAGTCGGGCCGGCCTTCGCGACGATCGGGACGTTCGCCCTGCGGCTTGCCGTCGCGCCGTTCGCCTGGCTCGCCCTGGGGCTTGGGCTTGAACTTGCTGCGGTCGAAGCGCGGCTTGCCGGCGCCGTCGCCGTCGCGGCGTCCTTCACGGGCGGGCCGGTCGCCTGGAGCGCCG
>NZ_AYWU01000051.1:0-18694 GCF_000502375.1 Mesorhizobium sp. L48C026A00 | reverse complement strand
GTGACCTGGTGGCGGCCAAACGCTTCCTCCGCAAGGCGCTGACGCGCCATGGCCGGCCGGAGCGCATCGTCATCGATGGCAGCCAGACCAATTACGAGGCGATCCTTTCCTGCGACGCTAAAAGCCGGCTGCGGCAGCGATCGCGGCGACCGCTGAAGCCAAACCGCATCCGCAATAGCCGGTATCTCAACAATCGGATCGAACAGGATCACCGGCGTATCAAGCGCCGCATTCGATCCATGCTCGGCTTCAAGTCGCAGGCGAGCGCCGGAGGATATCCTCTCCGGCATCGAGATGATCCACATGATGCGCAGACGATCGTGTTCGACAAGTTTGGGCAGCACATCCCGCTGAACCGTCAGAGCACGCGCTTCAAATGCGAGGGCATCGACCTGTCGACCCAGACGCTGGCCGATCAGGTCGGCCACGTCACCTTCGCCGTCAAGCCGCTCTTCGACCTGATCGAGGCGCATGTGTTCCAGGCTGACCGGCTTCATGGCGACGATACGACGATCCCGATCCTGGCCAAGGGCAAATGCACGGCCGGGCGAATATGGGTTTACGTGCGTGACGATCAGCCGTTCGCCGGCCCTGCGCCGCCGGCGGCGGTCTTCTACGCCTCCAGCAACCGGCGCGGCGAGCACCCGCAAAGGCATCTGGCCGAGTTCAGCGGCATCCTTCAGGCTGATTGCTACAACGGCTTCAATCCGCTGTTCGACCGGACGAGGAAGCAGATGCCGGCGACGCCCGCGTTCTGCTTCGCCCATGCGCGCCGGAAGTTCTTCGAGCTGGCCGATATCGCTCGCAATGCCCGACGCGGTAAAGGCACCAAACCGATCTCGCCGATTGCCCTTGAAGCCGTGAAGCGCATCGATGCCCTGTTCGCCATCGAGCGCCAGATCAACGGCCTGGGCGCGGCCGAGCGGCTTGCCGTCCGGCAGGAGAAGAGCAAGCCGTTGCTGGGCGAGATGGAGGAATGGCTGCGCGCCGAGCGGGCCGGGCTCTCTCGCTCATCCCCGGTGGCCGGGCCGATCGACTATATGCTGTCGCGCTGGGCCGACTTCGCCCGTTATGCCGACGACGGCAGGACCTGCATGTCGAACAATGCCGCGGAAAGAGCGCTGCGCGGTGTAGCCATCTCGGGGTCATTCTGCCCATGTTGGGCAGGAGGTCGAGGTCCATTACCGTTGGCACCCGTATTTCGGACGTCGGCTTCGCTGCGAGAACAGCGAAGAGCGCGCCGACGGCCGGATCATTCACCTCGTCGTCGCGCCCGGTCATGTCATTACCGCTCCGGCCTGGATGATCGATCCCGTGGCTTGCGCGGCGATGGACCTGGGCCCCCCGCGCGTATCGCTTGCCGCGCTGCTTGAGCTTAACAAGCTCTTGATCGAACGCCGTTTCCGGCGAGGCTCTCCGGATGGTTTCACCATCGCGGAGTCGCAACATGAGAACCCTGCCACCCCCGACACGATCTCTCGTGGTCGTTCGCCAACTCAGCTTGCCGCTCGACTCGCAGAAGCTGAACGGGCTGAGTTCAACGCAACGGACCATAGTGATCGCCCGGCTCGCCAACGTACTGAGGGCCGCCGCCGGCGTGGCAACGGAGGAGGAGAGCTGCGATGACGAGCGGTAATCTGATCCGACTGCCGTCCTCAAGCGCAAGGCCGTCGTCTATGTGCGTCAATCCACTCAGGCGCAGGTCCAGCTCAACCTTGAGAGCCAGCGTCGGCAATATGAGCTTGTCGACGTCGCGCGGCGCTGGGGATTCCGCAAAGTAGAGGTGATCGACGAGGATCTGGGACGAACCGCAAGCGGGGCCGTGGAGCGTCCCGGTTTCGAGCGCCTGGTCGACGATCTGTGCACCGGCCATGTGGGCGCCGTGCTTTGCCTGGAGGCGTCCCGCCTGTCGCGCAACGGGCCGGACTGGCATCGGCTGCTCGAGTTGTGCGGCGAAGTCGATGCACGCGTGATCGATCTGGACGGAGTCTACGATCCGGGATTGCCGAACGACCGCCTGCTGCTGGGTATGAAAGGCAGCATCAGCGAATTCGAGCTCGGCGTGCTGCGTGCCCGCATGTACGAGGCCGCCCGCGCCAAGGCACAGCGCGGAGAACTGCGCATCTCCGTGCCCTTCGGCTATGTCTGGCACCGCGATTACGGTCTCGGGTTCGATCCCGACATGCGCCTGCAGGAGACCATTCACCTGATATTCGCGCGCTTCCGCGAACTCGGCAGCGCGCGCCAGGTCCTGATCTCGATGATCGACGATGGCGTGCATTTTCCCAGACCCTCGGACGGCAAGAAGATGGTGTCCTTCGACTGGGTGCCTATCCGCTATCGCAACGTGATCTCGATCCTGAAGAACCCGTTCTACGCCGGCGCCTATGTCTATGGTAAGAGCGAGAAGCGCACTGAGATCGTCGATGGCCGCGTTCGCAAGAGCTATGGCCATTACAAGCCGGCCAGCGAGTGGGCGGTGGTGCTCAAGGACCATCACGAAGGCTATATCGGATGGAGCGAATACGAACGGAACCAGGAACTGCTCGCCGCCAACGCCTATGGCAAAGCCGGCGGCGTCAAGTCGGGCCGCGGCGGTCGCGCGCTGCTCCCGGGTCTCATCTCCTGTGGTCGATGCGGGCGAAGGCTGGTTGTCATGTATGCCGGACGTGGCCAAGGTTATCCGGTATATCGCTGCGAGCGTGGCAACCTCATGATGGCGCAGGCGCGATGCATGTCGTTCAACGGCTTTCGCACCGACGCGGCGGTGACACGCGAAGCGCTGGAGGCGGTTGCGCCGATGGCGATCGAAGCGGCGTTGGAGGCTGAACGCATGCAGCTGGAGAGCGAAGCCAAGCGGCGGCAGATGATCGAGCTGGACCTGCAGCAGGCGCGCTACGAGGCATCGCTCGCCGAGCGCCGCTATGCGGCCTGCGACCCGGAGAACCGGCTTATTGCGGCCCAGCTCGAGAGGAGTTGGGAAGCCACGCTCAGGCGCGTGGAGACCTGCGAGGCCCGGCTGAGCGAAGTCCAGCGTGTGGAGCCTGTCGACGCGGTTCCGGACTTCACGGGCCTCGCCCAGGATCTCGAGGCCACCTGGAATGCGCCGGGTGTCGACATGCGCTGTCGTCAGCAACTGCTGCGCGCACTCATCAAGGACATCGTGGCGGACGTCGATGACGATGCACGCGACGTGATCTTGACCATCCACTGGCATGGAGGCCAGCACTCGCAGGTACGGGTTCGCAAGCCCAAATCCGGAGAGCATGGCCAGCGTACGCCTGAGGAGGCTCTGGCGATCATGCGATCCATGGCAACCCGGTGGTCGGATGCCGAAATCGCTGCCACACTCAACCGCATGGGCATGCAGACCGGTCAGGGAAAGACCTGGACTGCTCGGCGCGTCCAATCGCTGCGCACGGTGCACAAGATCAGCGGCTATCGATCTTCCGACAAAAATGGCGAATGGCTCACCATGTCGGACGCGGCCGCTAGGCTCCGTGTGTCGCACGTCAAGATCCGCCGCTTCATCAGGGATGGCCTCTTGCCCGCCGAGCAGGTCATGCGCGGCGCGCCCTACCAGATCCGCGCCAGCGACCTCGAAGACGAACGGATCAAGGCCGATTTGGCGCGCAATACTCCGCGTCGCATCCACGACGACAACCAGGAATCGCTGTTTTCCGCCATTTGAAAATGAGGTGCATAATGAATCAGTCTTCGCTTGCGGAAGAAAAGCTTGGCTCTTCGCCGGTTCCGACCGCGGCGCGGACCGCGCCGCCGCTATGCTCACCCCTCATCATGACCGCACGGCTGAATGACGTAGATCCCAAGGCCTGGCTCGCCGATGTCCTTGCCCGCATCGCGGACCTGCCTACGTCTCGCCTCCCGGAACTGCTCCCATGGGAATGGAAGCGCCGTCTACAGGCCGAGAGTTCGCCTCGTCAGCAGGCCGCCTGAACCCGCACCCCTGCATCATAGTTCAGCTTGCCATCGTGCGCGCGTCTCTCGCCCGCGTGACTGCTCGGATGCTTACTTTCCAGGTTTGCGACAGAACCTCCTGTTCGATGCGGTTGTTGAAATACTAGCTCTTGCGGATTCTGATCGGCTTCAGTGCTCGTCGCGATCGATGCCGCAGGCGATTTTCAAGATCGCAAGATCGGATGGCCTCGTGATTGGTCTGGCTGCCGTCGATGGCGATACGTCCCGGCCTGCCATGGCGCTGTGCGAGGCCGGACCTCGCATCGCCAAAAGCTAACTGGACTGGCAACATTGACGAGAACTGGCGCTATATCCAAGGCCAGTTGGCAATGTAAATGACATCAACGCCGGACCGTCGGCTTACAGTTCATCGGCCAAAAGAGTTGGAGACACAATGACTTTCCTGCGCGGTTTGTCCGCTTTTCCCATCACCCCCGCTGATCGCGGCGGTAATGTCGATGAGCCCGCATTGGAAAAACTTCTTGCGCGCTTGATGGAGGCAAAGGTCGATTCTATCGGCCTGTTGGGAAGCACGGGCAGTTACATGTTCCTGTCGCGCCAACAGCGCCAATACGCAATTGAGGTGGCCGTCGATAAAGTCGGTGCTGATATTCCCTTGTTGGTCGGGATTGGAGCGCTGAGGACGGACGAAGCCGTGCAACATGCCAAGGATGCCAGAGCGATCGGTGCGACAGCCGGCTTGCTGTCTGCAGTGTCGTACGCACCTCTGACCGAGGATGAAGTGTTCGAGCATTTCCAAACAGTCGCATTGGAATCCGGTTTGCCGATTTGCATCTATGACAATCCCGGAACAACGCATTTCCGGTTCTCATCCGCCTTGGTCGAAAGGCTGTCTCGGGTGCCCGGGATCGTCGCCATCAAAAACCCCGGTTTTGGCCCGGCTGAAACCCAGCGCCATCTGGAGGACCAGCGCTCACAGGTGCCAGACGGCTTTTCGATCGGCTACAGTGGAGACGCGCAGTGCACCGAGGCGATGATTGCAGGTGCCGATACCTGGTACAGTGTCATTGGCGGACTTCTTCCCGATGCCTGTTTGAAGATCGTCAGGGCTGCACAAAGGGGCGACGCGGCCGAGGCACGTAGGATCAATGCCAGCCTCGAGCCGCTCTGGGCTCTGTTTAAACGGTATTCCAGCCTGCGGGTTGTCTATGCTTTGGCGGAGGCATTGGAGATCTGCCATGCTTCACCTCCCCTGCCCACCAGGTCACTTTCCGAGGACGCGCGGTCAGAGGTTTTGGCAGTGCTAAAGCAGCTTCCAGCCGATGTGATCAGCCTATCCAGATGAGCAGATAGCCATGATCATCGATCCCTCGGTGGGCACTCCCCTGATAATGGCGTTCTCGGCCTACATTCTGGCCGCATCCAGTCCAGGGCCGAGCAATCTTGCCATCATGAATACTGCCATGAGCCGGGGCCGTGTCGCAGCGCTTGCACTGGCTGCCGGCGTCGTCTCTGTCTCCTGGATGTGGGCAGTGCTCGCCTCGACCGGCGTTGCAACGGTATTGAAAGCCTGGCCGAGTGCTCTCAATGTCATGCAGTTCATCGGAGGCTGCTATCTGTTCGATGATCGAGCTGACGAGCCGCCAACCAATGCAGAGGCGCTTCTGCGAATGGAACAGGGATTCCGCGAAGTGCTTCAGCGAGGGCAGAATGATCAAGCCGCCTCGTCTTTTTTCAGCGATCCAGGGATGCCCGCTGGACGGGATGACCCCAACAGAAGCGTGTCGGACGCTTTCGCAGCAGCCGGCTCTAGGCACGCCGGAGTTGAGGCCGCCGCCCCGCCAGTGTTAGCTGCCAGCCAACAGCAGATCCGGCCCTCGCCGGATGCGCTTGACCGACCGGTATCATCCTCGGCTGCTGCAGGCGTGCGCTTGTATGCCCCTTCGATGATCTCTCGGAAGACCAGTTCCGAAAACTGCGATCAGTTGCCCGCCTTGTGCTGCCGCCTCGCCGTCGAGGTCGAAACGCCCGCGAATCAATGGAAGGTCAGCGGGCCATGGGGGCAGAGTGCAACGGTGTCTAAACCGTCTTTATGAGGGGAGAGGTACACTTGGCTTTCCTGTTCCAGCAGCATCCGGCCGCACACCGACGCGATGGGGAGCTAGAATTCAGATCGGACCTTCGCAAGGCGCGCACCGCGGCTCAAACGCCGTTTCTTTGGGAAAAATGGCTCAGTACCGACAAAGCTTCTGTAATGGCCCTAGCGGCCTCGGTTGCGCTCTTGGTCGCGATACAGTGGCAAGACCCCCAGATCAACGAGGCGGTCCTAAGCGAACTGCGAACGATTCAGATCAACTACGCATTGCTCCAGCGCGACGTCGCCCGCGCCGACATGGTATTGGACTTCCGTTCCGTTGCTTCTACCGGACAAGCATTGCAAAGGAACCTTCAAAACTACCAACGCCTTGTTGAGATTTCGCCCAATGAGAGCTCCGGAGTGCACTCCAGGTTGCTTGCACAGCTCAAAAAGTCCCTCGAAAACACAGAGGCTGCCATCTCGGCCTCGGCCGCGCAAAATGAGCTTCTGCAAAGCTCTCTCGTACGCTTTGCTCGCTCGGCTAATCGCCTTCGGGGGGGAGTGTCGAACAGGCCTGAATTTTCCAATCTGATCCTTCAGTTTTCGGCCAGACCGGGATTCAGCCTCGCATTACAAATCGATCAGTCTCTCGGCCGACTTCCTCCTAGCCAGGACCAAGTCACGGAGGATGTTGCCCGCGAGGGCCGCGCTATCCTGTCCTCAATGTTGAGGTTGGACCGCGCTGTCAATCGGATCCCATCCTTCGACACGTTCGCCAAGGCCGCCGAATTGGAGCGAGAACATCTGAAAGCCTACAGCTTCGCCAGCGCGCAAGCGCAGCGTACACGACTTTTCTTTGGCTTGGTGTCCATATGCCTCTGCTTGTTTGCGACCATTCGAGCCTCCACGCTGCATGTGCGGACGAACCGGTTGGAAAGGCGGTTGGAGCTTGAAGCGGCAATGAGTGAGATCGAAGCTTGCTTCATCGACAGTCAAGCAACGAAGGCTTCGCGGCGCTTCTCCACCGAAGCAGCGCTTAGACTCATTCAATGCGTTTTCGATGCGGATCAATGCGCGCTTGCTCTGGTGGATCCGAGTATCAGCAGGAATACCGAGTACTTTGTCGCGAACAAGCGCATGCGCGTCTGGAACGCCACGCTAATCCATGAAGTCGTCTCACTTGTACACGCGGAACAGCCGGTGTTTCGCGTCGTTCCGGCGTCGGAAGTGGTTCGGACTGCCGTAGGCACTTCCGGTGTTTGTCAAATTGTTGGTTGCAGGGCCTCCGATCAGCAGGCTGCGGTTTGTATCCTTGTTTTTGAAGGAGATCGCTCACCACCCTCCACAGACGACCTCCCGGTTCTGGCAAGCGCTACTGTGCGTTTAAGCAACCATCTTGAAATGCAACGTGTACACACGGAATGCAACCTTTTGGAGAGTCGATGGGAGCATGCGGAAAGGCTGAGTGCTGTCGGCACAATCGCAAGCGGCGTTACACATGAATTCAATAATATTCTAGGAGCAATAATCGGCTACGCAGAGATGGCTAAAGATCTTGTGCGCCGCCCCTCGAGAATTCGGGGCCACATCGGCCAAATTATCTTGGCCAGCAACCGAGCCAAGCTGATTATTGATCAAATTTTGTCACTAAGCCGAAATCGGAAGCGCGTGACGATGCCTTTCGACGTCTCGGAGATAGTAATGGATCTCGCGCCATTGCTGCGGGTTACACTTCGTGCGGATGTTCAGTTGAACCTCAAGATCAACGAGTGGCAAACGGTGATCGAGGGCAGCCCAACCGAGATACAGCAGATCCTTATGAATCTATGCAAGAACGCGTCGGAGGCTCTCTTGAATGAGGGCCGTGTCGAGGTTAGCGTTTCTCGCGCTCACGTCTGTCAAACGAAGTCCGTGGCTAAGGGCACCTTGAAACCGGGAGATTACGTTCTCCTCTCCATCAGCGACGATGGCCAAGGAATCGCAAGTTCGGTGCTTCCGCATATCTTTGAGCCCTTTTTTACCACGCGCTCTCGCGTCGGCGGGACCGGACTGGGTCTTGCTGCAGTGGACCGCCATGTGAGCGCGCTCGCAGGATGCCTTGACGTCACCTCGGCTGTTGGCCGAGGTACACGCTTCGATCTCTACTTACCGGCCTGCGCTGAGGAGCAGGTCAGAGCTGATAGCGCTTTCGGCCCATACGATGGATCACTTGGAAACGGAGAAATCATTGCAGTCGTGGAGCCCGATCCAGCAGCGTTGGAGATCTACAAGGATAAGATCGCCGCGCTGGGTTATAAGCCGGTCGGCTTCGCGACCTTCGAGAGTCTTTGCGACTGGATCGAGAGCGGGAAGGCAGCCGACCTCCTAATTTTCGATAAAGCGACTTTCCTAGGGCGAGGACAGGCCGAAGCCGTATGTCCCACCCTGATGACGGTGCCCATCATCGTCGTTGGTGGAAGCGACCCCATGCCGATCACATCTGGTAATCAGACCTTCGTCCTTTGGCTAGCCAAACCGGTCTCGTCCAGGACGATGGAGCATGCAATTCGTACGATGATAATGGCATGATGCCGCCGACGCGCTCAGGCTACCGAGCTATCGAGGCAATCGGAGGCGGAGCCGGCTGGGATCCAGCAAATACAAGAGCGTCGGACGATCTCTGCGCACCCGGCTCATGGCGAGTTCCCCTCGAACACTGTCGTCGGCTTCCGCCCAAGGAAAGGGCTCCCCGACCACGGCAAACCTGCCGCCGTGCTCGTGACCGTCAAGGACAAGTCGCCGCGCGATGGGGTCTGCGGGCCTCCATCCTTGACAAGTCACTGCGCGCTGGCGGCGACAGGCGACGGTAATATAAGGTCGGGATGAGGAGATGGTCGCCAATCGGTCAGGCAAGATGGTTGACGAAATGACTCGGGAGCAAAGCTTGACAATCATGGCCCCATTCACGCCAGACTTCTCCTGTGCGTTCATCATCGGCTACGGCTCCTCGCCTGCCCCCACAAGGCTATCGCCGCCCGGCCGGGCAAGCGATATCCCAGGTTCCGACGTGTTCCTTTCATGCTTGATGGCCCTAGACCCCGGCAGGGCGACGGCTCCTCGCTTATCGGCTCCGCACATGTCGCCTTCGACGGATGAGAACATCTCGGCCCCTGCAATCTTACCACAATCCTGGCTCATTTCCCCACCCACACGATTGCTATGTACGCTTTGCCGTGGTCGTCACCTCCCACGCCGCAACAGTCGCTACCGAGCGAGCGCTATCCCTTACCCGGGCCGGACTCGCACCAGCTGGAACGCGCCAGTTTTGGCCCGGCAAAGCTCACCTCGATTGCCGCGCAAACTAGTCACGTGTTGCCATCACCTGGGCCGAGGGGGCTCTGTCGCAAACCTTTTGGTAAGCGGAGCATGGCAAGAAACACGCCTCAGCTGTGGAGGAGCACGTGATGTTCAAGGGCCGCCATTTCGACCAGTCGGTGATCCTGCTNTCGGTAAGCGGAGCATGGCAAGAAACACGCCTCAGCTGTGGAGGAGCACGTGATGTTCAAGGGCCGCCATTTCGACCAGTCGGTGATCCTGCTGTGCGTGCGCTGGTACCTGGCCTCACATGGGCTTCTTGGGGTCAAGGATTAAATTCAGCAACGCATGAGCAGAACTCCAGGACTGTTTCGGCATCCAAGGTCTGAGCCCGATTTGCATGACCGGCCGGTCTCCGAGCACGATCAACCTCACATGCGGTCGCCGTTCAGTACGGCTGCACCAATATCCCGCTTGCGGCGGGCAAGGGCTCAGGAGGATGAAACCATTCTACAAAACGGGCATTCAGGCCATGCCAGGTATCGGTTCATCCACCTGGATCGGCCAGGACCGATCGGGTCCTGGCGGATTACGGGATTAGGGCGCCTTCGATCACGATGCCGGCGGTTACATACTTCCAGAGAGCGACTAGCAGCTTGCGGGCGAGCGCCACAATCATTGTCTTACGCATCCGCCCGCCGTTTTGCTGAACGCGTCCACGGAACCAGAGAGCAAGCGCCGATTCGTTTGGGAGGCATCGGATCGAATCTGCGGGAAGCGACTACACCCGCTCTTGCCAAGCCTGATCGAAGCGATGGAACGCCACGGACACGGCGCTATGGATAGCGAGACCCGCCGGCAATTGTTGACGATGAGCCCAGCGACGATTGATCGCGTTCTCAAGGACATTAAAGGCGAGTGCCAGCGGGCCGCGGCGGCGGAAAGGATCAACGACGATCCGGCGTAGTGTTCCAGTTCGGACTTTCTCGGATTGGGATGACCCCGCACTGTCGAGGCGAGTCTTGTTTCTCATTCCGGCCCATACGCGAAGGGCGCCTTCTCGCAAACCCTGGTGTTGACCGATATCGCCACGGGCTGGACGGAATGCGCGCCGCTGCTGGTTCGCGAGCAAACGGTCCTGATCACTGCGTTGGCCGAACTGCGCAAGTTGCTGCCGTTCCCGCTGCTGGGCTTCGACACCGACAAGGACAGCGTCTTCATGAACGAGAGCGTTCAGGGGTATTGCTTGGGTGATAATATCGAACTCACCCGTTGCCGCCCCTACCGGAAGAATGACCAGGCATTTGTCGAGCAGAAGAATGGCGCGGTCGTGCGTAAGATCGTTGGATATCGACGCTTCGAGGGACTGCAAGCCACACGGGAGCTAGCCAAGCTTTATTCCTCGATGCGGTTGTTCATCAATTTCTTTCAGCCATCATTTAAGTTGAAAGAAAAGCATCGTCACGTAGCCAATTGGTCAAGCGGTATCATCGTCCCGCCACGCCCTATCAGCGGCTGCTTGAGGATGCACGCACGCCGGAGGTTATCCTCTCCGGCATCGAGATGATCCACATGATGCGCAAGCGACAGGCGAGGTATGCCTACAATCCCAGTCNGGTTATCCTCTCCGGCATCGAGATGATCCACATGATGCGCAAGCGACAGGCGAGGTATGCCTACAATCCCAGTCTGTCGATCGCTGAGCAATTCGATATCCTCGCTGCCTGACGGACAGGCCGAAATGGGCCGTTCACAACCCCATTTCCAGGTTTGCGACAGAGCCGGTGCCCGAACTCATCCGCAAGGCCGGCCGCAAATCGCCCCCAAAGACCAGGCCACACGCCATCCGCAAGCCGAAGGACGTTTGCTTCGAAAAGCCCGGCGATGTCATCCAGATCGACACGCTGACCTTGACCATCGCGCCGGGTCGAACCGTCAAGCACTTCGATGCCTATGACGTCTTCGCCAAGTGGACCGTGGCAAAGCCCTATTCGCAAGCCGCCGCCGCAAACGCCGCCGACTTCCTCGCCAAGGTCACCGCCGAAATGCCGTGGCCGATCAAGGCCATCCAGATCGACGGTGGCTCCGAGTTCATGGCCGAATTCGAGACCGCGTGCCAGGACAACGAAATCCCCCTCCATGTCCTGCCGCCACGGTGGCCAAAACTCAACGGAGCCGTCGAACGGTGCAACGGCGCCTGGCGCTACGAATTCTACGCTACCGTCGATCTGCCAACCCAGATCGACAAGATCGCCCAGCATGTCGATGCTTTCCAGCATCTCTACAATCCTGTTTCATAACGCCCATCTTTCTATGTTGTTGAATGGAATAAGTTTTCCTGATCTCGATGCGATCCTGTGAGGTGTCGAGGGTTCTGCCGGGCGCGATCGAGGATCTGATGTGCTTGTGGGGTGGCGAGTTTTGAACGGCTGAAGATCCATGGGCCGTCGGGTAGCGGATGAGCCCCCTCGATCTGGCCGGCCTCGGCCGCCAGACGCAGCGTTTTTGGCGCTATCCCGAGCAACTTCGCCGCACCGCCCAGATTAAGCCACGGCTCGACCCCGTCGACCTGGGGACGGAAGACCGGAATCTTGCGATATGACCTCAGTGCGGTGACCCGCTCCCGTGTCCACCGATTGCCATTGCCGGTCGTCAGTCCGTTGCGATTGAGGACACCGGCAATCACATCGTCATTGGCGATAAGGACGAGCTGTCGTACGGCGTCGACAATATCGTCAGGCGTCGCGTTTCTTTGCCCGCGGCGCCGCTTCGGCAGGCGCAGCTCGGTGTGGACACCACCAACCCAATGGATGACGAGGACGATCTCGGAGGTTCCATCATCGAGATCGGCAACCACTTCATTGATGAGCGTTCGCACGATGCGCTTCTTCAGCCTTGCATCGGTTGTCGGCGCCGTCCAGACGGCGCGGAGGTTCCCCGCAAGTGCGGCTACCTGGGATGCGGACATGGGGATCGGCTGCGGCGCAACCGTCCGATGTTTGGCAATCTTGGCTTAGATCTCGCCGGCGCGAGCGAGCGCCTTGTTCCAGCGTGCTTCGAGCTGCGACGTCACCAGCCTGTTCTCCGGATCAGCCGCGTCGTATTGCCGGAATGCCCGGTCGGCGGCATAGCGCGCTGCCTCGAGGTCGCACAGCAGGGCATCCTGAACCTGGTCGCGTTGGTTGGCCATACGGCGTTCCGCCTCGATGGCGGCGGCAATGGCTCCTGGTTCGACCACCCCGAGCAGCGCCTCCTCGATCGCATCATCGACCCGCAGACCGCCGAAGGCGATGCAACGTGGTTCGCCGTTGTCGAGCAACCCTCGCCAACAGGAATAGCGCGGGATGTTATGGTTGGCTCCTGTGTAACGAACCGTCAGCTTCCGGCCGCACCTTTTGCAGCGGAAAAGGCCGGCAAGCAGAGCGTCGCCATGCTTCGGCGCTCCATGATGGCGACTGGCCGGTACATTGTCGCTGACCATCTTGCGGATCTCCTCCGCCCGTTCCCAACTGACGTAACCTTCGTGTGCATCCGGGATCAGCGCCAACCATTCATCACGCGCCTTGCGGCGAATTCCAGATCGGCCACCGTATCCCGGTACGGAGCGACTCTTACCATAAGCATAAGCGCCGCCGTAGATCGGGTTCGCAATCATCCGGTGTATGGTTGCATAGTTGGGTCTGCGCCAGATGACATCACGTCCGCGCGCCTGACCGGCAAATCCAACCCGTGTTCGAGGTACCATAGGAGCGCCTGCCGTGCACTGCCAAGTTCGGCGACTTTGTTGAAGACCAACGCAATGGCGTCCTGGATGCGCCGGTCGGGATCTTTCTCGATCCTGTCACCGACCTTCAAAAAGCCGACCGGGACCGTGACGACAAGCTCTCCGCGGCGTGCCTTCTCGTAGCGGGCGGAAAGGGAACGCTGACGTAAGAGATCGAGCTCATACTCGTTGAGGCTGCCCTTCAAACCCAAGAGCAGCCGGTCATTGCCCTGCCGTGGTGCGTAGACCGCTTCCTGGTCGATCAGAACGGTATCAACGACGCGGCACATCTCGATGAGCTGCTGCCAATCGCGGCTGTTGCGGGCAAAACGCGATACCTCGCGTGCCGCTACCGCCCCCACCTTGCCAAGGCAGACCTCGGCGACCATGCGGTCAAAACCAGCGCGGGTTACACCACCGGCGGCCGAACGACCAAGATCGTCATCCACCGTCTCAATGCGCGACCAACCAAGTGCTGTCAGGCGATCGCGCATGGCGTATTGAAGGGTACTGCTTTCGCGATTGTGCAGAACCTGGTGAGCCGAGGACTGCCGAACATAGAGAATAGCCTTCCGCTGCAGATGGTGCGGCCCGATCTTCTCATGCATCATGACCGGCCTCCTTCTGCTGGGAGGCGCGCCCGCAGTTTGCGTGATCGACGAACAGCCGCACGATGAGAACCGTCAGCGCCTGGCGGGTTTCCTCCGGCAACTCCGGCCATTGCGGCATGCCTGCGGTCATCCCCCTCTGCGGAGCCGAAAACAGATCGAACTGGTATGTCATGGACTGGCGAGGCATGGACATCTCTCCGACTCGTTTCGTGAGAGACCAATGCTGCGCCCATTACCGCAGATTGCGATGAGGCGTCGGCGTCTTCCAGTAACTTTGCCAAAGCATGCAGGCTCGCGAGATCGACGTGCGGAACCGGCAGGCTGCGCCAATATCCGCTCACGGAGCGGTCGAACATCCATGCTGGGACTTCAAGAAGCCGATCAGAAGAAGCACCAGAAAGGCTGCAGCGGAAAATATCCGTACCTTTGGCCAGCGCCTCATGGACATGCACGAGCTGACCGCACCAAGGATGCCACGGATATAAAAGCTCGCGAACCTCCGTCCCGTGGGTGTACTGTCGTCGTGTTGTACAACCATCACAGGCCACACGGAGCACTCGACGGCCTCACTCCAAGCGAGTATCTCAAAATCTGCCGACCGGATGACCCAGCCGTCTCATATGTACTGAGCGCGGACACTTGATTTTCGGAAGAACATATGACGTGCGACCTTGGCGCTGGCGAAAGCAATACCGCGAGCGACGATCATGCCTGAGGTAAACGGTCTGCCAAAGTTTGGGACGGTACACCGGCTGAACGATTGATACACCAAGCCGCTGTTGCAATCGGCTGGACTGAACGACGTCGGCGATCTGGGTTCCGTGGGCGGCCCCTTGGTTTAACTCGGGCCTGGAACGGATTTCCTGCTTGAATTTTCCGCTTTGAAGCGCGATAATTCATTCCTGACAAGGAGAGAATTATGAGCGCTGCCCTTTTGAGCCCCAATGAAGTCGCCGCCCTGGCCGCCACCTCGAAGACGGTCATCGAGAAGGCGCTTGAGCAGAAGGTGTTCAACGCGCCTCGCGGCACGGTTGGCGATCGCCGGCTCCTGCCGCTGCATGCCGTTGCTCTTGCCGCGGCCGCGAAATCGCTCGGCCGACGCATGACTGTCAGCGACAAGAAGCTCGTCGCGCGCAAACTGGCGGCTCTGTCGCCGGCGGCGCTCAAGACGGCGGAGATCGAAGTGGCGCCCGCCGTCGTCCTGCATGTCGGATCCTTGGCTCGGGACGCGGTCGAGCGCGCCGAGCGCTACGCAGCCGACCGGGAAGCGTTCATCGAGATTGCCGAAGGTGTCCAAGGTGGGCGCCCCGTGATCAAGGGCACACGGCTGACCGTCAGCGCTATCCATGGTCGGCTCATTTCCGGCGACACGATCGAGACGCTGATGGAGGACTATCCCGACATTCCGCGGCGCGCCTTCGAGGCTGCCGCACTCTATGCGCAGACCCACCCGCAGGTTGGCCGTCCTGTGCGCCGCCGGAGATCGGCGGTGTGAAATTCTTCATCGACGAGTGCATTTCGCCGACGCTGAGCCAACATCTCAATCAGAAAGGCCTGCACGACGCGGTCCATCCGAGGGACCGTGGCCGGCTGCGCGATCCCGATCACGTCGTCTTCGCCCGCGCCATCGAGGAGGACAGGATCATCGTGACCGAAAACGCCGATGACTTCCGAAAGCTCGCCAGCGCCGTCGACCTTCACCCTGGCCTGATCATTCTGCCCTCGGTCGCACGTGCAGAGGCGCAACGTCTGATGGACCTGGTCATCGCGCACCTCCTAGAGACGGGTGGCGAGCGTCCGCAGGACCTGCTCGTAAATTCGGTGCTTGCCATCACGATCGACGGTGCCATCGGGATCGACCCGCTGCCGTGACGGCCTGAGAGTGCGCGCGAATTCACACAATCCCCCATGCTCGATATCGTCCCCTACCCGTCACCTCCCGCAGATTGAGCTCGCCGACCAGATTGAGCGCGCCCCTGGCCGTAACCTTCAGTTCCTTCTCGATCATCGCGCTCGACACCAAAGGCCGCGACAGGACATAGTCGATCAGCTGCGGCAGCTTCGAGTTGCCGCGCCGGTTCCTGGTGCGGCGCAGCATCTGTTCCCGCGCCAGCGCCAGCCGGTCATGTTCCTTTAGGCCGAGCGCGGCGGCTTCCGTAAAGGCGTCGATGAATGCCAGCAGGCGTATGGTCCGGTCACGGTGACGCCGGCGCTCACGGCCGATAACCCGCAGGCCGCTGTTGAGCGCCAGCAGGTGGGCCGTGGTCTTGCGGCGCTGCCGCAGCATGGCCGCGACCAGAAGGGTGCCGAGCCACGGCTGATGCTGGAGCGGACTGATGTCTTCCCAGGCGTCGGAGAGCATCGCGGCCGCCAGCACCGGCGGAAGATCCGCCATGCGACCAAGCATGGCGCGCCACTCGTCGAGGCGGGCAGGCTCGTCCCAATCCAGATCATAGACCAGCGGATCCCGCTCCGGTGCCGCTTGCGGCTGGGAAGGACGTTCGACCGCGACGCCTTCGAGGACCGCGCTTGACCGCGCCAGCACCGCGTCGATGGCCGCGAACTCCTCGGCCAGCGAATCCGGCTCCTCCGCCTCGATTGCTTCGTCGGGATCTAGCTCCGGCGCCAGAGCTCCCTCCCCTTCCCGGCTGTTTTTCACGGGCGCCGCTCGGCGGCCGCGCCCGGTGAGGGCTAAAAAACCCTCGCGGGCTAGGGCCCCAGTCGGGGGCGTTGCCAAGAATCTGTCGGCGGGTGCGCAGCACCGCGTGCGCGCGGGTGAGTTCGTGGGTGGGCGCGCGGATATCCATATGCGCATCGTGCAGAACGAGGTCCTCGACATGGACAAGTTCCCCTTCGAGCCAAAGCGTGGCGGCCGCATCGTGGAAGTGAAAGCGTTCGACAAACCCGTCGCGCACCGGCGAGCGGGCGAGACGCTCGTCGAGACGCGTCACAGCGTCTTCCGCCGCGACCAGCGGGCCGGCGATCTCTCCCATGGGCTCGTTCGTGGGATTTCACCGTCAGGTATGTTCATCGCGCACTGGCTCCGTCAGTCGATAAGCATCACGTTTTCGAGCGGCCATTGCGGGCCTGACCCCGTTGCCTCATGCGCGCGCCCAAGCTTGCGCAGAATGATGCCGGCCGCGGCCCGCCACGCCACATATTCTCCACGGTCCTCGGCGATGACGCGCACATAGTCGTGATAGGCGCGTGGGTACGCGGTCCGCAGCTCAAATCGATGCTGCGGCACAGTGCCATGGTGGCGAAAACCTCGTCGCGGATCTTCGTGCGAACCTCGGGTTCAAACAGGTCGGGTGTGACCCGCACGATGGCGCCAGGAATGTCTCGGCACGACCAGACGATCGGCTCTGCTGTCTCCGGCACAGGTACCCTCACGGCGCCGCGACAAAAAGGTGGATCGGTTCACGGGTGGGCGCCAAGGGCACGGTCGGACTTTCCACCCGGCCTGGCCCGGGCCGATCGCGCGGGACGGTCGGGTGTTGAAGCGGCATTGTCGCTTTTACTTCCCGATTTCAAACGCCAAAACGTCATATCCTGTTTAGGTTTGGGCGTTATAGCCGGCGCGATTTTCCGCTAACGATTTCATTGGTCGCTCATTTGCCGAACCGATTACACAACCGAAAAGCAACTCCTTCNTCGCAAAGAGCGTCGTAAGGCTTGCGGAGCCGCCCCTCAGCTCCCGTCGAGGAGCAATCCACAATTCACATATTTGGAGATGGCTCGCTGGTTTACCGGTGTCGCTTTTACTTCCCGATTTCAAACAGGGAAAAGTCAGGTGTTGTTTAGGTTTTGGCGCTACGACAGCCCCGATTTTCCGCTAACGATTTCATTGGTCGCTCATTTGCCGAACCGATTACACAACCGAAAAGCAACTCCTTCCCCATCTCTCTCCGATGAAGCATGGTCCGCGGCACGTCGTGTAGCCCGCGAGCTGGATAAGATCCTCGATGGTGCGGGGCCCCGTCAGGCGCCAATCGGGCGGGCCGCCGCGGAGCTGCGCCTGTCGACCCGCCAGATCTACAATCTGCTGGCGCGCTACCGCATCGACCGGNGTCCGCGGCACGTCGTGTAGCCCGCGAGCTGGATAAGATCCTCGATGGTGCGGGGCCCCGTCAGGCGCCAATCGAGCGGGCCGCCGCGGAGCTGCGCCTGTCGACCCGCCAGATCTACAATCTGCTGGCGCGCTACCGCATCGACCGGACCGTGACGTCGCTGCTGCGCGACGGGGACGGGACTCGGAAAAAGCGCCTTGACCAGGGTATCGAGGAGATCATCGTGAAGACGCTGCGAGAGCAGTGGCTCGTGCTGGAGGCTCCGCCGCTCGCTCCCGTCGTGGCCGAGGTCCGGGCTCGCTGCGAGGAGGCCNTGCCGCATCGGCCGGACCGTGGCGTCGCTGCTGCGCGACGGGGACGGGACTCGGAAAAAGCGCCTTGACCAGGGTATCGAGGAGATCATCGTGAAGACGCAGTGGCTCGTGCTGGAGGCTCCGCCGCTCGCTCCCGTCGTGGCCGAGGTCCGGGCTCGCTGCGAGGAGGCCGGCCTGGCCACTCCATCCTATCTCACCGTCGCGCGTCGCATACCCTCGCTGTTCAGCCCCGAGGAGATCGCGAGGAAAAGATCAGCGAACCCGAAGCATCTTCAACGGCTCAAGGCGCGGCCGGGTTACATCCATGCCACGCACCCGCTGGATGTCTGCCAGATCGATCACACGCCCACCGACATCAACTTCGTTGAGGTCGTCGACGGTGGTGGAACCTTCATCGGCCGCGCATATCTTACGATCGTTAGCGACGTGGCGACGCGCTGCATTCTCGGCTTCTGCCTCACCCTTGAGAAGCCATCGGCGCTGTCGGTCGCGCTCTGCCTCGCGCAGGCCATGTGTCCAAAGGAGGCATGGTTGGCCACGCTCGACATCGAGCACGGGTGGCCGATGTTCGGTCGACCGCGGATGCTTGTGACCGACTCCGCCAAGGAATTCAAAGGACATGCCTT
>NZ_AYWU01000050.1:0-18119 GCF_000502375.1 Mesorhizobium sp. L48C026A00 | reverse complement strand
TCGACATCGCGATACGCTATCTCCCTGCCGTCCGCTGAAACCAGTGTCACGCGAGCCCGTCCTTCCAGCAGGAAGAAGACATCGCGACCAGTGTCGCCGTGGGAAATGATCAGCTCGTTGTGTCGATAGCTGCGCTCGTGCCACCGTTTGGTCAGCNTCGCGACCAGTGTCGCCGTGGGAAATGATCAGCTCGTTGTGTCGATAGCTGCGCTCGTGCCACCGTTTGGTCAGCGCGGCGAGGTCGGCATCGCAAAGTCTTGAGATGAAGGCCGGAGAGCCTGTCACAACAGCCTCTTGTTCAATCAGGTGTACTTCATCTTACTCCCTATCCAAGGAAATTTGATGGCCGCAGGTCCCGCTTTCCGGAAAGCAAAACTGGGAGCGGATTTTATGTTTTCCCCGGTGTGGGAATTCCCACAGCCGAGCCTGGTTCGACTGTCATATCCTTGTTGCAACGTCAGGCCCGCCGGCTCGTGCGCAAGCCGGCGAAAGGAAAGGGAACAGTCATGAAATTCTTGGCTCCCGTCACAAAACTTGCTGCGGGGTTTCGCAAATTCGTCGCGCCGCGCTACCGCCCGGAGCTTTATTACATGCGTGGCCCGGGGCCAGCCACCGCCCGCCGTATGGGCACGCGGCGGCAAAACCAATCCATCGACCACTACGCCTAACTTGCCTCGCGGACGGCTGACGCTCTCGCCCGGAGTGCCGTTCGCGCCGTTCCGTACCGGTCAATTCAGATCAATGAAGGTACGATCTGATCATGGTTATAATTCATGCTGCCGCCATTGGTCCATTTCGCAGGTGGTTACGCCTCCGCGCCGAGGGAAAAGCTCTCTTGTCGGCAAGGGACCAGTTGAGCCGTTTACCCGATGACGTTCTTGCCGACATCGGCATCTCACGTGACGAAATCATGTGCGCTTTGCGAAGCCGCGCCATCCGTCATGCGGAGGCAGGCGCGGCCGGCACGACGATCGAGCGCACCAGGATCGCTTCGGCCTCGATCCCGAAACGGTTGGCCGTCGGCAGTAGCTACGCCTCGGCCGAGATCCCCTTTGGCTGGTCCACGAGCGCGCGATCGAGCCTTACATCGCGGCTTCGACAAGCAGCGGCGCGCGGACGGGACCTTCGAACGGCACTACACCTGCGACCCCAAGGACTGAATGTTGACCGACGGGAACTGGGGAGGATCTCAAAATGATCATGTCAGTTGTTAAGTCCCTCGCGCTCGCTCACGCTGACATGCCAATCAAACAGCTGAAAGACGTCTATTTGGATTGCGAACGGGGAGGCCGCCGGTGCGCTGGGGACGGAAGACGTGATGTACTGTTCGATGCGCGAGTTCCGACTAGGCGCGCGATAGCAGTTTGCGCATAATCAACGATGCATGGCCTTCTGCACCGTGCAACGCGGCCACTTCGAACCATGTTTGCGGTAAAAGGCCATTGCCCGGTCGTTTCCCTCGAGCACTTCGAGTGCGATGCTCAGGATGCCGGAATGGGCGGCAAAGACAGCGTGCAATATATTAGCGGCTAGCCCGGTGCCGTACTCGCTTTGATCGATGTGGAGCCGGTCAAGCATGACGTCGCCGGCTTCATTCATCTTAGCCATCGCGTAGCCGGCAATCGAGCCGTCTGGCCGTTCTGCCACGAACGACATTTTGTTGGTGTCTGTCAGTTCCGCCGCAATCCGCTGCAGCGTGTGATCTTCATCCGAAATCAGGGCCGCGGTCTCGGCACCCATGATTGGCGAGTACGTCCTGCGCCAAGACTCTCCAATGAGCAGCGATACCGACGGCACGTCCTGCTCAGTCATGGCTCTGATTTGCGTCATCGATAACGTCCCCTGCCGGTCAATTATAGCGTTGCCGGACGGGCCGCTCAAATTCGGAGCGGCGGCCTACCGCCGCTTCATCGCATGGGGGTCACGTCGTTCCCTACATCTACCATCAGGCATGGTCCGCAGGTCGACTCCTACCGATGAGCTAACGTCCGCTCTGGAGAAGCACCGCGAATGTCTGAACATGGCGCAACCAGGACCAATAGCTTCGCGCTGCCGATGTCCGCTTTCGAGTAACAGCGAAATTGCTTCGAATGACCAAGATAGGCGCTAAGCCGACCTTCGAACGGCACGATTGAACACGCGTCCTGCTACCGTCATCTCTAGGCGCTTACCGCGTCGCCCGGCGCCGTCCCTCCACGGCGTCAAGCCGCTCCTGCAGGTGCCCATTGAGCACGATCATCTCCCTGAGCGCCTTCACCGCGTCGCCCTTGTGCTGGGCGATGAACTTTTGGGCGATCGCCTGAAGGGCGGCCTCCTGGCGTCTGTCCAGCGTCACGATGTGGTCCATGACGATGCCTCCGACAGTTTCTGTTTAAATTGAACAAAACGGGAACAAAAATGTCAAGTGTGAATTGACTTGGCGAGGAATGCCTTCCTATTTGTCAGTGGTGGGGCGGTTGCTCACAAACTGGGGAGAGCCGCGATGGGCAGACGAAAAAGCCGGTTTGACAGGCTGTCGGCGAGGCATGCCGAGGCGATCATCAGCGACGCTCTCAGCCTGCGCAGGACGGTGCTTTCGTCGCAACTGCATCTGAAGGCGCATGGCGAGCTGTTTTGGCAGCTTTGCGGGCTTGTCGAAAAATTGCATGAGGTGATGGCCAGCGTAGCGGAGAAGGAGCCCGATTTCCAGATGCCGGATCTTGGCCTGCTTCCGCTTCCCGAGGGCTATTTGACTCGGAAATGAGGCCATGGCCGGGCCGATGGACAGCGTTGGACGTGCCGCGAAGGCCAACATGCTGCTGATCGTCGAGTGCGGCCACTGCTACCATGTCGGGCGTTTTCGGGCCAACGACGTGGCCAAGGTGGTGGGCTGGAACAAGCCGCTGGAGACCATCCGATTCAGATGCAAGCGGTGCAACCGAACGGACACGACGGTGAAGACCCAGTTCGTCGACCAGGACCATCCGCCGAAGGGCTACATCTGGGTGCTGCAAAAATTCAAGCTTTAGAACAGCGAACCCTGTACCGGCGCCTGTGGGGCCTGCGGCGGAAATTTTATCTGTGTCGCCGGCTTGTCGACGATCACCAGCGCGTCGTCGGGTGCCGTGCGCTGCAGGTGCCTGGCCTGCGACCACGGTGCGGTCAGCCAGGTCTCGGTTTCCTCCTGCGTGGTCAGGATCACGGGCATCGCCTTCTCGTGGATCGGCGCGATCAGGGCGTTGGGCCTGGTGGTCAGAAAACCGTAGAGCTCGAACTCGCCGGGGCCATCCTTGACCTTGCGCACGCCTTGCCAGGGCGTCCACAGGCCGGCGAAGAAGAACAGCGGCCGCGCCTCGTTCAGCGCGAACCAGTAGTTTTTCTGGATACCGGTATCCGGGTCCTTGTCGCCCGGCGTTGGGCTCGGTTCGGCAAAACTGGTCAGCGGCACCACGCAGCGGTTCTCGACGCCGAGATATTGCTGCCAGTGGCCGTATTGCGGGTTGCGGATGTTGGTGGTGCCGTAGTCGGCCTTGCCCTTCACGCGCTCGACCGGCGTCGGCATGCCCCACAGCAGGTTGGCCAGTTCCCGCTCACCGTCCGGCGCGTTGCGCACTACCGGGCCGGGCTGGTTGGGGTAGATGTCGATGGAGGGCTCGAGATTGCCGAGACTGTCGCGCAAGGCGCGGGTCCACTGGCGGATCGCCTCCTGGCTGGTGGTGATGTTGTAGAGGTTGCACATGTCGAGCCCAGGGATGTTCAGGCATCTTGCGGGAAAGGGCAGGTAATTTCCAGCGCTCTCCGGCCGGCTGCTGACACGCTACCCCAGCCCACAGCGCCACGATCACCGCCGCCATCCCGGCGATCGACCGCGGCAGAAGGATACCGCCGCGCGCAGCACGGCGAACCGCGGGCTCCGCCTACGCAACGCACACCGCTCGCGCGCGTTCTACCCATTAGGAGGAGCATGGCGATGTGACAGCTGGTCTCATGCGCCCACAATTGGAGGCAAACCACCATGTCCAAGTTCAAAGATGCCCTTGACCGCGGCAAGGAAGCTCGCCGTGAGCAAGAGGAGAAGGTCGGCAATGAGAAGGCCGAGGGGGTGGACTTCGGCGCGCAAGCAAGGGCCTGGCTAAACGACGTCGTGGTTGCGTCGCTGGAAACGGCCAGGGCTGACGTAGCAGGCGAGGTGGCCGTCGAGATGGACACCGCGCCACGCCGCCAAGCCAAAGCATCAACACCATCTATTCGGTTCAGAATCTACAGGAAGCGGGGAACGGAAAAGGAGGTGGTCGGAAGAACGTTCACGGTCAACGTTCAGCTGAGTGGACAAGTGTCGGTCTCTTCGCCGGGGATGGTGGCAAGAGAAGTGGGAAACATCGGGGATAGGGCTGACGAGCGGTTCTCTAGCTTGCTGGCGGAACTGATCGAGGACGCAGCGAAGGGCACCTAGCCAGCAAGTGTCGAGGAGGGGCCGGCGATTTCCAGCGTTGTCTGCGGCTGCTGACACGCCGAGCCTGTCAGTAACAGCTTTCCGGACGCCGCAAACAGCCCTCCGTTAACCTTTCGTTAACCATGGCTGGCTAGCGTTTACCTATCAGTAAGGAATCGCTGTCCGTGACCTTCGCCGCCCCCGTCGAGACCAAATCCATTCGCTTTCGCGCCCGCTCCTTCGTCGCCTTCACGCTCACCCCGGAGACGCCGCTTTCGGAGTGGCTGGAAAGCCTCGACCGCTGGATCGGCAATTCTCCCGGCTATTTTGCCGGCCGCCCGGTGGTGCTCAACCTCAACACGTTGAAGCCCGCGGTCAGCCAGATCGAAGCGCTGGTTGCCGAGCTTGGCCTGCGCGGCATCCGCATCTATGCCATCGAGCTCGAAGGCAACACGGTGCTTGAGCCCAGTCTGCCGCCTTTGCTGATCGGCGCCAAAGAGGCCACAGCCGGGCTGCTCATGCAGGCCGACCAAAAGGCTGCCGGCGGGCCGGAAGAGGCGGGCAGGGCGGAAGAAGGCAGGGCGGAACCGGGCAAGCAGTCAGAAGACAGGCAACCAGAAGACAGGCTGCCGGACGCGCCGGCCACGCTGATGGTCAAGACGCCGATCCGCTCGGGCCAGTCGATCTTCCACGCGCATGGCGATGTCATCGTGCTGGGCTCGGTCGCCTCCGGTTCCGAGATCGTCGCTGCCGGCTCGATCCACGTCTACGGCACGTTGCGCGGGCGGGCGTCGGCCGGTGTGCTCGGCCATTCGGCGGCGCGCATCTTCTGCCGCAAAAACGAGGCCGAACTGCTGTCGGTCGACGGCTGGTATTGCACCGCCGAGGAGATGGAGCCGGCCTTGCGTGGAAAAGCGGTGCAGGCGTTTCTGGAAAAAGACACGCTGCGCATCGCGCCGTTCAGCTAATGCAGTCGCCCGAAAGTATGCAGCAGTTTTAGAATTAAAACAAAGACTTAAGCGAATCGCATAAATCAAACGCTTAACAATACAAACAACAATAAGGAGGCATAGATGGGCAAAGTTGTGGTGGTCACCTCGGGCAAGGGGGGCGTCGGCAAGACGACCTCGACGGCCGCCCTTGGCGCCGCCGTCGCGAGAACCGGCAAGAGGGTGGCGCTGGTCGACTTCGACGTGGGTTTGAGGAATCTCGACCTGATCATGGGCGCCGAGCGGCGGGTGGTGTTCGACCTGGTCAACGTCATCCAGGGAACGGCCAAGCTGTCGCAGGCGCTGATCCGCGACAAGCGGGTCGAGACACTGTTCCTGCTGCCGGCCTCGCAGACGCGCGACAAGGATGCGCTGACCGAGGAGGGCGTCGGCGAGGTGATCGAAAAGCTGAGCTCGGTGTTCGACTACGTCTTCTGCGACAGCCCGGCCGGCATCGAGCGCGGCGCGCAGCTTGCCATGCGCTTTGCCGACGAGGCGGTCATCGTCACCAACCCGGAAGTCAGCTCGGTGCGCGATTCCGATCGCATCATCGGCCTGCTCGACGCCAGGACCGTCAAGGCCGAGCGGGGCGAGCAGATCGCCAAGCATGTGCTGGTGACGCGCTATGATGCGGCGCGCGCGGCGCGCGGCGAAATGCTCTCGATCGACGACGTGCTCGAGATCCTGTCGACGCCGCTGCTGGGCATCATTCCCGAGAGCCAGGACGTGCTCAAGGCCTCCAACCTCGGGTCGCCGGTGACACTCAGCGATCCGACCAATTCCGCCGCCCGTGCCTATATCGAGGCGGCCAAACGGCTCGAGGGCGAGGACCTGCCGGTCGTCGTGCCGTTCGAGCGCAAGGGCTTTCTCGATCGGCTTTTTGGAAGGAGGGCAGCATGAGCCTGTTAGACCTCTTCAAGCGGCGCGGCAGCGCGCCGGTGGCGCGCGAGCGGCTGCAGGTGCTGCTCGCCTATGAGCGCCGCAACCGCAGCCAGCCCGATCTCGTCTCGGTGCTGCGCGAGGAGATCATGGCCGTGATCGCCAGGCATGTGCAGATCGACCAGGATTATCTGCAGGTCTCGATGGATCGCGGCGAGACGATGTCGACGCTGGAGATCGACATCCAGATCCCCAACAAGAGCGCAAGGCCGCTGGCCATGTCGGCCTGAGCGTTGCGCCTGTAGTAGTTTTTGACGCCGGCGGGACAGCGCCCCCTCTGGCCTACCGGCCATCACCCCAATGGCCGGCAGGACAAAGGGGGTACTGTCCCGCCGACATCTTCTTATTTTATATCAACCATAGCTTGCGTTAAATACTTCCCTTCCATTTGCCACTTGCGCAACCAACAAAAGGGTGAAAACGTTGGTCCGGGGTAAATGGGCAAGGGTGGTCGTCGCGGCTGTTAGAAGCTCCGGGGCGGCCTTGAAGAGCGATGAATTTTCCACAGTTCCTGGTGGGGATGACCGCCGCGGCATTCGTCGTGGCGCTCTCGACTTTTTTGGCAACGGGTTCAATCTGGAAGGCGCTCGGCTGGACGGTCCTCACCTTGATCGTTCTGCAGCTTGGATATTTTTTGTCCGTCGTCCGGCTGATCTATAGTGCCGAACGAAAGACACACAGTGACCGCGACCCGCGAGTACTGGACCGTCGAGACTGCATGCGGTTTCGAGATTCAGGTCGGCCACCACAAATATAAACATGCCTAGACCATGATGTTCATCAGATAGACAGTATGGTCTAAACCGCTTGAAAGCGGACATGTTCGGTTCTGGGAATGTGCCTTGGACGTTCCGTTACTTTAGTCAACCAGTATATATCTCCGGGTGCATATGCCCGATACTGCGCAGCGCGTCATCCGCTCCAGCTCCGTCGCTCTGCTCACTCCGCCGCCAGCTTGTCCTGCGTCCTGGTGTCGAAGTCGCTGGCGTCGTGGCGCTCGTGCAGTTGCATCGCCGGCTCGCCGAAGGCGCGGTTGACCATGCGGCCGCGCTGCACCGCCGGCCGCGCGTCGATCGCGTCGGCCCAGCGCTGCACGTGCTTGTATTCCTGCACCGACAGGAACGCGCCGGCGTCGTTGTACATGCGGCCCTTGGCCAGCCCGCCATACCAGGGCCACACGGCGATGTCGGCAATCGTGTAGGCGTCGCCGCCGAGATATTCGCTTACCGCCAGGCGCCGGTCGAGCACGTCCATCTGGCGCTTCACCTCCATGGCGAAGCGGTCGATGGCATATTCGAATTTTTCCGGTGCATAGGCGTAGAAATGGCCGAAGCCGCCGCCGAGATAGGGCGCCGAGCCCATCTGCCAGAACAGCCACGACAGGGTTTCTGCGCGCGCCGGCTGCTCGATCGGCAGGAACTCGCCGAATTTCTCGGCCAGATGCAGCAGGATCGAGCCGGATTCGAAGATGCGGATCGGCTTTGGCCCGCTGCGGTCCATCAGCGCCGGGATCTTGGAGTTGGGATTGACCTCGACGAAGCCGCTGCCGAACTGGTCGCCGTCGTTGATCCTGATCAGCCAGGCGTCATATTCGGCGCCTTTGTGGCCGCGCGCCAACAGTTCCTCCAGCATGATCGTCACCTTCACGCCGTTTGGTGTCGCCTGCGAGTAAAGCTGCAGCGGATGCTTGCCGACCGGCAACTGCTTGTCATGCGTCGGGCCGGCGATCGGCCGGTTGATGCTGGCGAAGGCGCCGCCATTTTCCTTGTTCCAGATCCATACTTTCGGCGGTGTGTATTGGTTCATTTCGGAGGCCTTTGATGTGAGCGGAGAGGGTCTTGGGGAGGATCAGCTTGCATAGATACAGGTAGTGCGGGCTGACGGAAGTTCAACTTGTGTTGAACTATTGTCGATGTCGGCAGCGCAAGCCTGCGCGATTGCATCCGGCCCTTGCGCCTCGTCACATGCGCCATAGCTATAGAAGATGCCGGCCCTCTGAACGGTCGTCGTGAATATGGCCAGGATTGAGAGCATGACCATCGATACGATTTTGCGGTCCATCGTGACGGTACGGGCTTCGATCCCGGATGATGCCTTCACCGCGAATGCGCTAGGCACCAGCCGGGAAGGCAGCGGCGTGGTCATTCGCGACAACGGCCTGGTGCTCACCATCGGCTATCTGATCACCGAGGCGGAAGAAGTCTGGCTGACCGACCACAGCGGGCGCGTCATTCCCGCGCACGCGCTCGCCTACGACCAGGAAACGGGCTTCGGCCTGGTGCAGGCGCTGGCCCCGCTCTCCCTGCCCGCAGTGGCTTTCGGCGACGCGGCCAGGGCGATGGCCGGCGACCCGGTGGTGCTCGCCGACGGCATCGGCCAGGCGGTAAGCGCGTACATCGTCACCAAGCAGGAATTCGCCGGCTATTGGGAATATCTGCTGGACGAGGCGATCTTCACCGCGCCGGCTCATCCGTCATGGGGAGGTGCGGCCCTCATCGGGCAGGACGGCAGGCTGCTCGGCATCGGTTCTCTGCGCCTGCAGATGAGCCGCGCCGGCGAGATCGCCGATATCAACATGGTGGTGCCGATCGACCTGCTGCCGCCCATCCTCGACGATCTGCTGACACGCGGCCAGGTTGCCAAGCCACCGCGCCCATGGCTCGGCGCCTTCTCCGCCGAAAGCAATGGCGAGGTCGTGGTGATGAGCGTCGCCGAAGGCAGCCCGGCCGCCGAAGCCGGCCTGCGCCAGGGCGACATCATCTCGGATGTGCGCGACGGCGAAGTCGACGGGCTCGCCGATTTCTACCGCAAGTTGTGGCAGAACCAGGCGGGCGCCGAGATCCCGTTGCGTGTTGTGCGCGATGGCCGCGAAACCTGGCTGCGCGTCAAGTCGGCCGACCGCAACAGCTTTCTCAAGAAACCGCAGCTGCAGTGAGGCTCCTTTCCTTCCCCCCCTTGTGGGCCTTGTGGGAGAAGGTGGATCGGCGCGCAGCGCCGAGCCGGAAGGCCGCAGGTTATTACATCACGATTTGAAAGACCGCCATGGGCGGCAGCCTTGCAACAAGGCCACTGTTGCTCCATTCGATCGGAGCCAAGCAGCGACAAAGGAGAACCGATGACGACCACAGAAAGGCGGACCCGCTGATGGCGCCGGTCGAGGTCGACCCCGCCAAGGTGCGCGAATTCAGCGATGCCGAGAGCTTCTACACCTGGCTCGGCAAGCATCACGGCACCGAGACAGAAATCTGGATCAAGATCCACAAGGTCGGTTCGGGACTGCCTTCGATCACGCCCAAGGAGGCCATCGACGTCGTGCTGTGCTGGGGCTGGATCGATGCCGTGCGCAAGGGGCTCGACAACAAGAGCTATTTGCAGCGCTACACACCGCGCGGCAGGAAGAGCATCTGGAGCCAGATCAACGTCGACAACGTCGCCCGGCTGATCCAGGCGGGCCGGATGACCGAGCATGGGCTCAAACAGGTCGAGGCGGCGAAGGCCGACGGGCGCTGGGCGCGCGCCTATGCAAGCGGCAAGGACATGAAAATCCCCGCGGATCTGCAGGCCGCAATAGACGCCGAGCCCGAGGCAAAGGCGATGCTGGCAGGGCTCAGCGCGCAGAACCGCTTCGCGCTCGCCTTCCGCATCCACAACATGAAGACCGAGGCTGGCCGCGAGAAGAAGATCGCCGCCTTCGTCGAGATGCTGAAGCGCGGTGAGGCGATCTACCCGCAAGGGAAGAAGTGAGGCTGGCGCCGTCGCGGCTGTGGCTGCCGTTTCGGCAAAGTTCCCGCCTCGTGGGTGTCAGGGTGATAGAAATTGGCCGTCCACCCCGGCCGCTGCGCAGTAACGGTTTCTTCTTGGCTTTTGCCACACAATGGCGGCGACGAGGCGGGCGAAGTCCAGAGCATGGCCGAAAAGAAAAATCGCAACGGGGAGTTCTGGGAACTGGCGCTCGAACGCGCGCATCTTGGCGTCTGGGACTGGGATCTCGCGAGCGGCGACTGTTTCTACTCGGCGATGTGGTCGCAGATGCTCGGCTATGGCGAGGGTGAGCTTGCGGAGACAAGCGATCTCTGGTTGCAGCTGACGCATCCCGACGATCGCGAGCGGGCGGTGGCCAGCGGCGAACGCCACATTGCCGGCCTGACCGATTCGATCGAAACCGAGCTCAGGCTGAAGCACAAATCCGGTCACTGGGTATGGGTTCTCGATCGCGGTGGAGTGGTCGAACGCGACGCCGAAGGCCGGCCGGTCAGACTGATGGGCGTCCAGACCGACATCACCAAGCAGAAGCAGGCGGAAGCAGAGCTTGAACAGGTCAACGTCCGCTTTCGCCTGGCATTGGCGGCCAGCGGCACCGGCATCTGGCACCACGATCTCGCCGCACGCAAAAGCTACTGGGACCAGCGGACGCGGGACATCTACGGGCTTGTCGCCGACACCGACGAAGTGTCGCAAGACCTCTGGCACAGCTATCTGCATCCGGACGACCGGGCCGACGCCGAGCGGGCCCATGTGGCGCCGCTGCAAACGCAAAAGGTCGTCGCCGTGCAATACCGCATCATCAAGCGGAACGGCGAAATCCGACATCTCGAATCGCTGATACGGTTCGCCGACGCCCAGTCGTCAGGCCAGATCCTGGGCACGGTGCGCGACATCACCGAGGCGAAGCAACGCGAGCAGGAGCTTGCCCATGCGGCCCGCCATGACGCGCTGACCGGCCTTCTGAACCGCGCCGCTTTCGACCGGCTGCTGGCCGAGCACATCGCAACGGCGCGCCGGCTCGCGGTGTTCTACGTGGATCTCGACTACTTCAAGGCACTGAACGACTTCGCCGGCCACGCCGCCGGCGACCTTGCCCTGAAGAGCGTCGCCGAGCGCATTCTGGGCTGTCTGCCGCCGTCGGTGCACGCCGCGCGCCTCGGCGGCGACGAGTTCGCGCTGCTGGTGCCTGATTGCGACGCAGCGCAAGCCGAGCGTCTCGCCGGCGCCGTTCTCGCGGCGGTTCGCGATGCCGACCTCGGCTTGACGGCGACGTCGCGCAAGCTCGCGGCCAGCATCGGCATCGCCTTTGTCGCCGATGCGAATACCGCAGTGGCCGACGCGCTCGCCTGCGCCGACGACGCCTGCTATGCGGCCAAGGCTGCCGGGCGCAATCGCTTCGCGGTGTTCTCGCCCGAGACGACGTCCGGTTCCAGCGGGCTCAATGCGGCGCGGCTGGCGGCCGACACTGTCGACGCCATGGCGGACGGAAGGCTGAAACTGTTCGGCCAGGAAATCCACCAGCTCGGAAAACCCTGGCAAGAAAGCCGCCATGTCGAGGTCCTGGCGCGGCTCGCCGGGCGCAACGGGCGGCTGATCCCGCCGGGCGAGTTCATCCCGGCGGCGGAGCGGTTCGGCGTCGCCTCGCGGCTCGACCGCTGGATCATCAGGACGGCGCTGTCGCTTCATGGTCCGGCGCTGAAGTCAGGGGCGCTCACGCTCGGCTTCAACCTGTCGGCGCAGACGCTAAGCGACCCGCAGCTTTGGGATTTCGTCGACGCCGTCATCGCCGAGACCGGGGCGCCGCATTCCGGCATCGGCTTCGAGATCACCGAAACCGCCGCGGTCACCAATTTCGCAGCTGCCGAGCAGTTCGTCGGCAAGGCGCGCGAGCGGCGCTGCCGCGTCAGCCTCGACGATTTCGGGGCGGGCATGAGCTCGTTCGAATATCTCCGGCGCTTTCCCGTCGACACGATCAAGATCGACGGTTCGTTCATCGAGCATATTGCCGATAGCCGCTTCGACCGCGAAATCGTCTCGGCGATATCCGGCATCGCCAGGAGCCTCGGCTGCTCCGTGGTGGCGGAGAAGATCGAAGCGCAGGATGCGCTCGACATCCTCGCGGATATGGGCATTGCCTTCGGCCAGGGATTTCTGCTGCACCGGCCGGAACCGCTGCAAGCGATCGTGGCGCGGGCGTGCGCGACCCGGGCGAGCGCGACACAAGCGAGCGTGGCACGGGCGAGGGCGCCCGCGCCGGCCGGACGGCGAGCCTAGCCCGGATCTCTCCGGGCTAGCCCGGAGAGAAAAGTCCGCAAAACCGTTCCGGCGCCTTGATGGGCGACTGGTCAGGGCTTTCCCGGCGGGCGATAGCGGACCGACTTTGCCTTGCCAAGGGCTTGCATCGTCTCTTCGACGCTCAGGAGAACGGTGGTCTCGTACGAGCTCAGCGCTCCTCCCGCACCAATGCAAGCATGACAGATGCCATCGAAACGTTGTCGGGCGCCTCCCACAGGTTCCAGCCATCGTGCTCTCCGAAGCCGTACCAGAACCCGTGCAGCTTTCCGCCCACCGATTCGATGTAGGTGCGGGCTGCCTCGCGTCTATCCTCGGGGTTTTCGATCAGCCGCGCCCAAGTCTCGGGCGTATAGCTGAATCGTGAGAGATACATGGGCATGGTTCGCCTCCAGGGCCGCCGATCCCCCAGCGGCTCGGCGTCGAGGGGATCGAGGGGGGCTGGCGCCGAGCCTGACCGGCTTGGTTGGTTCACCGGCTGACAAAATATGCGCTCAGGCTAATATAATCGCAACACCTATCCTGCAGGCGCCGCCGATGCGGATCAGGCGTTGCGGCTCGCCATATGCGAGTCGAGCTTCTTTCTCGAAGGCCCGTACCGCTTGATGATGGTCGCGGCCTCGCTCGGCGGTATGCCATATTTTTTCGCAAACGCCGCTACGTCGTAAGGCTCCTCGCCGGCGGCCGGTTTGCGGTCCTGCTTGCTCCTGGATTTGTCGTCGGCCATGTCGTCCTCCATCATATCTGGTGGTTATAGGGTTGCTTGGTCGGCCCGACCATCCATGCCAGTTTGGAAAAGGGGAGGCACGCCGGTCTGACCGGTTGCCCCGACCGGTGAGCTGCTGGTTCCCGCTCATGGGCTCGAACCACGATTCACGCCTTCAAAGGGCGCTGTCCTACCATTAGACGAAGCGGGAATAGAGGAAGTGACGCTGTCTAGCACTTTCTCATCCGCGCATGAAGCTGCTTCATGTCATCATCGGCTTGAGCATGAGCCTTCAGCAGGGCCTTGTAGAGACGGGAGCAATCGCCGTGACCAAAACCGACCTCTCCGACATCTACCGAGACTACATTGCCTGCCTGAACAAGCAGGACTGGCCGAAGCTGGGGCAGTTCGTTGATGATGAGGTGATCCACAACGGCCGGCGGCTCGGTCTATCAGGCTATCGCAAAATGCTGGAGAGAGACTTTGCTGAAATTCCGGACCTTTATTTCAACGTCCAGATGCTGATTTCCGATCCGCCCTACATAGCGAGCCGGCTCGGGTTCGACTGCACGCCGAAAGAAAGCTTCCTCGGCCTCCCTGTAAATGGGAGGAGAGTTTCCTTTGCCGAGAATGTTATCTATGAATTTGGGGACAAAAAGATTGTAGAAGTATGGTCTGTCATAGACAAGGCTGCCATCGAAGCTCAGCTTTAGCGCGAGAATGCTCGGCCATGCGAGTCGTTCCACGTTCCGATATGAACCACGATATGAACAATGGCAGCTGCCTGCCCACCGCCTGTCAAGGACCCGGGCTTGACGCCTGAACACGCTGCCCCAGATTACGCGGCGGAGTTTCAGATATGCGATACGACTGGCAGGGGCGCAAATTCCTGGAACGGCATTTCGGCATTGTTATCGCAATTGGCCTGGCTGCAGGGCTGTCGGCCCTGGCCGCGCTGGGCTACACGCCTTAAGTCGCGGATACCGCGCCCAAACCCCTAAGGTAAGCGAAAAATAGCGGTGCGACGCGACCAGACCGGCGCAAGACCGTTGCCGGCCCGCTATGCTATCGATTCTGCTGGGCATGCCCCACGGCATTGGCGAAAGAAATGTCATCCTTGATCTCGCGCATCGCCATCGAGGTGATCGTGCGGCGCACGCCGGGCAGGCGGCTGAGCTCGACGCGCAGCATCCTGTCCAGCGCCATCATGTCGACGGTCACGATCTGCAGGAGATAGTCGGCCTCGCCTGTGGTGGCGTGGCAGCGCCGGATCAGCGGATGCGCCTGGACGGCGGCCTCGAAGGCTTCGGAGAGTTCGAAATCGATCGACACCTGGATGAAAGCTTCGATGCCGAAGCCAAGCTTGGCCGGGTCGACCCGCGTCGAGTAGCCGCGGATGATGCCGGCGTCCTCCAGCGCCTTGACCCGCTTCCAGCACGGCGTCTTGCTTAAACCAACCTCGTCGGCGAGCACTGCGAAGGAGGTGCGCGCATCGCGTTCCAGCGCCGCGACGATCTTCCGGTCGACCGCATCCAGCATCACCCGTTCTCGAAACATTCGCAATAGATGAACATTTGTCCTCCATTTTCTGGCATTTGGATAACACAAAGGAACAATGTTCAAGTGAAAAGCGACTAAACTGCGGGCTCGGACCGAACAAACGCCCTGAGGGCCGGGCAAAGGAGCAGCTGCCATGCACAAGCCGGATTATTACGCCCGTATCGAAGCGCCCGAGATGCGCGACTATGGCGTCTACCTCAGCTGCGACAAGCTACTCGCCTGCCAGAAGCCGCTGGCCGAGATGGTCAATGCCGACGAGCTGCAGTTCCAGATCGTCCACCAGGTCGAGGAGCTGTGGATGAAGCTCATCGCCTACACGCTGGTCGATGTCGTCGACTTCCTCGAGCAGCAGAACACCCATCGCATCGTCACGCTGATGGGGCGGGTGCATCGGCTGATGCGCCTGATGACGGCGCAGCTCGACCTGCTCGAAACCATGTCGCCCAAGGAATACCAGGAGATTCGGCTGCAACTCGGCAATGGCAGCGGCCAGGAATCGCCGGGCTTCAAGCTCTTGCTGCGCATGCCGCCGGACCTGTGGCGGGCGTTCAAGGCGTCCTATCTCGATGGTCGCGGGCTCTCGGTCGAGGATGTCTACGATGTCAGCTATGATCACGGCGACAGCTATGTCGTCGCCGAGGCGCTGATCGAATTCGACGAGCTGTTCCAGAAATTCCGCGCCAATCATCTTTATCTCATCCACCGCTCGATCGGGCTCGGCTCGAAATCGCTCAAGGGCCGGCCGGTCGAACTGCTGCAGGCCGGCGCCCTGCATCGCTTCTTCCCGGAGCTGTGGGACATACGCTGCGACATGACCGACCGCTGGAGCGGCCAGTATGGGACTGTGCGGGCACCGATCAGCCACCCGGAGGCGAAGGCAGGGTAAGGCCCGCGATCCCTTCTCCCCTTGTGGGAGAAGGTGGATCGGCGCGCAGCGCCGAGCCGGATGAGGGGTGTTGGACGGAATGCGGCGATGCCAAGCTGGAGCACCGCTCATCCGACCGCTTCGCGGCCACCATCTCCCACAAGGGGAGAAGGGGAAGCGCCGCATGTCGGGTTTGCGGCTGGGGCAACGTCCTTGGGGCGAAATCGGTCGCAACCCTGGAGGACGGCATGTCATCGGAAACCACCCAATCACCGGCTCAACCGCCGTGGCAGACCGCGGCAATCCTGACTGGCCGCTTGATCTTCGCAGCCGTCTTCCTCATGGCGGTGACCTTCAAATTCATCGACATGGGCGCCACCGCGGGCTACATCGCCGCCGCCGGATTTCCGTTCCCGCTGTTTCTGGCCTGGTGCGCGGCCGTGCTCGAAGTCGTCCTCGTCCTGTGCTTCCTGACCGGCGCCTTGTTCTCGCAGGCCGCTCTTGTCGCCGGCGCCTATGTGCTGTTCCTCGCCTTTGCCTTCCACGGGCCGTCGCACTGGGCCGGAAACCAGGCCGAGTTCGGCTTTTTCGTCGATCATTTTACCTTCCTGGCCGGGCTGCTGTTTGCCGCCGTGCATGGGCCGGGCCGTGTGCTGACCTGGAAGGCTGCACTGGCCAGGTGATCGTAGCTCGGCTGGCAAGCGGCGTTCCGATACGGCGAGGCGATCGCGACGTCACATCTGGTCGTTGTAGGGTTCCTTCATCTGGCCGACCATGCGCGCCAGTTTGGAGAAGGACGGCATGTCCGCCTCCGGCTGACACTGGTTCGCCAGCTCCAGCAGCCGGATCGGGAAGTTGACGGCATCGCGGCTCGAGGCCGACATGCCTTCGGAGCGCTCCTCGCTGGTCTCGCTGGCTTCGGCCTTGCGCAAGGCGATGTCTATCTCCTCGACCGTCAGCACGCCCTTGCGGACAAGGACCTGATTGATCGATGCGACGGCCATCAGCAGGCCCTCGAGTTGCAGATTGGCGACATTCATGGCTTTGCTCCCATTGGCAAATTGCAAACGCGCGAACACCGGTTCCGATCCCTGCACCATATCGCGGCGCGCGGCCGAATTTAGGCCGGCCCGCGAGATTTCGCTTGCTTTGTGACGGCAGCTATGCTAGGAATATAGTCATGGTGCTGATTTGCGCCAACGACCCGCCCGCCGAGGCGGGTTTTTTTATATCAAGCCTTCTCACAAGTTCCTGCCTGTGTTGCCGATATCAAATGTCGGCGGGACAGCGCCCCCCCTCTGTCCTGCCCGTCCTCCGCAGCAGCTGCGCTGCAGCTGCGGAGGGTGGACCGGACATCCCCGGCTTTCGCCAATCACCAGCATCGCGGTAGGCCATGGCCGAGAATCCTTTCGACGACGAACCGGCTGATGTGGCCGAACGCAAGCCGGCCGGCCGGCCGAAGCGAGCGAAAAGGACGCTGGCCGATGGGTTTCTGGACGCCATCCGCGCCGATTTCCGGGCGCATGGCGCCGGCGTCATCGCCGAGGTTCGCACCGAAAAGCCCGATCAGTATCTGAAGATCGTGCTGTCGGTGCTGCCCAAGGATCTGCATCTCAACATCAACAGTCTGGAAGCACTGAGCGATGACGAAATCAGGCAGCGCATCCGCGGCCTCGAAGCCGTCCTGCGGCCGTTTCTCGAAAAGTCTGGCGTCGCAGGACTCGCAAAGCCGGACCGCGACAGCGAAGACCGAGTATCTGAGCCTGCTCAGGGAATTGGACCGGAGGCGGCGCACTAACCAGCTTGCCGCCTACCGGCCTTACCCGCGACAGGCCGAGTTCCATGCGGCCGGTGCTGCCAACCGAGAACGCCTGTTCATGGCCGGCAACCAGCTCGGCAAGACAAGGGCCGGCGGCGCCGAATGGGCGATGCATCTCACCGGCCGCTATCCCGAGTGGTGGCAAGGCAAGGTTTTTGACACGGCCGTGCGGCTGTGGGCGGCGGGCGTCACCGCCGAGGGCACACGCGACAACCCGCAGCGCATTTTGATCGGCCCGCCGCAGCAGCCGGCGGCGTGGGGCACCGGCATGATCCCGGCCGACGCCATTGTCAGCACCATCATGGGGCGCGGCGCGCCGCATGGGCTGGACAGCGTCGTCGTGCGCCATGGCGGCGGCGGCGATGTGCAGGCCGATGAATCGGTGCTGTCGTTCAAGAGTTTTGAGAAGGGCCGCGAAAAGTGGCAGGGCGAAACGCTGCACGGCGTCTGGTTCGACGAGGAACCACCGCTCGACATCTATTCCGAAGGCCTGACCCGCACCAATGCCACCGGCGGCATCACCATTGTCACCTTCACGCCGTTGCTCGGCATGTCGGAAGTGGTGCTGTTGTTTCTGTCGGCGGAAGCGGTGGAGGGAATGGGGTGAGGGGGCAAGTTCAGGAAGAGTGGGTCTTTTCGAGCAAAATCCGAAGACGTCCTTCCTACCTCGCGCTGCCCCTCATCTGCCTGCCGGCATCTTCTCCCCGTATAGTGACGGGGAGAAGGGGCTGGTGTCCGAACCGGATAGATAGGTAACAGAATGGACTGATTGC
>NZ_AYWU01000049.1:0-20283 GCF_000502375.1 Mesorhizobium sp. L48C026A00 | reverse complement strand
TCCTTTGTAGCAACGTTTCGACACCGCTACCTTGGCACATTGTGATGCCGTTAGGGGGCGTCCACCCCATCGATTAGGCCTGCTTGGCGAGCATGGCTTGCCGCCGATCGAGCCGTATTCACGTTGATACGCTAATACGTCTATGCCGACCGCCACGAGATCACGCTTGCCGGAGAGATCGAGCGGGCGATGAGCGCACTTATCGATGACGAGGGGTAGCGCGGTTTCCGATCGCCTCCTTGTAGGATAGTGTTCAATCCTATTGAGCGCGATTGATGATGGGAGATTTCCCATGCGCAGCACACAACAGTTCAGCGTCACGTTGCCGAACGAAATGGCGCAGATGGTCAAAACAATGGTTTCGTCGGGCGAGTATGCCAGCGAGAGCGAGGTTATCCGCGACGGTCTGCGCGCCTTGCAGGCGCGCGACAAGGCCCTCGAGAACTGGATGCGCACGGAAGGCGTTGCCGCCTACGACAAGCTGAAGGCCGATCCGAGCCGGGCGCTCAGCGTGAGCCAGGTGCGCCAGCACCTCGCCGACAAGCGCAAGCGGCCCGCCTCCGCGTGACCCATAAGATTCATTTCACCCCAGAAGCCCTGCAACAGCTTGACGAGATGGAAACCAAATCGCTGAGGTAGGGTCGCCCACTGTGGCGGCGCGATGTGTCGATTCCATCGTGGACTATTGCGAAAACCTGCAAACCTTTCCGCACCGAGGCACGCGACGCGACGATCTTCGGCCGGGCATGCGAACGTTTGGGTTTCGCCGGCGTGTGACGGTTCTGTTTGAGGTAGCGGACGACCTGAATATCCTCGGCGTTTATTATGGCGGCCAGGACTACGAGGCGGCCTTGCGGGACGAGGAGGAATAGCAGGCTAAATACACGCCCCGCCACCCGCCTCCGGCCAATCGAGCGATCGAGGACTTCGGTACGTCTGCTTTCGAACATCGTGTCGATGCAGTCGCGATAGTGGCGCTCATCGGCCGGGGTCCAGGTGGAAGCATGGCGACCGCACTGACGGACCTTTTTCCGGTCCCTGATTGTCATGCGTTCGGCGGCGCGGAGAATCTGGCGATCGATGATCTTCAGATGCCGGCAGTTGATACGGCAGCCTCCTCCGTGCGCAGGAGGTTCGCTCTTGGCGTCCGGATGGCTCTCATCGCAGCGCTCCATCAGCCATCTGGGCCGGAATCGAGCGGTGTGGGCGGCATGTGATGGATTTCAGCGCCTTCGCGCCGGTAGGCATCCATAACGTGATAGAGCGGAACGAAAGAGAGGCTGTTCCAGGGCGGGGAATCGGGCGCGCGACCGACGGCGATCATTGGCCCGCTGCAGGCAAGTTTCGCAACGACGCCGAAATCGAGTTTGCGGCTGTCGTAGACGGGCAACCCTGCGGCGATGGCTTCCGCCTTGACGGTTTCGCAATCATAGCCGCTGAGCCAGCCGTGGCCGTAGTGCAGGGAGAAGCCGCCGCGGCCGATCGACAAGTGTCCGCCTTCGGTGGCAAGGGCTTTTTCAATGTAAGGGGTATAGTCGGTCATGGGTGCGTGCTCCGCGACGAGCGGCCGCGTGCCTGTCACGCGGTCTAAAGAACCCGTCACGGACAAAAGGGCCGCCCTTTGACCAGAAGGGCGGCCCTGTGGAACCGACGGCAGGAACCCATGAGGTTTATCGGACTATGCCGAGTTGTTCGCCGATGCTCGGCGGTGTCGGTTTGCTTGATTCCTTGATCATGGAAACGATGGCTTCGCGCGAGAGACCGGAAAGGTCATAGCCTTGTGCGCGCGCAGCGGTGACAATGTCTTCTAGCGATGGAAACTCTTCGAGGAGTGTTCCAAGCCATAGTTCGCACATGTCCGTTTCCTCGTCGGGAAACGCCTGCAGGAAAAAGGTCCGCAAGGGCGGATCGTAGCCGATGACGGCTTCGGGATCGGACTTTCCGCCCTTGGTGACAGTAGCATTATGTCGGCTGATGCTCTCTCTCCAATCTCTAGTATTCGTAGGTTCGGGACCCGTCGGGCAGATCGCAAGCGATCTGGACGTGAAGCGTTTCCAACTCGTCGGGCTCATAGTGCCGATCCCGCCAACCGATGGCTTCGCGCAATGTCGGGAAGGATGTTATGTCTGTCTCGCCGATATATCCGGCGTTCTCGACGACAGTGAATTTGCGTTCATGGTCATGCTCCAACGAGGAAGCCGGTCAATGCCGGGGTTGTTCGGTGAAAACTGAAATCGTGGTTTCGGTGAACTCGAAGACAAGCGGACTATTGGCGGCAATGGCATCGCGCACGACAGCGGCGTCGATGAATTCGCAACCGTCATCACCGCCGAAGGAGGCCTGTTTGGCAGCCCACCACTGATCGAAGGGCATGGAGTCGGGATTGCACTCCCGGGCGTAGACGATGATCTGCTTGCCATCGGTCGCCTTACCGTTATGCATGAGGTAGACGCCCTGATCGCCGACCAGCCAGAAGCCGGCGGGATCCTCGACGCCCCCTCGAGGACGCAGGCCCAAAGGCCAGCGGGATTCGGCTGCCGCGAGCAGGTCGCGCAATTTGTCCGCGGGGAAAGTCAGTCGCATGATATTGCTCCGTTGATGTTGATGCGAAAACGGCCCGGTGTGAGCCGGGCCGTGGTGTCGATTGGGTCGGAGGCAAGCGGTCAGGCCGCGTTTTCTTTCAGGAAAGCGGGAATATCGCCGTCTTCGTCGAAATCCTGCTCGTGTTCCTGAAGCTCGTCCTCGGGATCGGCGTCGCCAGCTTTATCGACGTCGGTTGCCCGGTCTTCGTTGTCTTTCGTGTCGAGATCATCGTCATCGTAATCGTGCGACGAATAATCCGGAGCCGGAGCCCGCTCGGTGAAGGAGCCGGTGAAGGCCATGCCGTCGGGCAGCCAGGTGGAGGTTTTCGCGGCCGTGTCAGGGGTGAGGCCGGCTGCGGCGCGCGGATCCTCGCTGAAAGCCTGCTCCATGCTGGCGGCGATCACCGGCTTCTTGTCCTTGGCCTTGTCGTCTGCCCACCGGTCATCAATGAGCTCGCGTGCGACCTTGATGGCGTGGTCCTTCTTGGTCTTGCCCCAATAGTTTGCAGCCGTGGGCCTCCAGCAAGCGGCGGCATCAATTGCCATGCGGTGACCGATAACCTCGATGACCGGATTGGCGTCGGTGTCGGTTGCGAGCTGCTGGATGACGCCATGTGCCGAGCACCAGGCGAAAAGAGCCTGTTTGTCGGCGTCGGGCAGGGCGCACATGGCTTCGAAGTCGTGCGGGCTTGCGAGTGATAGCCATTCGACGTTGAGCCCGTCGCGGGTCGCCTGAAGCATGCGGGCGGCGACGGTATCCTTGATGGCATCGCGGTTGCGCCAAGTTTCGGCGTGCGTGATCGACACATTGACTGGCGTCGAGCGGGAGGACGAGTTGCGCAGCGTGCGGAAGCACATCGAATAGAGCATAACGTCAAAGGCGGTGGCGAAGTCAGCGGCGAGATGTGCCTGCAAAATCTGATGACGCGTGGCGCGCAGCTCCTCAGCAAGCGACAGCGAGACGCCTTGCTGCTTGCGGGCGTCAGTTGCCGGATCATTGTTCGCATCGGTCGTGCGGGTCGAGACCGGCAGCTGAATGTCCGGACCGGTGCTGTCGCCTTCGTCTTCATCCGAGACAGACTTCTTTTTTGGGAGGTCTTCGGGGCGGACAAGACCGGCCTCGGTGCGCAGATCACCACCATGATCAACGGTGACGACAACACCGGCGATCGCCTTCTGTTCGGCCGTGAAGGTCGCGCTGTTGGCAATGATCGTCCGGATTTCTTCAAGGCGCTCGGAAGCGGCGTCTTCCTCAGCCTGCAGTTCGTCCGTCCAGGTCCCCTCGTCATACTCGTTCGAAAACGCCTCGAGACGAGTTTCGAGGTCCTCGAATTCCTTGACAAGTGCCGGATCCGGTTCGACCGGCTCCGGATAGACGCGACCGAAGGCGCGGAAGGCGTCATAGGTGACTTCGAGTTCAACTGCGACCCATTTCCATTCCTTGGCGAGTTCGTCGGCTGTCGCCTGCAGCTTTTCGCCGGCAAGTTTTTCGAGCAGATCGCTATCGGCGAGATGGACGCTGTTGTTGTCTGAGAAGAGGTCACGAAGCACCGTGCCGCCGGCGGCCTGGTAGGCCTCGACGCCGACGAAGCGGGCAAGTTTGGAATTGCCGTGATAGGTGCGCTGCGTCAGGGCCGACTTGATGTTGCTCGGATAGGCCGCGTAGGGGCTGTTCGTGTATTCTTCCCACACTTCGTTCTGTCGGCCGTGATCGTCGGTGATGGAGAAGGCCTGCACGCATTCGAGTGTCATTTTGTTGGCGCGAAACGCCTCGATGATGACGGGAGAGACGCGAGCGAGCTTCATGCGGCGATCGATGAAGTTGAGGGTGACGCCGAAGCGGTTGGCGATTTCTTCGCGAGACCAGCCCTTCTTCTCAAGGGCGTTGAACGCCTCGGCCTCGTCGGCCGGGTGCATGCCGGCCCGAACGAAATTTTCGATGAGGGAGGTTTCCTCGGCCTGCTTCTTGGTCTCGATGATGCAGGGGATTTCCTTGTCGGCGCTGATCTCCCCTTCGGCGAGCAAGCGCTCGAGCATGGTGAGCCGGCGGCCGCCGGCATGGACGTGATAGGCGTTACCGGATTTGTGAATGAGGAGGTTCTGCTTGATGCCGTTGGCTTTGATGCTGGCATAAAGCTCGTTGTCTTCCTCTTGGCTCGCAGCCGTCTTGCGGACATTGAGCGGGCTGAGGGATAGCTTGTTGAGGGGGATCATGGCGATGGTGGGATTGGTCATGGCATGGGTCCTGATGAGCCGGGCGGGAGAAACTCTCTCCTCTTTCGGAGCCCGGTCACCCGGGCTCCCCTGCCTCTTACTCTATCGGGCCACACCGGGCGGGGCGATTGCCGCTTGAGGCAGGCTGCCGTATGGTTCTAAGCATAAAAGCAATCTAATTTTCCGTTGGGACGCTTGCAGCAAAGGCGGGTCATCCCTGGACCCGCCTTTGCTGTGTCCGGATGGATCAGCGCCGCGTGAGGCCGGCGATCGGCCGCCTATCGCGCATGGCGTTGATGAAGCGCCGGGCGACTTTTTCGAGAAAGCGCGGGCTAAAGGAACCGACAGGCGTGACGCTTTCGAAGTCGTAGAGCTCGTCCAGCTTGACCTTGTTGTAATCATCCAGGATCAGGTGGCTCACCTTCTCGGCTTCGGCCCCGAGGCCGACCCTGTGGCGCTCGGTTTCCGGAATGATCTCGTAGAGCCGTTCCTCGCCCGGCTCCCGCGGCTGCGGCGCCTGCCCGGAGATCGGGAACAGGTAGAGCCACCCGTTGACCTCCATCATCAGGCAGACGCGCCGTATTTTCCGGCCGCTCTCTTCGCCGCGGGCAGCCTCGTGCCCCCAGAGGTAGTGGAAGCGGTAGACTTCTCCCCGCTTCATTCGCCGGGCTTTCTGGCGTCGTCGAGAATCTGCTGAAACCCTGTCATCAGGTCATCGATGTCTTCGTTGGGGGCGGTGGCGAGCGTGAACGCGTTCTGGCCCCGCCTACGCACCGCCGTCAGGCGCTCGTACTCCGCCGTTGGCATCATCACCACCTTCGCCTTGCCGCGCTTCACCAGGGACACTGTCTCGGCCATGGCGGCGTCCAGGACGTCGCCGGACCGACGGCTCAGATCCGAAAACGAAAATTCCTTCATCTCGACCTCCAAGTCTGTAAAATCCGCATTATACAGAACATACGTAATTCGGCAAGAAGGAAGTCAACTTCTTGCGGCGATTGATCAGCGATGCTCCTCGCGCTGGAGCAGAGGAACGCTTCAGTAGGTGTCGAAGACGAACGCGGTCCGCTGCTTCGCCAGCACGGGCCGCCGCGGCTTGCGCTTGATGCACACTTCAAGGTTCGGGCGGGGTAGTTCGGGTCGAGGAGGCGCTTGGCATGGACGTGGTCGGCCCCAGCATCCCGAGCTTGTCCCGTTTACCGAGGCCATGAAGGACATCTCCTGTGAATACGGGCTGATGCTCGCCGGCGAGTTTCATCGCGGGCTATCTGCGATCCACTTTGGCGCCGCCCTGTCGGAATAGCGGTGCGGCGGCAGTGGCGAGACGTTGCATAAAACGCTTGCCGAAGCGGCCGATCGGCTCCTGGTTCGTGTCGAAACAGCAGGATTTCTCGGCAATATCGTAGTTGTACTCGCTGATGGTCACCCAACCCTGCTTCCAATCGGCGAGCCTGGCTCGCCGGCATTCCGTCTCTGGAATTTCGATGGCTTGCTGTCCGTGGCGGGGAGGTTCGCTCGAAATGGCGATCAGGGCCAGGTGGGTCAAACCGTCCCTGAGGTTGAGGGCTGCGAACAGGACACAGATGGGCCGATCCTTGCGACCGTCAACTTCGCCAAGTTCAGCTTGCCATTTCCAGAGATAGGGGAAATCGACAACGTTGCCGGCTTTGAGCAGTTTGTTCCCTTTAGTCGTCATATCCTTCCCCCCTCGAAAGGCGACCTGCCTCGGCTTCGAAGAGAGCGGCTATTTCCGGAGGAGTTTCGCCAGCGGCGTAAACCTTGCGAGGATCCTCGGCCTTGCGGAGACGGTCATATTGGTCTGCGGTCATGAGGACAAACTTCCTTTTGCCTCGGCGGGTGATGTCGACAGGCCCGGTGTAGGCGGCTTCAACCACCTCGCCGGATTTGTTGCTGAGATCGGTGAGGGAAAAGCTGCGCATGGTGACATGCTCCTGACAATGATTTTCTGTATATTAGGGATGTTAGCTAAGATGGGCAAGACGAAACGCCACGGATCGGGCGGCGGAGCGAGCATCGAGGGCATTGTCCGCGTTGCGCAACTGGTCTGCCTGGGCGATGAAGCGCGTTCGATCGGCATTGTCGCGTCTGACCCGGAAAGCGTCATCGACGACGCCATTGACCCGTGCCCACTGGCTCCATGCGAAATTGCGGCCGAGACCGACAGTTGTGGATGAGCTTGGAAAGCGCTCGGCGCTTTGCACGAGCTGGTCCCAGGATGCACCGAATTCCACGGCGTCAAAGCGGCTATGTCGGCCGGTGAGTGCGTTTCGTTCGAGGAGCAACGCGCGAGCCAATAGAGTTCCCATTGCTTCGATGCCGGGCAGAAGAAGCACGCCGACTTGATGGGAACCATGTCGGCGCCGAGGATCTCGGTGATCGCGCGAACGCAGTCGTGGCGTTCCCATCCGAGGAGCTGGAGCGGATAGACATAGTCGAAATCGGCGTCGGAATCGGGAAGATTGCGGGAGCGCCGTAGGTCGGCGCGGCCGCAATCGTAGCCGATCAGCTTGACAATGCGCCGGCCGGTGTGCTGCGCCTCGATCCAGACCGGGTGCGGTGGAGACGCATTGGGACCGGATTTCGCGCCTTTGAGCACCCAGGCGAGGGAGGGCAGCGTCTCGTTGACGATGCAGTTGCCGTAGAGTCTGCATAGCCAGTGCTGGCGAGAGGAATCTTGCGGCACACCACGATTGCCGGCCAGGACCAGTCGCTGAGCACAGCATCATGCGGTCGAGCGTTTCGGGCTTTTCGCCGCCGGTTCTTCGTTGCCTGGTAAGCCTCCACCCACCTGTATTGAAATCGTTGGTGATTTTCAAGCGGTCGCCAACGGCATTCCAACCGTCGCCACATAAAGTTCCATTCTGGGCAGCCATCGCCACATGAGACTTCACCAAGGTCCCGCAGCCCCGTCAGAACACAACTCAAGGTATATGCGGTGGTCGCGCTGGTTCCATTGCCACATGGATCATTGAACCGGAATCACGTAAGCCGAACTGGGAAAGCTGCGCCTGCGGCGCCGCGCTCGTTTCCAGATGCCAATGATGCCCAAGCCCCATTCCCTACACGATCGGAATCCGTATAGAGGAGACTGTACGTGGGTGTCGAATGACGGGGTCGGATGGTTAGGGGTTTGATAGCGGCCGCGCTCGCGGCCTTCGGGATCACTGCCGCGGCGCCGGCGTACGCTCTCGATGTCTCGGTCAAGACCCGCGACATGGGCCCGTTTGGCGCAAGTAGCAGCGTCTATTTGTCTGGGCCTGTCGAGACCGGCGACGCAGAGAAGCTTTGGAACGCGATCCGCGTCCTCGACCTCAAAAGCCCGAGTGCTGCGCTCCACGTGACCATCAGTTCTCCGGGCGGCTCAGTTGCCGAAGCTCTAAAGATTGGCCGCTTGCTCAACAAGTTGCCGACGATCCTCCCAGTCACGATAACCTCACAAGTCGGAATCGAGGGTGAGCCTTTGTCGGGGCCAGGAGACTGCGCCAGCGCCTGCGTTCTAATCTACCTGGGCGCGACCTATCGCTTCCTTGATCCAGCGAGCCACATTGGCGTCCACCAGTTTTCCTTCCGGGACGACAGCAACCTGAACTCGGCTGAGACAGCCTCGGTCGCGCAACTACTTGCTGCCGACGTAACAGAATATCTCCGTGAGGTCCGGGTCGACCCCTCGCTGTTCTCGGTCATGTCCCAGACCTTTCCGGAAGACATTCACTGGATCGACCACAGCGAGCTAAACGCGCTGCGGGTGGTGAATGAGAACGTCTATGACCAGAGTGCCGAGTACAAGAATGCAGACGGTGTGTATTACCTCCTGCTCTGGCAGCAAAGCTATTGGGGGGAAAACAAAATTGTCGCCGCCTGCAATAACGGGCGAATGGTATTTGTAGCCTTCCTGCAGCCACCGGACTTAAAGCTGGTAGCAGGGCTCGAGCACCAGCTCACCGTGCTCGCGGACGGGCAGGAATTCACGCCCGCCTGGCACGCGGTCCCGACACCAACAGCGCGTTTTGCTAAAGCCGAATTCTCCCTCGATGCTGCCCAACTCGCCCGCTTCGCCTCGGCCCGAAGAGTAGGCGCTCGAATGAAGATTCCCGATGCGCCAGTCTTCTTCGGATTCGAGATGAACCTGTCTGACGGAAAACTGCACGACACGATCGCCGGCTGCCGCTAGCCGACGCCCTCGGGCTCCCGGCGAATGGCCGTTAGCTCTGGTAGTTGGCGAGCCATTCATAAAAAGGACGGCATCGGGACGCATCAACTATGACACCCCCGTAGACTGTTCCAAAATACGGCCCGAGGCATGCTTTCCTATCTGGAGTATCCGTCGGGCGCTTCGGCTCGGCTGGCCGACAACTCAATTATCCGGTCCGGAAAGGTGGTCAGCGTAGATTCTGTCGAGTCGATGTCGGCGAAGTGGCTATTCGGCCGCTTCATTTCCTCTATCACGTGCATATTGGGTCAGAAGCTTCGAATCTTTGAATTCGTTGGACAGCATCTCCAACTGCTCGGCATCCATCTTTCCCAGAACATCTGTATTTCGTTCCAGCAAGCCCTTGCCTCCGAGACGGTTGATGGACCGAGCGACCACGATCAGGGTTTCTTTGGGAAGATTAGGCAAAGTTGGGATAAGCGCCGACCCGAGCGAGCTTCGCTGGTCGCTGGTACGAGCTAGCGAGACGACATTATCGATCCCTTTGACCATGAGGGCTAGCGGCTTTGCTTCCGTCGCTTTCGCCAGGACAAGCGGAACGATCTCGATGAAGAAGTCCAGGCCCACCCGTGCCCGCTCCGTCAGCGAGAAGTTTAGGACCCGCTCCCTCTGGTCTTCATTGAGGCCTTGATCCTCCAGTAAGGTCCTAAGAACCCCCACCTCCTTGCCGCCCAGCGACGACAGCCAGAAGGTGAGAGCACCGTCTGGTCTATCATCAATCTGTTTCGCCGGAACCGAAAGAATCTCCCTCCCGATAGACAGACATCGTTGTTCGTCTGCGCCCTCAGCAAGAACATCGACGATCGCCTGAAGGCCGTCGGCATTAGGATCGGCCGGCTGCTTCCCGATCAGCAGCTTCTGCACGTCCCCAGGTGTCATGAACGTTCCTATGTCTTTGATGCAGGCCACCACGGAGGAGGGTGAATGGCGCCAGAGAATTGCGACCGCTCCGGATATATCCCCGCGCGAACTTTCAGGAAGCAGGCCACGCCCTTCCATGTCCACAATAGATCTGAGTACGTCACCGGAGCCAGAAACTGCAGGGTTCTCTCTGATAAATTGAATAGCACGGCTGGCGAGATTCCCCGGTTCATACGCCCCAGTACGGTCGTTCTCCTCAGGCCAATACCCCACCATCTCGCGGTGCAGAATTGGATAGGCTTCAGGGGCTCCTGCAGCCTGCTCAAAGAGCTGCTTAAGAAACGCTCCAGCTTGGGCCTTGGGGGCATATTCCAGCAGCATTCGAGCGGCAGGGTATATCGCCGACAGGTAATCAGGGCGGGTGTGCATCGCCAATACGCGGGTTCTCGTCGCCTTTACATGCCCCTGGAGAGGAGCGGTTGCCCATTCAGAGCTTCTCGCGGTGGCGATGAATCTTGAGTATTTTTCCGCAGCCTCCGCATCGACGGCATCGGCATTGATGATCGCGTTCATTTGGCTTGTCAGCGCCGCTTTATGCTCCTCAGTCACCTCGCCAAGGTGTGAAGCTACATATTCCAGGGAGGTCCATGGTAGGTCGGCAAAGGACATGCTGGTGATCTGTTTCAACAGCCCGTTCCATGCGTCAGCATCCTTACGCATCAGAATTTCCGCCGTGCGGACCATGTAGGCAGAGGTGTCATCGACTTTGGCCCATGAAGTGATAACCGGCAGGATGCCTGTGGCAGTACTCGGATCGATGTGGCATTCCCAACGCGTTACCAGGTCGAGGAACTTGTGTGCCCCTGCTTCCCAATCCAACGCCCAGTCGTCCCCGTCTTCCATACCCTTTTGCAAACGGACGGCCAGGGCGACGAGAAATGCTCGAGCCTCTCCATCCGAGGCGAGCACGGCATGAATTCCCGCTTCGCCCCATGCACTCAAGGTACCTGCGGGATCGCGGACCGCCACCTGCCCTGTCAGCAGCTGCCAAAGCACTTGGCGGCTCTCCAATCGCCCCAGGTCTCGAGGCGAGCGATCTGTTCCGCAAAGGCAATCGCATCGCCATGGTGCTGAGGGAGGTGGATGTTGTCCTCAGTGAAGCGCAAGGGGACGTTTTGCATTCCGTCCCAAGGGTCACCGTCGCCCTCGACTACGCCATAGACGAAGGTCGGCGTGGGTTCCCACGTCTTGCGGTCGGTGTCGATATCACCGTTGTCGATCGCGGAGATCGCCTTTTCGCAGGCCTCCGTGAAATCCTCGGCCGCGATGGTGATTGTGGCGCGGCAGTCGCTCTCATAAAAGGCCGCGCAGACGGTGAATTTCCTCGGCATGGTCTCGGCCATGATCATAACCTTTCGCGGTGTCGGCAGGTGAAGCGGGGGTGGAGATCAGCCGGCCGCGGCGCGCGGCGCATCGTCCTTGGTGGCGGCGTCGGGCTGCAGGCTGTGCAGGTAGGCGACGGCGCGTTCGGCGTGAGCGGCGGCCTGGAAAATGACCCGCTTCTCGTTCTTTAAAACTTTGATCCAGCCGCCAATGTAGGCGGCGTGATCCTCGCGCGGTTCATCCTCGACGCCGAGATCCGCGCAAATCATCGCACTCGAAATTTCGGCGACGCATTCTTCGATCGCGTAGCCTTCGTCACCCCATGTCTTGCGGCCGAAATCACGGTCGAGGCGTGTCGGGTGGCGCGTCCAATGTGCGATCTCGTGGGCGACGCACGAAACGTAAGAGTCCGGCGACTCGAACGCCTCGAAGACGGGCATTCCGATGAGGTCGTCAGTAAGATTGTAGTAGGCCTTGTTGCCGCCGTGACGGATCTTGGCGCCGGTATTGGCGAAGAAGGCGTCGGCGCTGATATAGCGCTCCATCGGCGAGAGCGGCTCGATTGGCGCGGGGGTGAACTGCGCCGGCAGGTTGTCGATCTGGTCGCAGTTGAAGACGCAATAGCCTTTCAGGAAGGGGATGCGTTGCTCGATTTCCTCGCCGTTTTCGCCTTCCTCGGTCTTTTCGATTGCACCGGCATAGACGACGAGTGTTGAGGTTTCTCCCTTTCTGACCTGTCCACCCATTGCCTGGGCCTGGCGATAGGTCATCCAGTAGGGGGAGGTGTACCCATTAGCCGTCGCCTCCATCCAGAGCAGAACGGTGTTGATGCCGCGATAGGGCACGCCATTGTGGCGCAGCGGCCGTGTCGGCGTACCGTTGGCGCCCCATGGCTGGTGCCAGGGCCGAACGCCGGCCTCGAGCTGCTCGACGATCTTGTCGGTGATGCGCTGATAGACGTCCTTGTCCGGACGGCGCACGGTGGTGGGACGCTTGCGGGATTTGCTGGTCATGACGCTTTCTCCGGTCACGGGACCGGGGAAAGCCTCTCTCTCCCACTCAGGCCCGTTCGACCGGGCCGGTGCTTTCTCTTACTCTTGAAAGGAGGAGCTCGCCCGGCCACCTTCTGCCGGCCAGGCGGGGGCGATGCTTGGCGCATAAGGTTTGTGACCGGGCGCAACCTGGGCGTCGCGAGAGCGATCGTAGCCCGGACGGGGCGAGACCCGTTTCGGGGCTCGACGAAGCTGGGCAAGCGCATCCGCGAAGCGGATGCCGAGCCTTAGCGGAGCTGAGCGCGGCCGCGCAGCGGCTTGCCCCTTTCCGGCCTGGATCACCAGAGGGCGACTAATTCCATGGAGAAAGCGCTTTTAGAAGGTATCCCAGGCGCCCCTTCCTTGTGAGGCGCCAGCCGAAGCCAGGGGAAGCGTGACGCTCATCAATTCGGTGGGCGTATCGGAAGGGAAATGGCGAATAATTTTCGAGAAACTTGGCATACCTTTCTCGGCTCCAGTTTCTCGAGTCCTCGTACACGCTCTCATCGAAAACAATATCATCCACGTGAAAGTCAACGACGCCGGTGGGAGAGCGATTGACAACGACCCACTCTGCCTCTTCCACGGCGATGCGATGATCCCCTGCTGACGCGTCGCGGCTGGCGATCATATTGCTGAAGTACAAGATGTCCTGGGCCGGCAGGCGTTGGCGCAGAAGGATCGGGTAAAAGGAATACCCGCTATCGTCTCCCCAGGAATTCAGCACATCCATCTCGAATTGGACTTTGTCAACGCCCACGGCCTGCGCTGCCTTTTTGAGGGTCATGATTGTCTGGGCATAGTTTTCGCGGGAGGTGGCGCAATCACCGCGGTCAATAATCTTCCGGGTCAGATGAACTTCGCCAATCCCTTTCTCTTTGAGCAGGTTTTGCGCGTGCTGATGGATGTCGAGAAGCTCGTCACAAATTGCGTTCACCCGCTCGGGGGAGAGCATTTGGATGACATCAATGACCGTTTTCTTTTGTTTGTCAGTCAGATAGTCGCACAGATTCCGGTCAGAAAAAAATGGGAAGCGATGGATACCAAAAGCCCGTTGAGCAAAAAAGGCCAGGAACGCATAGCCCAAGCCCTTGACCCGGGTAAAACCGCTGAATGGCTTGTTCTCGAGGCCGTCGCCATACGTAATGCAGGCGTATAGAAAGTCGTCCGTTATCGAGAAAAGCTGCCTTTCCAATTGCAGATGCCGCTCTTCATTGCTGCCGCAGAACATACGACCGACCGGAAAGAGGGCGTCCTGTTTTGTCGTTGTGGCGATGATCTCCCGCGCTGCGGCCTTGTGAGACGGCAGGGTTTGAAAATCGGATTGGAACTGCACCTCGTTCCCCTTCAGATGACTGCGGTGTGGGCGTTGTCGACTGTGTCGAGGTCCGTTCAGAGAGGCGGCGTGCCGTTGGCGATGTCTTCGTCGAAGCGAGCGACCTCTTTGGGATGCTTATCCATGGCGTGGCGAACGCAGGCGTAGAGGAACAGGAATGTCACGGTCCACACGCCGATCGCGGCGGTGGGGTGTAGGATGAAGGGGATGAACGATGCGGTGAAGATGAAGTAGAACAGGCCGAGTGGAATACCGAACATCAGGCGCCTGGGATCGAAGCAGTCTGACACTGCATCACCTGTTTAGCTTGAACGAATAAGACGTTGTCAGGATAGCCACTGAACCGTCGATTGTCGAACGGCGAATTGTAGCGCAGTGCAATTTTGGGTGCCGGGATCGACTCGCGCCAGCTTGGTAGTTGGCGGAAACCTGGGATCTTCCAACAACGAAGGCCCGGCCGCAATCCCGGGAAACTGGCGAACTGCGCACCTTCTCCGCTGGAACCGGGTATCGGCGCTTTGCGCGCCGCTCGATGCGCGCGAACGGCTCGCTGGGATCTGCGTTCGCGTCGAACGTCTGCATCGTTACCTGAAGCCGGAGCAGTTCGACGACGATCGACTGCCATCATTAGCCCCTGTCTGCGGCCCAATCTCGACATAGCGTCCGATCGACCACAGGTATGCGATTACTTCTGCCACGAGATAATCGCGTTCGCCGCAGATTTCGGCAATCCGTCGCAGCTGTGGCTGGATGGCCTCGCGTTGGGCTGGCGGTAAATCAACATCGCCGAAGACATATCCGAAGTGGCCGATTGCACAGATGTTGCAGCCGAGATCGACAATTGATCGTACAAACACCGGAATGTCTTTTTCTTGCATGGTCTTCGTATCAAGGCTTCGATGGCGACGCCGTCTGGCCCGTCGCGTCTCGAACTGCTTCCTCCAGCACGGCCGCCGTGTATCATTAGTAATGGCCGCCAGCGTCGACGCTTGAGTGCACCGCCTGCGGCAGGGAAGAAAAAGCCGGACTCGAATACGGCCCGGCGAAGGAAGCGTCAAAGCCTTGGAGGGAACTCTGTCCAGCGGCTTGGGAGGAGATCGCTGAACAGACCTGTTTTGGCCCTGTTTTCGCTCGGTTGCGACGAAGATGATTCCAAATTACGCCCGCGAACTGGATTTTTTTGCCACATTTCGGGTTTGTTGAGACGAACAGAATGTCGGCGTGCAGGCGGATCCATTCTTGTGCGGACCCGGAGTTGGGGGGTTCAGGCTTTGTCTTATGTCGCTCGAGGGTGAAGTACGCAATTTGACCGGGCACGAGGTGTCGGTACTCTAAGGCGCTGCAACGTCCTTGCGCGCTTGCTCGCGCGGAATAACCAGCTTCGCCGTCACGCTTTGGAGCGGCGATCCCGCAGGTTTTCGAAGTAGCGGTCGTCGATTGGCTCGGTCGGCGGCGATGATGCACCGTCCATGAGCAGGTCGCGCAACTGTTCGCGATCCCGATCACGCCGGATCAATTCTCGAACGTACTCGCTGCTTGTGCCGTATCCTCGTTCGGAGACCTGTTGGTCGACGAAGGTTTTGAGGTTATCGGGCAAGGATATGTTTATGGTGCTCATGCGCGCAAAGATGCTTTATGGCAAAAAATGGCGAGGATGACGGAGCCGTTACACCTTCACCACGTATTCCGTCTTAAGCGGCGGGATGCCCTCGCGAATTCAAGAGCCGTGTGTAGTCGCATTTCGTTCCGTCGATATTTGACGCGGCGCCCGCGTCGAATGCCGGGAATGCTCGAGCACCCAATATAGCAGCCTCTTGCCGGTCTCTTCGGCGTTCGCTTGCGAAATATCAGCCGGCCGGATTTCGAAGACAGGCCCGATCTCGCGCATCCGAGGGAGCGTTTTTTCCTTCGCGGCCTTGTATTCTTCGGTGTCCATGCCGAAGGCCTCGACGATAAGGTTCACTGGGTCATAGTTGCCATAGGCTGTCTCCAGCACGAAGTCGGGGCGGCATAGTCCCGAAGGCGTTTCCCATGCAAACAGCGGTTTGGTGATCCTGATGCGCAGTTGCGGCGCGGCTTCAAAGAGGGAGCGCTGCAACCAGAACAGCATGTGTGAAACGTCGCGTTCGAAGCCAGATTCGACGGGAAACAGTGTATCGCCGTTGTAGACTGGCTGCGCATAGCCCTGAATTGCCCTGATCGGGCCTTGGTCATTCTCCTGAAAATCGGCATTGAGGATGGTGAGGAACGGACCGCGGCTTGCGGGATCGCCTCGCAGCGGCTGGCGCACTTTGGAGTGGATCTCGATCTTGCGCGCGTTCGAGGCAGGCGAGACGGCCTTGGCTGAGACGGTCGGCGAAAAGAGCAGCATGAAGCCGGTGCGGCGCAAGGCTTCGGGCCAGTCGGGGCGTGATTTGTCGAGCAGCGCCTGCCAGCGGCTGTATGGGTCAAAGTAGTCTGCCGCCCAAGTGGACATGAGCGCGCCGAGCGTCCAGGTGCGCAAGACCTTGAGCTCGCGTGCGGCATGGCGAAGTTTGGAGAGCTGAGGGCTGAGAGCGAATTCCGGCCGATCCTGCAGAGGCGGGATCACGTTCACGCCGGCTTTGCCAATCAGCCTCCAGAGGATGACGCCGAGCTTAGAGGGCCTGTCGTTGCGTTCAACGGACCGCCCCGGCGCCGACGCGTCGCGATCGGCAAGCCGGTCGGGGATAGCAGGCAGAGCATCAACATAGGTGCGCTCGGTTTTGGGCAGTGGTCTGATGTTGTATCCCTGGTCGAAGAGGGCAGGGGTATCATCCTGATCGACATGGAAGGGACACGTGTCGGCATGGTTTGGCCGATCTCCATGTTGATGCGGATCTCCGTCCTTTGGTGTGAGGCGGCGCAGCGTGAAGGTTTTTTCCTGCTGAATCGGCGCGAGCAGCGGCTTGAATTGGCTGGAAACACAGTCGCATTCGATCCAGCCGTCCATAGTCTTGGCGCGTTTGATGGCGGTAAGGGCGATGCGATCATCGTCTTTGTTGCTGGAATTGCCGTACCAAGCGCGCAGCGCCATCGCTTCCCGCTCAGTGATGGGGGCAAGTGGATGGCCGGGGCTGTTGCGGACGACGATGCGCATTGGATTCTTTCGATTAGTACCCCATGAGCCAGACTTCATAGCCGAGATAGGCGGCGGCGATGACAGCGGCGACGAGCGGTTCGAGCCAGGAAGGGGAAGCTGCGAAGCGGCTCCTTTCGATGCGGGCCGAACTATAGATGAAGACCGAACGACGGTGAGCGCATCATCGATCGTCAGGCATCCGACGATGATGGGCGCCAGCGCCATTTGATCCTCCCCAATCTTCACGGATTCTAATGGCGGTGCGGATTGATCGCAATCTAAACGGGCATTTTGTATCGAATTCGTTTGGCGTTTTCCTGTTCGCAGGCGAGCTGCCCGCCTGTTCATCACCATGCAGCGCCCCGGAAGACTTCCGGCTATTTCGCAGGGGGCCGCTTCGGCTCGAAAGAAATGCGCGACGGCATCGTCCTCGTTGCCGGCGAGCCAGTCCAGAGGCCCCGTCGCCAGCCTGTTGAAGCAGCGGATGCGCGCCGAAGCCGATAGGCTTGTCAGGCTCCTTGGCGAGCGAATGTCGGCGACAACTGGCGCATGCACTTTGCTCGATTGGGGTGTGGGCCAGAGACTTCTCACGAAAAGAAATCAATCGTATTCTACGATTCGGCGCTTCTGGCAGGAGCGCGCCGCCCGTCGTTGCGAAGCTGTTGACAGCCCTGCCGATACTGACGCTCCCGTTCATGTCATGTTCGGGCTCGCGAGGTGGTTGACGGGCGACACTTCCCAACGAGCCAGGAGAACTGGCATGTCCAAGACAGATATTCAGCCGTCCTCGATTGAGGGCATAAAGCGCCTTGCCAAGGCGATCTCAAAGCGAGATTCAATCCCGCACAGCAAAGCCCTCGACACGGCATCTCAAGTATCGGGCTTTGGCAATTTTCAGCATGCACGCCGATCGTTGGGCGATCGTTCAGCTGAAGCCAGCCTGGCGCGGAATGTGGTCTATATCTCCACCTTCTGGGAAGATGGCCAAACAAGAACATCCGGCCGTGAGACGATCGGGGTATTCATTTCAAAGCCGCTTGATGAACTGATCAAGCCGTCTCAGTATCGATATGCTCACCAACTCGGTCGTTTCCGGCGTCGTGCCTCAGACCATGTGGTCGATAAGTATCGACCAGACTCGGCGCGCGCGGCTCTGGATATCGCTTGCGGGGCTGCGAGGGTACTGCAGTTCATGGACATCACGGGCCTGCAGCCATCCAAGGCAGACGTGGAAGCCGGCGCGGTATATTCGGCCCGCCTGCCTGGACGTGATCATGGAAGTGCCTGGTACGATCCCGTCGCAAAACATCACGTCGGGGTCGACGAACCTTACGCAGGGAGTGTCGCGTCGAAAGAGCGTGACGCCTGGGCGCGGCGACACAACTGGTCGCTCGCAAGGCCGGAATGGGCGGGGATGTACTATCCGGGAGGCTGTGACCTTTACCTGTATGCCGATGCGTCGAAAGGATATTCGCTTGATGGGCTTCTCAAGGCGCTTTCCAAAGGCCCTTCACCGATCGTGCCCGCGAATTGTGACCGGGTCGCCATCGACGGTCACGCTCCTTTTGTGACTCCGGGAGAGAAGGCTGAGGCCGAGGCGAAGCTCGCGAGAAACGTCCAACGAAAAGCTACCGCGCCACGCGGTCCCAATACCACTGTCGAGTACCGGCTGCCGCTCAGCGGCAAACGGCGCCGGCGTCCGAAGGCGGCGATGCCTGTGGACGCGCATGCCAAGACAGGCACCCTGCTGAAGGGTGTGCTGACCGACATGCGAGCGAGCGCGGGCGTCTACAAGCGCGTTGATGCAGTCCGAAGCGAGCTTGATGACTGGGTTCAATGCGAACACGATCGGGCGGCCATGCCCGATGCGGTGTTTTTCGACCTCTACTACGGAGAGAATTCCGCCGGAGGAACGTCAAAAGCGGGTGAACAACACATCGAGGACCTCCGCCTCGCACAGTCCATCCTGATGCAACACTATCCGGATTGTGCGCCGTTGAGGGACCTCGTGGGAAAAATCGATCTTGCCGTCATATCGCTCGAGAAGTTGCGGTGACGATGGCGGTCGTCCGGCCAGGCACAGGTGTTCTATTCGTCGGCGTCGGCATCACTCTCGCCGGGGGCGGAAAACCCCGGCATGATGTCGCCCGCCAGAAGCTTTTCCTTCGACAGCAGCCCCGCATCCTCGAGAGCCTCGAAGTCGGGAAGGTCGCGCAAGGTTTCAAGCCCGAATTCCAGCAGGAACTGTTTCGTCGTCACATAGGTATAGGGGGCGCCGGGCGTCGGGCTTCGCGGGCCGGAGGCGATCAGGCCGAAGGAGCGCAAATTGCCGATCAGGTCGCGGCTGATCTCCTTGCCGAAGAATGACGAGAGTTCGGCGCGCGTGATCGGCTGAAAGAAGGCAATGCACATCAAGACCAGCACTTCGGATTGCGTGAGGTCGACGGCGCGTTCGCCAGAGCCTACGGCCGTACGGATGGCGTCGGCATAGGCCGGCCGCGTCAGGTGCTTCCAGCCGCTGGCGACCGCGACCAGATCGTAAGGCCGGCCCCGCAGCTCCTCCCGGATGTCGTCGATCAAAAGGTCGATGCTGCAGGTCTTGCCGACGATGCGGGTAAGCACCTCGCGGCTGACCGGTTCGCTGGCGGCGAAGATGGTTGCTTCGACGCGGTTCATCCATTCGCGCCAACGTACTTCTGGCGGCAGGTGATCCAGTTCGCGGTCAAACAGGTGACCATCTGATCGCTCCTTCGCCCTTCTCCCCCTCGCCTGCTCCATGGTCTCACAGCCCGTAGATGCGGAAGGTCGGACGGCCGGACAGCTCGCGCACGGCGCCAAGTTCGATCAGCCGGTCGAACAGGCGGCGCAGGCCGCGGTCGCTCATGCCGGCGATCTTTGAGGATGCGACGATCGCGTCGTCGGACAGCAGCTTCTCGACGACAGTGTCCGCCCCTTTCGCCCGCAGTTTTGGGGCGACAGCCAGCAGGCGGTCGGCGCGGCGGCCGAGCTCGGCCGCAAGATCCATCGCCTGCAGCGCCGCCTGCGCATAAGCCGCCCAAATGCGTTGCCGGGACGGCCGACCGGATTGCCGTTCGGCATGGGGTGACCGACGACCGCCCGCCACCGGGTGCAAGCCGAACAGGGGCACCGCATGCGCCCACCCTAGCCGGTCGGCCAGAACAGCGTCGGCAAGCCACGGTCCAAGCTCACGCGCGGCGCGACTGTGATGACGCTCGAGCACGGCGATCGCGTCGATCGCGCCAGCGACTGCATTACCGACCGCGCCAGCCGTCGCCTGGATTTCGTTACCGATTTGGCCGGCCGCCCCCACGTCAAGCGCGCTCCCTAGATCCGCGGCGACATCGACCAATACCCCCTCGCTGACCAACGCCGCGACGGGACGCGATGCCAGCGTTCGCCAGGCAAGCAGCATACGGCCGGCGGGTCCAACGTCGTCGCCGGGACGGGTGAGCAGCAGCGCGTCGCGGAGCGCCGCCTCGTCCTCGACCCGGCCGGCGCGTTTGGCCGTTGCCGCCGCTGCGCCG
>NZ_AYWU01000048.1:0-24826 GCF_000502375.1 Mesorhizobium sp. L48C026A00 | reverse complement strand
CGCGATCAGCATAACACGGTCCTCGTTTACTTCAGCAAAGACCCGCCACAGCACGTCTTTCCAGCCACGGCTGGGAATCTCTGACGGCCATTCGGCATTGCGTCCGCGGCCCTCCCGTTCGGCCCGCTGCTCAAGTTGCACTTGGTTGTCGTAAGCGTCGTCGGTGGTCTTCTTCGACATGGCTGCCGGTCCGGAGCATCTTCTTCGCGGGGCAAACGTATAAATGCGCCAAAGGATGCAGGTGCAGACCTGCGCTCACAAATAAACATCCACCGACTGCAGAACACTGCGCCATCCACATGCGACGAGTTTATTTAATAGCAACACTGCCCTGTTCAGGACCTTCAGTGGCTTGTTCGAGCAACAATGAGAATACGCCAGCTTTCCACCAAGTCGGCCATTCGCGGTAGTCGGCTGACTGCGTTTTAACATTTCGCGGCCGGCCGGCGCGGATAGGCGTGGGTGACCGCGAGCTGCGCCTCTCTCGGCGCGTCCAGCCGTCTTTAGCATGCAAGCGACCATCGCTTGAAAGCTAGGCTCCATCGCCTCCTGACAGTTGAAGCTGGGCGAAATCGCGGGCCAACCTAGTATCGCGTAGGGGTGCCGGCACATCGCTCATTACCCGAACTCACCCCCAGGCGATTACTCGTGCAGAGGCAACTCAAAATTTGCGGCTCAAGTACGACGAGCCTGCCAGTCCGAAGCGCCACTCGAGATCAACAGCCTTGGAGATGCCGACCCGGTGTCCCGTTAAGATGGAGCTGGTTCTTGCTCCTGACGGCAGCTTGAACTGGAACGGAAGCTCGTCCAATGGCAGCCCGTCATAAGATGCATCGACAGCAAGCGCCTGGCAAAGGCGACCGGGTCCCGAACAAAGAAGTCGAAGGTCATCAACGCCGCGATTGGCCCGCATCAGGTCGAGCTTTGATTGCGGTTCGATCGCGCGCACAAGGACAGCACTACCGGGAAGACAGACGGCATTCAGGCACCAATGCAGACCATAGGACCGATAGACGTATGCGCTCCCTGAGGCGCCGAACATTGCGGAGTTTCGCGAAGTCCGACCACAAAAAGTGTGTGAGGCTGGGTCATTGGCGCGATAGGCTTCCGTTTCGACGACGATCCCGCCCACGCCGTGCACAAGAAGCGTGGCGCCAATCATATCGCGAGCGACAACGCAGGCGTCCCGGGCAAAGAACTGGCGGTTCGTGATCAACGCCTGCACCAGATCTCGACCGCGCCGAAACATGGGGCGAACAAGAACATTCCCGCTCCGGCTGCAAAAGGCCAATCCACCAAGGCCAAACTCGCGATCATCAGCATCGCGGCGCTTCCTGCTGAACTCGGATAGCTCTGATCGCCTATAATGAGGGTCGATTGGCTATTCAACAGCGCCTAGCCCCAGCGGTCGAAGTGATTGGAAGGTTGAAGTTCGTTGCCGGCGTAGAAAAGAGAGACCCGGAAGACCGTGCCCGCTGCCGCGCTTGCGATGCCGCGATGCGTTAGGTGGCCGGAGAAAATCCTCGTGCGCTGCTCGGGAGCAATACCACGAAGGAACGTGACAGGCTCTGCGATCGTTGAAGACTTTTGATCGAGCCATATCATGCCATCGACCTCGATAAGAAAAATGGCCTACGATCCCGACAGCAGAATCCTCTCGGTGTGGTTCGTCGCCAGCGGCAAACGATACGAATTTGAGGAAGTGCCGCCGGAGACCTTCGCCGCGTTCAAAGCCGCCTTGCGAAAGGCCGCTATTTCAACGAGCACATCCGGAATCACTTCCGGTACCGTCAGGTTGCGGCCGGCAAGGATGCGGGATGACGGCAAGCTGTTGATATATTCCAACTGCCGGTTTGTGGACGCAGCGCAGCCGGCGCGCGTAGGATTTTCTTACGATCCCCGCCCGCCCTGTGCAAACGACTGATAGCCCGCCGTGCCGAAAGGTGCGGCGGGCTTTTTTGTTGTCTGGGGGGAACACGATCTGGCGACAATCGTTCGGGCGCCAACAAAAGCGCCGTACAAGATCGAGGTACAACAATGCGGGAAAGGCAAGGCTTAACCGATAAAGAAAAATACGACCGACAGGAGCGCACGTCGGATGCTGCGCGGGCATTAACAGACGTTGAGCGCGTCGCACGAGACGCAAAGACGGCTCGGCTGCGGGAGCAACGACTTAAAGCCGAGACAGCTCTCCCTGCTACATCGGCACCGAAACCGAAGAGGAATTCGAAGACCAAGAAGTCGTAGATGGCACGCTGCACCTGCGCCCTACAATCAGCCGCGGTCCTCTCCGCAGGCCGCGTGAATCGACGGCCGATGTGCAAAGGTCGAGCGTGGAATGCTGTGCGATTTGGGGTGCGGGATTTTAGGCGCTTGATTACTGCTCAGCGTATCGTCTGCGGCAATGCGATCCAACAGCTTACGGGTGCCAGTATTAGGGCGGCGGGTATCGTTTATCGTCTGGCGAAGATCATCGATATCTGCTCGCGCGCGACCCTCATTCAATCGAGCCGGTTCTATTCAAAATTGTCCCATATGGATAGCATTGTGAATGCTCCTAAGCGTCCGGCGGCTTCAGCCGGCTTTTCAGTAGCCGAGCTTCCCGAAGTAGTGATGCCCGATCGGTGCCGATCAACTTGATCAGCTCGCGCGCTTGAGCTTCAGTTATTCCGGCTTCCTTGGCGAGGAACTGCGCCTGGAAATCCGTCATTCGNGATCAGCTCGCGCGCTTGAGCTTCAGTTATTCCGGCTTCCTTGGCGAGGAACTGCGCCTGGAAATCCGTCATTCGGTCGCGGTCGGACTTTTCTTCCTCGCCCATGGTGAGCCTTTTACACTTGGATTGAACCGGAACGCCGGCGGGAGGGTTTTGTTGCGATCAATGGCGCAAACTTTCCAGGCATATTTCGCTTTCTCTGGAACACATGCTTGAGATGAATGTTCGGGAAGTGCAGCAATCTTGTTCCCTCCCAACGATGGGCTGCAGATCGGAGATGCACCGATCGGCCCGCGTCCTTTCCTCGTGGGGCGCGGGCTTTATTGTTCGCACCGAACACCAGGCGCATGTGTTTCGCCGGCATGAAGGCAACTGCTCAGCGAAATGGCCGCTTTTGCAGATCCAGGCTTTTGGATCACGCCCTACCGTTGTTCTGGTTCCCCATGCCTCGCCGTCGCACTGCTTGTCTTTCAACGGTGATTGTTGTCGTTTCCCGGGCAGCATGGAACCGACGGGCAGAAACCTTCAGGCGCTATTTTCAAGACGCTACGCGCCGATCGGGGTAATGTGTTCTCATCGGCGATAGACAACGGGCATCGCTGGCTGTGAGCGACCACCGCGCTTCCGCCCCAAATGGGAGGAAAGACATATGAGGAGCATGAATGAAAGAAACTCAGAAAGAGAGGAGCGGCGAAAGAGCCTGTCCGGCGCGACCCTAACGCTCCGATCGAAAACCGGCAACGAGCGCGGACGAGCCACCGACCCGGTTGTAAACACCCTGGATCCGCCGCCGATGGAACCCCCGAAAGAGCCCAAAGAATTGGCGAAGGCAAGCAACTCAGCCGAAACACAAGCCGTAACAGTTCCCGCGGAACTGCTACAGCCTCGGAACCTCAGCTCGTCGACTAAGGTCGATCTACATTGCGGATGCGATTACGCTCAATGTCTTCTGCTGGGTACGGTTCCGCATAGGGATCAAAGCCGGTCCAGCCGCCAGCCTCGTATTCACTGCGGCGCTCGGCGAGATCGATCGACCTGGACTGTTCAAGGATCCGTTCGGCATCTGGAACAAGCTGATCCTCGACCTTGGCCGTTACAAGAGCGCCGCCACGACGTACGCCTTCTGCATAAACATGGGCATCCGCTTCAGGTACGCCAGCATCTGTCATTGCGCCGATAATTCCGCCCGTTGCTCCCCCTACAGCGGCACCGGCAACTGCCCCCGCTGCGGTAGCCGCCAGCCATCCGGCGGCAACTACTGGCCCGACGCCCGGAATGGCCATGATGCCTAACCCTGTGAGCAATCCTCCTGCGCCCCCGATGACTGCCCCAATTCCCGCGCCAGCCGTCGCATCTTCTGCAGCTTCCGAGCGATCACCGTCGTACCAACCCGTTGCATTATTGGCGACGATGCTGATGTCGGAGTTTGGAATGCCCATTGCTTCCAATTCACCCACCGCGTCGGCTGCTTCATCATAATCGTCAAATAAACCCGTTACCGTTTTCATGGTTGAACTCCTGAGTGTCTGTTCAGTTGGTGCTGGCAACGATGTTGCCTTGATAATCCAAACCTACCGCGGTGCTCTTTCCGTTCTTCATGGCCTGACCGCGCCAGATGCCTTGGTCGTCCTTTTTAAGGTCAGATACATCAGAATAACCGGCATCTTGGATGCGGCTCCTGGCCTGATCTTCCGTGAAGCTGTTGGCACCGGGAACCAGCGCCCCGGTGTTCGGGGTATCGGTTGTATTCACCGCGGGTGTGGTCGAACTCGTACTGGAAGGCCCGGCAGCCATTTTAGATGCAATGTCTTCTACCATTTGCTGATGTGCCTTAAGCGTGGGCACCGTGTCTTTCGCGAACGACTTGAGGGCCGCATTGTCTCCGTCGCGTGAATAGCTTTCGAACAGTTTGACGGCGTCGGCATGTGCTGTGCGTTGCATCTCGACATAGGGCTCATCAACCGGCGCCTTGGCGGACTGAAGCTTCTCCAGATCCGTCTTGTGCTTAGCGTCCATTTGCGTGGGAACCTTGAGCTTCTGGTCGCCAGCGACGCTCTCCAGCTTGGCGTTAGCCGCACCATGATCGTCGATCATTTTCTGCGCGAATTGCTTGACCTGCTGGTCGTCAAGCTTGCTCAGAACACTCAGGCTCGATTCGACTTCGAACCTTCCACCGACAGCAGCTTTGTCGACGAAATCCTGTGCGCTGTCCGCGGCCAACGAGGGTAGGGCGAAGGCGATAGCAGTGGCGGTAACTAAGCCGCCAAGAAGGTGTCGAACTTTCATGGGCTTTATCCTTGTTTGGTAGTGCACGACTGTGGCTGGTGCACGACGATGCTACCGACCCAACAAGGCAGGACCCTCTTTGTTCCAGGGTGAGAATGCCCGAAGGCAAGTTGTTTCGAGTGCCGGGCGAGCAAAAACGAGCAAACCCCGCCTTGCGAGCGGCTGCAGCACGCCAGGACGTAGCATGTCGCCTTTCCTTCCGAGGTCAGCCCGCCAAAGTCATCAGGCGACTTCGCCCGACAGCTTGCCTATTCGGCGCGTTCCGCAGGTTCCATGCTGGCACGCGCTTGGGACGTAGACTCCGCACTTGGCAGCGGTGCCGAGCGCTTCGGCGAGATCGGACGCCAGGTCCTGAATGCCGACACCGGTCCGTCCTCGGCGCACCTCGCAGTGCTCAATGGGTTGCTTCATCACGGCCGACGCCACTGCAATCGGCACCGCCAAGTCGATACCGACACTTGCCACCGGCAGGCGCGATGATGGCAGTGTTGATCCCGAGAAGGCGGCCATCGGCGGTGACCCGCGCATCGCCGGAATTACCAGGGTCCACCCGAGAAAAACGCGACGAGAGTGGTCGAGGAACAATGCAGGAAACGGCTTGATGTTGCCGCCGGCGGGCTACTGCTTGGTCGGCGCCGTGGTGTCGTCGGCGATCGCCTGGCTTGCCAGTTCCGCCTTGATGTCGCGCGCCAGTTGCAGATGCTCGAGCACTGTCGGCAAAGTCTCCGAGGCGAAATGCTGAAGGTCGGCGTCCTGTCCCGACCCGATCTCCCATTCAAGCAGCTGCACCGTCTTCTGGTGATCGGTGATCTGCCCGCTGATATAGGCCATATCGAATTTCGCCCCGTCGAGCTTTTCAAGCTCGGCCCGCTGCCGCTCGTGCTCCTCATCGAGCCCTTCCGGCAGCGGAATCCTATTGGTCTCAGCGAGAGATTTCAGTTTCGCGTTCGCCGCCGAGTGGTCGTCGACCATGCGGCCGGCAAATGCCGTGACGGCGGAGTTGTCGGACTTTTTCGCGAGCTTGCCGAATTCGACCTCGGCTGCGCCGCCGGCGGCGGCGAGCTGCGCGAACAGCCGGTCCTGGTAGTTGGTCTGATGAGGCGCCGGCTGTCCCGGCGCCTCCATCCTGGTATCCGGGGCCATGCCGGCCGGGTTTCCGATCTGGGCCAAAAGGGGCGATACCGAGAGAGGCGATGCGCAAAACACCGCCAATCCCAAAGCAGTTGCAAAGACACGCATGAGAACCTCCTTCGAAGCTCGGTCGGCCTGCCACAGTCAAAGCGCGAGCATATAGGCAACGAGGTCGTTCTTTTCGTCCTCGGTGAGCTTGGTGCCGAGCACCAGCTTGAAAAACTCCACCGTATCGGCGAGCGTCATCAGACGGCCGTCATGCAGATACGGCGGCGTGTCCTTTATGCCGCGCAGCGTAAACGTCTTGATCGGTCCGTCCGGCAATTCCACCATGTCGTTGAAGGTCTGCCCCGGTCTATAGAAGCGCTCCAGCTTCAGATCGTGCATGTTGTTGTCCATGAACGACGTTTGCGGGACATGGCATTGCGCGCAGCGGCCCTTGCCCATGAACACGCGCTCACCTGCCAGTTCCTGCTCGCTGGCCATGGCGGGATCGAGCCGGCCGAACGGATCGAGCTTCGGCGCCGGCGGAAAATCGATGATGTTCTGCATCTGCGCCATCATCGCCACCTGGTTTGTACGATCGGGCAGGTTGACGCCCTTCCTGGTAGCGCTGACATGATCGCCGTTGAAGTATGCGGTGCGCTGCTCGAACTCGGTAAAATCCTCGACCGAGCGCAGCGACCGTTTCGACCCATGGATCTGCTGGTTGAACAGACCGCGCAGGCTGGTCGTGTCAAGACGGAAGCGCGCGGCCTGCGGTCTGACATCGGGCGTCAGATGAAAGGCAGCGTTGGTGTTGAAGTTGGCATGGCAATCGAGGCAGGTTACGCCCAGGCTCTGCGCCGCCACCTTGCGGTCCTCGGTCTGATTGAATTCCTCCTGCGGGAATGGCGTCAGGAGAAGCCGCAGCCCTTCCATCTGAACCGGCGTGATGATGCCATTCATGATTTCATAGTAGTTGCGGATTGTCAGCAACTCGCCGCGGGAAACGTCGCCCAGTTCCGGATGGGTAGTCAGGAAAATCGGTGACGGGAACTCTGGCGTAAGGTGATCGGGAAGATCGAAATCGACGTCGAAGCGTCGGAGATCACGCCCCTCCTGCCGGCCGATCTCGCGAATTTCTTCTTCCGGAAAAACCTGTCCCCCGGTCGCCTGTTTGACATGCGGCAGCGGCAGAAGACCGTTGGGCAGCAGGTTGCGGTCACGGATCTCGCCAGGGCTCATCTCTGCCAGGCCCTGCCAGGTCTGGCCCTTCGCCAGCTTGACCCGGACGCCGTGCTGGACAGGTTTTGTCCCGCCCGACATCATTGCGCCTGGCATGGGGCGATCCGACAAATCGTATCGCTCCTCCAGCAAAGCCCTCTGGCGCGCCATCACGCGCGGCTTCTGCGCTTCGTCGTCGGCCTTGACGGCGGAGAATGGACGGGCGGGCAGTGGTCGGTAGGTTGTATCGGGCGGCAGTGGATCCGATAGGGCGCTGAGGCTGGCGGCCGCAACGATAAGAGCGCACGGAATGCCTGCATTCAACACTCTGCGCATTTTTCCCTCCATGGCTGAAGTGCCCCGAACCGCGCTGCCCGTGATTTGTTCCCGCCGCGAGCGCAATCGCGATCGACCAGTTCGATGTATGCGTACGGTGCCGGAACTAGCGAGGCTCACCTGGCGACTCCCGTTTGCCCCGCCTTGCCAGCGCCAAGCCGCCAATCAGCATCAGCGCACCCCAAATCAGGAACCCGATGTCCCAATAGATCCACTGGTCCTGCGGGACGGTTTCGTTGACATGGTGAATGCCGAGAAGCTGGTGATTGATCACCCCTTCGACCAAATTGAACATCCCGAAGCCCATGAGCATCGTCCCAAGCAACATCTTTCCCGACCACCAGAGATGAGATTTGTGAGCGGTGCGCCAGAGCACGACCAAACCAAGCACGACGAAGATGTAAGTGCAGGCGTGGAACAGCCCATCGAGAAGCGTGTTGAACCGAAGGTTCTCAACACTGTTGGCGGGATAGCCGGCGCTGGTTGCCATATGATGCCACTGCAGCAACTGGTGCAGCACGATTCCATCGAAGAATCCGCCCAGGCCAAGCCCGAGCAGAATACCTGCGGACGTCGGAAATCGGCGATGCTCCAAAGCCATCGTCGCCATCCTTTTTCTCCTCAGGCAACCTAACCTCGGGCCAGGCCATGTGTTCCCCTACCCTGCGGGTTGGATACGCGCGCAGCTAAGGTCGCAAGAATCGGATGTTTAGGCAGCGGAAGCGGCGGCGATGACAACATCCATTCGAACAGATGAAAGGCTGCGCTTCTGGCGGAGAGGGCGGCCGATCGCGTCGCTGTTCCGAGTTTTATGACACTCGACCGAGATCGCGCTTTCGCCTTCGACGCTCGAGGACGATGGAATCAAGGATACAGCGCAGATTCGCTATGACATCTTCCACGAAATAACTTGTTGATCTTCCCACGCAATGTGCCAACAAATGCGCTTGGGGTTCTGTCCGGGGAGCTCCCTCAGGCGATCCTTGGGCGCATCACCGGTGATCTTTCGGGGAGTGTCATGCCGATCTATGACAAGCCGGGAGAGCGGGTGTGTTCCTCCCCTCTGACTTGGCGCTATTTGGCCGCGTGTTTGATCAGCTGAAGCTGGGGCTCAATCGGAGAAGCAACATGAAGCACTCGCGTCTCGGATCATGGCCATTTATATGGCCGGCGTGAGGGACGAGGAAGAACTTCTTTCGGCCTCCAGACAGCCGCTTGGCCGGTGAGCTTGTGATGACTGTGCGTCACGCGATCGAGGGAGCGGCGGGCTTCGGCCAAATTCTCGGCGAGAGTCTCTAGCAGGGCTTCGCTTTCGGGGAGGATATGTCCGCACTGGCGCTCATGCTCGACAACTCTGTCTTGGAATGACACCGCCTTCTCATAGTGAGTGACGAGGCTGGAATATAGATGCTGCATCGTACTTCTCCCTGATTAGGCGAAAGCACGTTGCTCGCTCTCAAGCGCTCAATTGCAGCAAGGTATGGGCGACCGGGAAACCCTACTCTCCTTAAGAGCAAAGCGCCACCATGCACTCGCCAACCGAAAGCCCGCCGTGGCTAAAGGGTGCCAACCGCCGGTTAGTAGACGCGACGCAGCTGACGAGCGTAGGATTTCCTACGATCTAGGCATATGCCCTCCGCCCACACCCCGTGCCTGGTGAACGACTGAAAGCCCGCCGTGCCGATAGGTGCGGCGGGTTTTTGTCCTCCGTCCGGGAACTCTGGCCGAGCACATTTGAATTGCGCAGCACTGGTCCCGTGCTGAGAGATCGGCTTTGCCCGGTTTCCGCGCCTATGCGCGGGACGGCATTAAAGACGAAGACATTTTCCGGGTTGCCCCTCAATCTGGAATACATGGAGCCGAATATTACCTGCGCGGCTCCACCGGGAAGGAATCGACGATTCCGATGCCGGTCCGGAGGGATTGTAGGCCGGGAGATCGGCCGAAAGTGTCCTTGCGAGAGGCGAGGGCGGCCTTGGTCCGTTCAGAGATCAGCCGCCGCCCTTTCTCGGCGAGCGCGGCATCCAGGTGAAGCCTAAACGGGTCAGCGTTTGTGCCAAGTTCGGCTACCTTGAGACGAGCGGGGACGACCATCTGCTTTCGACTGCGGTTAATCGGCGGCATGGACAAGCTCGTTGACGAGAACAGGCCGAGACGGAAGGACTGGGGCTATGGAACCCTGAACAGGCGCATGTTGTTGATGGTCATTGCCGGCCCCCTATCCGGGCCCGCAAAATCCAAACAGAAGGAGTAACGAGTGTTGGCCAGTCAACGAGGAAGGCGCGTCCGCGCTGAGATTGCTCTTGCCCAGAACCTGATGCTCGCGCCCTGGGTTGTGGGGTTGCGGTTGCCGATCCTGGTTGCCGAGGCAACCGGTTCGCTGGTTTCAGGTCGGCCGGAAACCGTCAAGGCGGTGAGCGAAAAAGTTTCGGCCCTTGCGCAGGGGATTTTTGCGGCACAGGTGGCTTGGACGCGGGGCGCATTGACATTGCCGCTCGCCATAGCCGACGCGTCATCGCCGCTGGCCGATATCGGGCAATCAATGGCCCTTGCTGCTCTTGAACCTGCGGGGCGGCAGGTTCGCCTAAATCACCGCCGGCTTTCCAGGCGCCGCAAACGGTGAAGCCGCAAGAGGCGAAAACACCCGCAGCAACGCTGCAACTGCCGCAGTCCATCGATGAATGTTCGATGGCAGTGTAAAACTTGGCGGAATTTCAATGAAAACCTCTTCCGGGGCGGCGGCGCAGAAAATGATTTCTACCACCGTATACCCGGGCGGTCGCAATCACCTGACAGACGCGAAAAGAACGCGCCGTCGGCGGATTGACACTTCAGTTGGGATACAGCTCCTTGCCGTTAATGGAGGTGTCGGGAACTGAGCTTCGGTTCGGCGGTTAGAAAAGAGGGAGAGTTACGGAGGTTAGGTGAACGGCTTGCTGAAGACTGGACTTTCGACAGGCGTGACCGGAACGGTCGCAAGTGTTGTGACGGCGGCGTTCCTCGCCCTTCTGGCCAAAGCCGAAGGAAAGTCGGCGCTGCAGCCGACCAACGCCACCAGCCACTGGCTCCACGGCGACAAGGCTGGTGCGATTAGGAAGGCCGACCTCGCGCACACGGCGGTCGGCTTCGGCACCCATCATGCTTCGGCCATATTCTGGGCCGCTCCTTTCGAGGCTTGGCTCGCCAGAAATCCTCCGCGGTCGCCGCTACTGATGCTGCGCGATGCCTGCGCGGTAGCCGCGATCGCTGCGGCTGTGGACTATCTCGTTGTGCCGAAGCGGCTGACCCCGGGCTGGGAGACAGTGCTTTCTAAGCGCTCCATCGCAGCTGCGTATGTAGCGCTCGCTCTGGGTTTGGCTGCCGGCGGACTAGTCGCGCAGGAGATGCGAAAGGCGAGGTAGGGCAATAGCGCCGCGCATTTCGTGGCCATTGAACGCCTGTGCAAGAGCTTCTGTACCACGGCACGAAGTGGAGAACCGTTCGGCCCACGGCATCGCCGCGACCGCGGGTGTGTCAATGCTCACGCCGGTTTCGGAGATGAACGCCCTCCGGCCCGAGGCGACGGCTTTACTCCCCTTCAGCACGTCCAGGCACCCCTTAATTTGAAGCACGCTGCTGCACGACCATCTGCCGAGGATCGAGGGTGGAGAGAGATTCGCGCCGGCAAAAAGTTGACCGCTTTACAGGGGGCTGCCAGGCGGCCAGACCGCTATCTACTTTGTTTGAGCAGTTCCACGGAACCAACGGGTTTTCCCGCAGTTTTGTCAGTCAATGGAGGAAATTATGAACAACCAAAACATGGAACGGGATTCCGCGCCCAAGACACCAGATCACAGTGCAAAGAAGGACGTTGGGGCAACAGTGAGCGGCGCGTTCTCCAAGGCATCCGATTTGGCTCAAGAGGCAGCCGATACGGTCAAGCAGTCGGCCGCGGATGGTGCGTCAACAGTTGCCAGCCAAGTAAAGGAAATGCTGGATCGTCAGGTCGGCAGCGGTGCCGAGGTGATGGGTCACCTCGCAAGCTCGACAAAACGCGCTGCCGAGGACCTCGACAAAAGCGCACCGCTAGTCGCCGGTGTGGTCCGTACGTTCGCGAACCGAATCGATGGGTACGCAGACGATCTGCGGGACCAGTCGGTCGATCAGCTGGTCCGCGCCGCCTCCGATTTGACAAGGCGTCAGCCGGCATTGGTGTTCGGACTTGCCGCCCTTGCGGGTTTTTTGACATTTCGAACGCTGAAGAGCGCACCTCCGGCGTCGCCGCTTTCGAACGAGCCTATGCACGAACGTAACCGGCAAGGAGCGAACGAATTCCATGGCACATGAGCAGCTCAAGAATTCCACGCTTCCTCGCGCACTGTCGGACGTCGTTGCCGACCTTGCCGATCTTGTTCAAAAGGAGCTGCGACTGGCGCGCGCGGAGTTGTCTGAAAATCTCTTTGCCAAATTTCGGGCGGGTATTTGGATGTCCACTGCTGGCGTGCTGGGGCTGATCGCGGCATTTTTGGCAGTGCAGGCGCTTGTCTTCGGGATAGCCAGCCTTGGGATCGCAGTGCACTGGTCCTGCCTGATTGTTGCCGCCATCACGGCCGGGGCTGGAGCGCTCGCCTATTACAAGGGCCGCATGGACGCACACAAAGAGATAACGCCGACCCGTTCCATCCATCAGATCAAGCAGGACATCTCGACAACCAAGGAGCATCTGTCATGAGCCGCGAATCACGTACGGCCAATCTCGGAACGGCGGAATGGCTCATCGGCGCCGCCAAAAACAACCCGGAAGGTCTTCTCCTCGTTGCGGCCGGCTGCGCATTGTTGATGCGCCGCGGCGGGTCATCGGCCATCAGTAGCTTCTGGCATGCTGAGGAATCCCGCGGAAACAATGGCCACCGAAAGGCTCAGTCAAGGTCTTCGAGCACGCGCCCCGATGGACACGAGGCGGAAACCAGAGAAGGCGGCGCCCCAGCGGCGGTAGAGGCAGCACGTGAATATGTTTCCGAGATCGGCGAGAAGGTGGCGGCAACCGCAAGTTCCTACGCATCCTCGGCATCAACATATGCGGACGAGGCGCGGCGCAACGTCTCCCAGACATCGGAACAATTCGCCCGGCAGGCCCAATCCACTCTCCAGGATACGATGAACCGTGTGGCGCAAGAGCAGCCACTGACGCTGGCGCTGCTCGGTTTTGCCGCCGGGGCGGCTGTTGCAGCAGCCTTCCGGACCACCGACATTGAGAACCGGACCCTTGGCCCGGCCGCAGAGCAGCTGACGGACACCGCAGAAAGGGCTGGCGAACGGCTAAAGGAATCGACAGAGGAGGCGGGCAAACGTCTCAGGAGGGCAGCCAAGGAGCGCGGCCTTGATGCCGATGGCCTCAAGGAGGTTGCGAGCGACGTGGCTGGTGCGTTCGGCAGCGCCTTGTCGGGCGAGCAGCCAACCGAGTCCGCGCAGGCGCCATCCGCGAGTTCGGGTGGATCGCGCGCTCAATCGGCTCAGCGCGGCATGCCCCAGTCGGGCGGCATGGGCCGCTCGCAAGATAACTCGGCCAAATCGGACCAATCGCCACAATCGGATGCCTCTCGACCGAGCAAATCCGGACGGTCTAGCGGCAAGCGAGGCTCATAATGGGCGAGGCAAGTCTCCGCCAGCTCGAACATGATGTGGAGGCAGCCCGGGCTAGGCTCGCCGAACATCTGTCGACGCTGCGATCGCCAAATACATTGTCCGAGTTTACCGACGAGCTGAAGCAAGAGGCGCTCGAGGCAAAGGACGCGCTGGTCGAAAAAGCAAGATCGACCGCGCAGTCGACGGCGCAGGGGATCGTCGATGATCTCAAGGCAAAGGCGGCAGCCAACCCGAGCGCCGCATTGGTGATTGGGGCTGGTCTCGCTTGGCGTCTCCTGCACCGTCCGCCGATTGCAACTGCTTTGATCGGAGCGGGACTATTCAGCCTGTTGCGGACACCTTCAATACCAGACATGGGCGAGCAAGTTGATCGTTTCTCCTACGCCACAGAGCGCTTGAAGGAGCAAGCCGGCGAGCTGGCGGAGAAGGTCGGCGAACTGGGCGCCGAGACGGCGGAAGCAGTGAAGGAGCAAACAACTGAGCTGGCCGGCGCCGTCAAAGACAGAGTGCGGGATTGGAGCGCCGGGACGCCGAACATGATCGACGATATGCGGCAGACCTCCGGCGAGGCGGCCCAGCGAGTAGCCGCCACAGCCGGCTGGGCATCATCGGCTGTTCAGGGCGTCATGAGCGATCAGGAGACTCGAGACAAACTCCTGCTGGGCGCCGCAGGAGTAGCCATAGCGGCCGCTATGGCTCTTGCGTATCAGCGGCGGGAAGAGGAGAGGACGGCGGACGATTAATACTCGAACAGCAGCCACTGAAGGCTCGCGCACGAGCGACAGTCGTGGGAGATGCCGGTCTGGTAAAGATATCGCGCAGGAGCCTGTTGCTGGCCGCCGCCGCGGGACAAGCATTTTCCACGGTGCAAACTGTTTCCGCCGAGGACGTGGGGACGATGAACAAGGTTGTGCTACTAGGCGATTCCGTGTTCGACAACAGCGCCTATGTCGCCGATGGAGCAGATCTATTGGCCCACGTTTTGCGTCAGCTCCCGATAGGCTGGTCGGCCAAGCTGCTTGCCGTTGACGGTAGCGTCATGGCGGATGTGGGCCGGCAACTGAACCACCTGCCAGCTGACGCCACTCATCTGGTGGTAAGCATGGGAGGGAACGACGCGCTCGGCGTCTCCTCCGTTTTGAACGCTCCGTCGCGGTCCGTTGCCGACACTCTGCTGAGGCTCGCCGAAATTAGAGAGCAGTTTTCCTTGGAGTATATGTCGACGCTGGATGCCGTTCTGGCTGTAGGGCTGCCGACCGCGATTTGCTCGATCTATGATGTCCGGTATGCCGACCCCGACCAGAGACGCATTGCGGTAACGGCCCTGTCGATCCTCAACGATTGCATCACACGAGCAGCCGCCGTGCGCGGCGTTCCGCTGATCGACCTTCGCATTGTCTGCGGCGAGGACGCCGACTTTGTCAACGCCATCGAGCCTTCAGAACAGGGCGGCAAAAAGATTGCCGCGGCGATCGTGTCGTTCCTTGCCAAGCACGAATTTCGAAGCGGGCGTGCCGAACTGATTGTTCGGTAGCAGCGCTGGCAGTTGCCATTCATGGTCGATCGGGCCTTCCTCGGTGTTGCGGAGGACGAGGCAGCCGCTGAGCGGGCGTTTGTGGCCCTCCCAAGCGCGGACTTGTTCTCCCCCATCATCGCATCAGATTTGGTCAATGAGAAGCGGTCCTAGCCAAGTGACCGGCGCGAACAAAACAGTTTTTGACCCGGTTCTCTTGCCCTGGTGACGCGCCTTCGTGTTCGGAGAACGAAATTCGCATGGTGCCTCACCAGGATACGAAGCTAGGCGCCGAGCACTCACCACCTTCAATCCACGACCGTACGAAAGACGCTCAGCGGCCGGATCGCCCGCCCTTCCTCAGCGGCCGGATCGCCCCGCCCTTCCTCAGCGGGAAGGCTCTGTCGCCGCCAAGCGTCTAAGACCCCGAAATCGCCTGGATAAAGGAGGAGAGCCAATGATTAGACGGCTCCAGTCGGGAACAAAGTCGAATACCCATGATTTTGTATGCTGCCCAGAGTGGCAGGCCCGATAGCTATCCAACTGGTGTTCCATGGATTCTCCAACGTTGCCTCCGCCACCTCCGACTGAACTCAGCCAAGCACTGAAACGTAATATCCATGCGATTGAAGAGCGCTGGGCGAAGGAAGCAAGCGAGGCAACTTTGGAAGAGAAAATCGCTCAGGCGATTACTTCTTTTACGGGCAGTATGCGTTTCGTGTACCTTCACTTGGCCGTGTATGGCTGCTGGATCGTCTCGAACTTGGGCTGGATACCGATCACTCCGCCATTTGATCCGACATTCGTGATATTGGCTATGGTAGCTTCCGTCGAGGCCATATTCCTCTCGACCTTTGTACTGATCAGCCAAAACCGGATGTCAGCTGCCGCAGACAAACGGGCGGATCTGGACCTTCAGGTGAGCCTGCTGACGGAGCATGAACTCACAAAACTTGCTGAACTTGTCGATTCGATAGCGGATCGGTTGAATGTAAAACCAGCCTTAAGCGATATAGAAGTCGGCGAGATTAAGAGGGACATTGCGCCAGAAGCAGTGCTGGACGAGATCGAATCGAAGCAGCTGGAGGCTGCGGAGAAGCTGGACCAGCGCTGAATCGACACAACGCCCTAGTGCCGTGATTTCGAAGTTCTGGGCTTCGGGCGAACTTCGAAGTCGAAACGACAGTCGGCATCAATGCTTCCTACTGTCGGCAATGCCGCCCTACAGGAGCTTCATATCTTCGTGGGTGGTGACCAAGGTCACTGATGTGGCCAATTTTCCTTCTACCTCGTGAACCGAGGTCTCTTTCCAGCGCGCCCTGGTCTTCAGCCAGAAAATTGCTGCAGTGACGGCCTCCCGACCTTCACCGGTCGCCTTGCGGNAGTTTTCCCTCTAGCTCATGGATGGAGGCCCCCTTCCAGCGCGCCCTGGTCTTCAGCCAGAAAATTGCTGCAGTGACGGCCTCCCGACCTTCACCGGTCGCCTTGCGGTAGAGGCTTTCGGCGACCCGTGCGTTGGCCTTGATGGCGCCGCTCTCGAGCTCATGGGCGTAGATCGCCTTAAGGTCCTGCTCGTCTGTGGCGAGCACGCAGGCGATGTCCGCCGTGCTAAGCCCGAAGCCGGCCAGCGCCTCCACCCTGGAGCTCAGTCGCCGGTTTTCCAGAGGAGCTTCGATATCGGGGCTCATTCAGCCGCGTCTGCGTCCCAGAGGGTGACCGGACGTTTGCTGGCGGCGTGCCGGCAGGAGTCTCGCCCAAGGCTGCAGGATCCGGAGCGCGAAGGATGATGCGGCGGATCTCATGCACCTGCTCGATCGGCTTGCCGTCCAGGCCTGAGTGTTCGTTGACCGAGGTCTCCTTCCAGCGTCCGCGTGCCTTGAGCCAGAAGATGGCGGCGATGACCACTTCACGACCTTCGCCCGTTGCCTTGCGGGTTCTCCGCCACCTTGGCACTGGCCTCGGTGTGGCCAAAGGCCAGTTCGTGTTTATAGTGCTTGCGCAGCGTCTTCGCATCGATACCGAGCATCCCGGCAATGTCCGCCTCCGGAACACCATAGCCTGCCAGCGCCTCTACCTGACGGCGATGAAAAGCATCGGGCTGATGGCTAACAGTGCTCGCAGCCGCTCGTCAGCCGGCTGTACCTGGCGATAGGCGTCCTCGGACAGGCATATGGCCGCAGCGCCGCGACGACCTCCAGACGCGAGGAGCCGACCGCAAGTTTCCATAATATGCGGCATGGCCCTGCACCGGGTCGAGGCGCCGCCGGGCGGCAGCAATCTATTTGCCAACTCCAAAAGCTGCCAGACCGCTAATGGCCCCACCGAGACCACCAATGCCACGCTGCTGATCGCTGTCCCTTGGGGCGCGAAACTGGCTTCCAGGGTCGGGTAGCAACGCCGCCTTCGGGTTCGATGTTCACGCTCTGTGCTTCGAAAGTCGCATAAGATTGCAGTGCGGAACTCAGCGGCGGACCTATGCCGGGGCGCCTCACCATAACGTCTGGCCCTTTCCCAACCCGGACGGCTTTTCGCAGAATGCTGCAACGGGTCCGGGAGCAGGCATCATGTCTTTCGGGAAGGTTAGCGGATCGGGCCGCAGGTTAGTTCCCAACGTGCGCTGCCAGATAGGACGGAAACCGATGCCCGCAACGAAAGACCAGTGGAAGGCTTTCCGAGAAGAACTTAGCCAGCAGCTTGAGGATGAGCGCCGGTTTATCGCCAATGCCGAAGCAGGGAAAACCGGCATTTGGAGCGTTCAGCCGGGCAAGGGAAAAGTCGACACCACGGCCGCTCATGTTGAGATATCGAGGCGTGCAGTCCAGGCCCTTGAGGGGTGATTGCCAAGATCGATCAGGACCATCTGGCAGAATAATCATGACCTTCGCCGGCTACCGACTAAAAAGTGACTATCTGGGACAGCTCGGCGATGTCGCCATAGATTATCGAACCTTTGACGAGAAAACACTTGTCACCGAGGACTTCGAAGAGGGAGCTTGACGCGGTGCAAACCGGCAGGTTCTTCGGATTGGCGTACGTATCGAGCGTCGCGGTTTCGACCTTACGGTCCGCAGCTTCGGCATAGCTGATGCTGATCGCGATCACAGCGATAGCAAGGTGGCTCCGGGATAAGTAACGGCGGGACATGCATTAAAATAGCACCGGCCTTTGATGGGCTTCGTCCATCGATTGGATGAAGCGGTCACCTATATTAGCAATCTCTTGACTGAGGCGCCGGCCGCTCCAGACTCATGGAATGGCGCGGGGAATTGGGATTGGAGACCTGGTGGCGATCACGGCCATCGTCCGCAGGCGGGTCACTGAGGACCGCGTCAGCGTCTCAATCCCCTCTTACAATTTCCCGCATTCGATCATCGATCATACCAAGGTGAAGAAGGGGCAGCAGATCGAGCTACCGGAGAGGTCACGCGCATAGACGAGGAAACCGGCAGGGCAACCGTAGACCTGGGACCACTGGTGACGGTTGACATCGACAAGATCAGGCTAGTGGAGAAATACCGGCCGCCAAAGCGCAAGAAGCCGTTGCCTGACATGGTGGACTAGCAAGCTGCGAATGGCTGGAAACCAACGCCTATCTGCCAGTCCGAACTCTCGATGAGGAAAGCGAAACCGGCGGCAACGCCTAGGGACTTCCGCGATAACGCAATTACTTGATTTGCCAAGATCGGTACTATCCAACGGCGGCGGACCCCAATCCGCCTGGCCGGCGCCGTCAAGCGTCCTTACCCCAACGCCCCCTACAACCGGCGCCGGCCTTCCCCTTGCCAATCAGCAATCTTCGGTGGTCTTCTTCATTTGGCCGGGGGCGGCAGTCTTGGCGTCCGTGTCCTGCTGACCGGGGGCGGCTTCTTGCGCGCTGCCGGTCTGCTGGCCAGGTGCGCAATCCTTGGCCGAGTTCGGGTTCGTGCCGCTGGTGGTGGTGGTGTCAGTTCCCTGATCGGTGCTGGGCGTGGTCGTTGTCGTAGAAGTTCCGCCCGAAGCCCCTCTTTCGTGGAGATGAGTGCCGTGTCGCAATTGGGAACTTTGCTGCTGGGATCATGGCGGATGATTTCCTGGACCTATGAGGTCCTTGTATCCGGCGAAGTCAGAGACGCTTTCGGAAAGAATCCCAGAGGCGTTATCACCTATGCTGCGGACGGCCGAGTGATGGTCCTCGTGCTTAGTGAAGATCGCATAACACCCAACGATCTTGTCCCTACTCCCGACGAAAAGATCGGACTCTACGATTCGATGTTTGCCTATGCGGGGACATACTCGGTCGAAGACGATCGATTATTCACCATATTGACATGAGTTGGAACGCGACGTGGGAGGGCACCCAGCAAGTTCGTTTAATCAATACGGACGGTCGAATGCTGACTTATAAATCAGCCCCAGCGAAAAACCCCCTTGACGGTCGCGACTGCATTCACACCGTCAGGTTCGAGAAGATCGTTTCGCCTCATCACTAAAATGTACAACGCGCATCAAAGACCCTGCCATACGGTGGTGTCTCAGTTTGAGCTTCGGCTCACCACGCGTACCGGTCGTTGGGGTTTGGGCATACGAGCTCGTCGCCATTTTCGCTGTTTGATGGCCTAATCTGATTTTGGCGTGGCCCCAAGTCGTGGAGGTAAGTTTCATGAGCGATGCAACTTCACAGACCGTCTATTTTTATAATCGTCATCCCATCTCATGCGAAATCATCCTTGCGAAACTACGCGCCAGCCGTGGCCATCTCGACGGCTTGCGCCCTGAAGAGCTTTTTCCCCACGACCAAGATCATTATGGCGGCCTCGCCGCTACAGATGAGTTGGCGCGAGAAGCGCAGGTTAGCAACGGATCGCGCGTAGCCGATTTCTGTGCGGGGCTTGGCGGCACGGTCCGTTATCTGGCTCACAAATATGGAGCCGACGTCACTGGGATCGAATTGACGCCAGCGCGCGTCTCGGGCGCACAGGAGTTAACCAGACGAGTTGGCCTTCACGGTACTGCGCGGATTGTCGAGGGCAACGTGATGGACGTTCCGCTTCCTGACGCGAGCATGGACGCTGTCGTCAGCCAAGAAGCATTTTGCCACATTCCTGATGTGAAGAGAGCGGTTGCCGAAGCTTTTCGTATCCTGAGGACCGATAGCCGATTGGCATTCACAGATTGGATAGCTAATCAGCCGCTTACCGCTGCTGATGCGCAATTGATGAGGGAAGGAATGGCTATTCAGCCTCTTCGGACGATCCCCGAATATCGCAGTCTGGTCGAAAGCGTTGGCCTTAGAGTAATTTCGACAACAGATTTGACGGAAGAATGGGGACCAATTCTGAAGGAACGACTGGCAATGTATCAACTGCTGCGTGAAGAAGCCCGACAGGCTGGCACCCCAATGGGGCACGATGCATTCCACAAGTCCTACATCCGATTTGTTGACCTCATTCACGAGCGCAAGATGGGCGGCGTCAGGATGGTGGTTACGAAGTTGCCGCGTGATTGAGGAACGCCACGCATTACCGACTCTGCTCGCCCGCGCCGACGGGGTGGAGCGGGCGGACATGCCCCGCTAAAATTGATCTAGGCTGATTTATGAGTACACGGCTTAGCTCTCGTCACTGAAACCGAGCAGCGTTGCATGGCGTATGTGGCCGTGCTCGCCACGGAGATGCTTGACGCGCAGCTTCATCCCAGGCCCGACCCATTGCGTCGCCAGTCGCTTATTCATGGCTTTCGGAGGCGGTCCGGCGTGTTTCTGGACGCGCTCCCACAATCGTTGCCGCATGCCGTGGCCCAAGGTGATGAAGGCGGAACCGACATATTTCCCGGTGCCTGGTTCGGCCAGCAGGGCGAATGCAGCCTTGCCCCGCTCGCGCTCGACGCCGAGCAGCTTCGAATTCGTCGACCGTGAAGCTTTTTGTCTTCAGCCACTTCGTCGTCGGGCCGCTGCAATACTTGCTGCCGCGGCGCTTTGAAACGGGTCCTTCGATACCGGCCTTGTCAGACGTTAGCGTGAGAACTTGAGTGCACTGCCGGCATGAGTCTGTTTTTTGGGCCAGGAGCAGCCATTCTGAACGGTCCGCTTCGCGCCTCATCTTGGTCACACGAAGCAATTTCGCTGTTACTCGAAAGTGGACATCGGCAGCGCGAGGCATCTAGCGTTTGCACATTATGCTCGTCAGGCCACCCGCTCCACGGCCGATATGCCTCTTCCAAAGAGATTTCCGCCTACTCCATCAATTTGGGATTTTGGGATATAGTCCGGGGAACAGGGCAGCCCCCGCAGCCGAAGAGGAGAAGGGGCGTGGATATCGCGGCATGGCTACTGAGCCTCGGCCTGCAGCAATACGAGCCGGCTTTTCGCGAAAACGACATTGAAGCTGATACGCTTCCCCAGCTCACGGCCGACGATCTCGTGGCGCTCGGGGTCATATCGATCGGTCACCGCCGAAAGCTGCTCGCCGCCATCGACGCCCTGCGCGCTAGTTCGGATACAGCGGCCACCTCGACCACGAGATCCGTGGCGGCGGTCCCAGGGACAGCCCCGCCGCTTCCAGAGGCTGAGCGGCGGCAGCTAACGGTCATGTTCGTTGACGTCGTCGGCTCGACGGCACTCGCAGGCCGCCTGNGCCGCCTGGATCCGGAGGACATGCGCGAGGTGATTGGAGCCTACCATCGCAGTGTCGCTGACACAGTTGGCCGCCACGGCGGCTTCGTGGCGAAGTATATGGGCGACGGGGTCCTGGTCTACTTCGGTTGGCCACAAGCTGATGAAGCCGATCCCGAGCGCGCTGTGCGCGCCGCCTTGGCTACGCTGGAGGAGGTCGGCAAGGCCGCGTCAGCCGGCGAACGGCTGGTCGCTCGCATTGGCATAGCCAGTGGTCTCGCGGTGGTCGGCGACTTGCTGGGTGCCGGGGCCGCACAGGAGCAGGCGGTAATAGGCGAGACCCCAAACCTCGCCGCGCGCCTACAATCCCTCGCTGATCCTGGCTGCGCAGTGATCGACGCACAAACACGGCGGCGCATCGGCGGCTTGTTCGAGTGTCGCGAGCTTGGCGAATTTCATCTCAAAGGCCTGTCTGGCGCTGTGTGCGCGTGGCAGGTGCTTGGCGAGGCCTTGGTTGAGAGCCGCTTCGCGGCAATGCACGCGGCCTCCCTCTCGCCGCTGGTCGGGCGCGATGACGCGCTCGAGCTGCTGCTGCGCCGCTGGCAGCAAGCAAAGGACGGCGAAGGGCAGGTGGTGCTCATCTCCGGCGAACCCGGCATCGGCAAATCGCGCCTGATCGCTGCGCTCGAGGAGCGCGTGACCGGGGAGGCGCATCTCAGACTCAAGTATTTCTGCTCGCCGCATCACCGCGACAGCGCACTACAGCCCGTCATCGCACGCTGGCAGAACGATGCGGGTTTCGTGCGCAGCGAGTCTGCGGACGCACGGCTTGACAAGCTGGAAGCCGTGCTTCTCCCACTCGGGGCAACTCGCGAAGAGGTGACGCTCATTGCCGAGTTGCTCGGCGTGCCGGGTGGAGAGCGGTATCCGCCGCTGGAACTCACTTCGGAGCGCAAGAAGGAGCAGACCTTCGGAGCATTGAACCGGATTCTGGACGAAAGGGCACGTCGGTCCCCCGTGCTGATTCTGTTCGAGGACGCGCATTGGGCCGACCCAAGTTCGCTTGAGCTGTTGGACAGGTTAATCATGCGACTGGCCTTTTTGCCGGTGATGGTGATCATATCCTTCCGGCCAGAATTTCACGCGCCTTGGGTCGGCCAGGCTAGCGTAAGCTTGATGGCGCTGAGCCGGCTTGGTCCTCGCCAGGCGACGACGCTCGCAAGTCAGGTTGTCGTCGGTCAGGCGCTTCCGGCGGGGATGCTGGAGCGGATTGTGGCGCAGACCGATGGCGTACCTCTTTTCATCGAGGAATTGACCAAGGCTGTGCTGGAACGCGCCCGTCAGCCCGACAGCGCTGGTTCAGCGCTTTCGGTGCCGAGCACCTTGCAGGCTTCACTGATGGCACGGTTGGATCGGTTGCCGGTCGCAAAACAGGTGGCACAGATCGGCGCGGTCCTCGGCCGAGAGTTCAGCAATGAGCTGCTGGCCGCGGTGGCCGGAATTCCCGAGGCGGCATTGACGCAAGGATTGGACGAACTCGTAAGCGCCGGTCTCGCGTTCCGCCGCGGCACCCCGCCCGAACGTATCTACTCCTTCAAGCACGCTCTCGTTCAGGATGCCGCCTACGGGAGCCTGTTACGCAGCACACGACAGAAGTTGCACTCGCGGATCGCCAAGGCGCTGGAAGAGCGGTGGCCGGACGTGGTCGAAACCCAGCCGGAGCTGCTCGCCCATCACTTCACCCAAGCGGGCTCGATTGAGCACGCCGCCGATTACTGGCAGCGGGCTGGCGAACGCGCGTTCCGGCGCTCGGCAGCTGCGGAAGCCACAGGCCATCTTGCCAAGAGCATCGAACTCTGGCGAACCTTGCCGGAAGACCGCGCTCAAGCGGAGCGTGAGCTGCATCTCCAGACGATGCTCGGGCAGGGGTGCATCGCCCGCCACGGCTACGCCGCGTCGGAAACCGCCGCCGCTTTCGCCCGCGCCCGGGATTTGGTCGAGTCCCTAGGCGACGTGCCACAACAGTTCCCCGTGCTGTATGGGTTCTGGGCTGTTCAATACGTCCGAATGGCGGTTCGAGAGCAGCAGAACCTCGCCCGACATATTCTCGCCTTGGCCGAGCAGCACCCCGACCCGGAGCGACTATGCGTAGCGCACCGGATTTGCGGGGCGACCAACGAAATGACGGGCGAGCTGCCCGCCGCCCGGGAGCACCTCGAGCAAGCTATTGCGCTGTACTACCCGGAGCGGCACGGTTCCACAGCCTTTACCTTCGGACAAGACCTTGGGGTTGCCGTGCTGTCGCACCTGGTTTGGGTGCTGTGGCTGCTGGGCTACCCAGATCAGGCATCTCGCCGGCAAGCCGAAGCACTGGCGTTGGCGCGCCGTGTTGGCCACAAGAACACGCTAGGGTTTGCCCTGATGTACAGCGCGATGGCGGGTGCCTATGGCCACAACGCTGGAGTGGCCGCTGAGCACTCGGCATCCTTGCTGGAATTGGCCCGGGAGCAGAAATTTGATCTATGGCGCGCCGGCGCGACGGTGGTCAAGGGCTGGGCCACTGCTCGCCAAGGGCACGGAGCAGTCGGCACTGCGGCGATCGAGCGCGGTCTCGCGGAGTGGACGGGCAGCGGCGCAGAATGGATGCGACCATTCTTTCTCAGCCTGCTTGCCGACGCCTGCGCACTCTCCGGTGACGTGCTACGGGCGCTCGGGGAATTGGATGAGGCCATAGCGGCGGTCGAGCGGACGGGGCAGCGCTGGCCGGACGCCGAACTGCATCGATTGCGAGGGCAGTTCCTGACAGCTTTGCCGGACTGCGGAAGACCAGGCGAGGCAAGCGCCGCGTTTCAGAGCGCGATCCAGATCGCTCGGCGTCAATCCGCAAAGTCCTGGGAGCTACGCGCTGCCACCAGTCTCGCCCGGCTCTGGCGCGACGAGGGCAAGCATGCCGACGCCTGCAATCTGCTCGTGCCGGTTTATGCGTGGTTCACCGAAGGATTTGAGACACCGGACCTCAAAGAGGCCAAAGCAATGCTCGACACCTTAAAGTGAACAGAGGCCACGCTACTCTCGGGCGGCTCCTGAGCCATTGATGCCGGCCGAGACGCGCGTATTCGTCGATTTCGTGGCCGTGGCATTCAAGCGACGCCAGCGCCTCGACAAGATGTGCCGGCGGCCTCGCGTGAAGGCGTTAACCAGGCTCCGCCACTCGCTTTGCGACATGAGTGAAACGTCTGGTCATTGCCATTTCCGGACCTACACGGTGACATCCGACAACGTTGTCACGTTGATCTCCTTGCGGACCTTCGCGAGGCGAGACTGTGAATTAGCCCCGAAAGTTGAGACCCCCGGGCCGTGTGTGGACGCCCCCGGGAATGCAAGTGATTTCTTTCACTTTGGCGATGAGCAATGCGGTCGAGTTCC
>NZ_AYWU01000047.1:0-21783 GCF_000502375.1 Mesorhizobium sp. L48C026A00 | reverse complement strand
GCAATCAGTCCATTCTGTTACCTATCTATCCGGTTCGGACACCAGCCCCTTCTCCCCGTCACTATACGGGGAGAGGATGCCGGCAGGCAGGTGAGGGGCAGCGCAAGAGCCCGGAAAGGGGTGACGGGGCGGATTCAAAGCTGAAGTGATTCCTGACCCTGCACAAAAACTGCACAACATTGCGGAAAATCTCCTCGGACCCGCCTCGCTGCCTGCATTTCGGCCGGCGAAAAGGGCGCATGCAAGAGCGCGAAAAGCCCCGTTGGTTCCTGCCCCTCCGCGATGACGGTTGCTGGCTCATCGATCCGCCGCGTTCGGCGACTCTCTTTCCCTTCATCCGCAAATCTCCGCCCCCCGGCCGGATCAAAGCCGCTGAGAAAACCCGATCATGACATCGCTGCTTACCGCCGCGCCGGGCACTTGCGCGCGCTTCGGCGTTGCCGTCCTGCTTGCCGCGCTGGCCGATTTCTTCTTCTATGGGCAGCCGGTCGGCATCACGCTCTTCCTGTTCGGCATGACGCTGGCCGCCGCGGCCGCGGCGCTCCAGCCGTCGGCGCTCGGCGCCGGCCGGGCCTGGTTCAAACCCGTTGGCCTGCTTGTCGGGCTACTGCCGTTCCTTGAAAATGTCAGCGCGCTGTCCGTCGCGATCGGGCTTGCGGCGCTGGCCGTCTTTACGCTTTCGCTGGTCGGGCGGCTGCGGCGCGGATTTGCCCGCATTGCCGGCCAGGTCGCGCTGTTCCTGCTCGCAGCGCCGTTTCGGTTCGTCCACGATTTCGTCCGCTGGCGCAAGGCGGCGCGGCGGCTTGGCCGGCGGCGCATCGGCTTCGCGGCGATCGCCGTCTGGATCATGCCGCTGACCCTGGGCGCAGTGTTTCTGGCGCTGTTCGGCGCCGCCAATCCGGTTATCGAATACTGGCTGTCGCTGATCGATCTCCACGCACTGCTCGACCTCATCCAGCTGCCGCGGCTGGCCTTCTGGCTGGTCGTGCTTGCCGGCGTCTGGGCTTTTTTGCGCCCGCGCCTGCCGCGCTTCTTGCGCCGCATTGCGCGTCGGGTGACACCTGTCCCTGTCAGCGCGGTGACGACGACGACAAAACCCGCCAGGGCGATCGAGGACATCATCTTCGGCAAGGCCGCCATCCTTCGCGCGCTGGTCATCTTCAACATCCTGTTCGCGATGCAGACCGCGCTCGACGCCACCTATCTGTGGGGTGGCATCGCCCTGCCCGACGGGCTGACCTACGCCGCCTATGCGCACCGCGGCGCCTATCCGCTGATCGTCACGGCGCTGCTCGCCGCCGGTTTCGTGCTGGCGGCGCTCAGGCCGGGAAGTGCCACTTCCAGCGATCCGTTCATCCGCCGGCTGGTCTATGTCTGGGTGGCGCAGAACATCGTGCTGGTCATCTCGTCGATCCTGCGGCTTGAACTCTATGTCGGCATCTATGCGCTGACCTACTGGCGCGTCGCCGCCTTCGTCTGGATGGGGCTGGTGGCGGCGGGCCTTGCCCTGATCATCGCCCGCATCGCGCTCGGAAAATCCAATGAATGGCTGCTTTCCGCCAATCTTCTGACGCTATCGGCGACGCTTTATGCCTGCTCGTTAATCAATTTTGCCGCCCTGATCGCCAACTACAATGTCGAGCACTCATTCGAAATGACCGGCCACGGAACCGAGCTCGATTTCTGGTACCTGCGTTCGCTCGGTCCCAGCGCCCGGCCGGCACTCGATCGCTTCCTCGAGCAGCAGGCCAGGACGAATGCGGCCAGCTTTTCCCCCTACCGCGAACTCGCCCGTTTGCTGGGACAGGACGAGGCCCGCTACCGCGCGGCCCAGGAAAACTGGCGCGCCTGGAGCTTTCGCGACTGGCGGCTCCTTCGCACTCTGGACACGTCTATCCCGTTCGTGGTTCCTCAGGGCTCCGAACCCTTCGTGCCGGGCCGCTGATCGATGCCGCATCACATCCTGATCGCCGACGATGATCCGCACATCCGCGAGATCATCTGTTTCGCGCTTGAAAAGGCCGGCATGAAAACGGTTGCGGTAGCCGACGGCGCCGCCGCCTTGCAGGCGATCGAGCGCCGCGCGCCCGACCTTGTCGTGCTCGACATCGGCATGCCGGAGATGGACGGGCTGGAGGTCTGCCGGCGGCTGCGGCACACATCCGATGTGCCGGTGCTGTTCCTGTCCGCGCGTGATGAAGAAATCGATCGCATCCTGGGGCTCGAAATGGGTGGCGACGACTATGTCACCAAGCCGTTCAGCCCGCGCGAGCTGGTCGCCCGCGTCAACGTCATCCTGCGGCGCGCCCGCCCGGCAAAAGCCGAACAGGCCGACGACAGGCAATTCTCGCATGGCAGACTGGTTTTGCTGCCGGCCAGCCACGCCGCCAGCTTCGACGGCAGGCCGCTGGTGCTGACCTCGATCGAATTCGCCATCCTGAAGGGGTTTCTGGCGCGCCCGGCGCATGTGCTTGGGCGCGACATGGTGATGGCCAATGCCTATGCCGGCAACATCCATGTCGCCGACCGCACCGTCGACAGCCATATCCGCAACATCCGCGCCAAGCTGGCGGCGGCCGGCTGCACAGATGCGATCGAGACCGTGCATGGCGTCGGCTTCCGGCTCGGCCGGTGCGGCGCGTGACCGCGCATAAATGGCGGCCGCGCCTCGCCACCATCGTTGTCGCCATCCTGATCATGGTGATGGCGCTGCCGCTGGTCGGCCTGTTCTTCTTCAGGCTCTACGAGAACCAGCTGATCCGCCAGACCGAGGCCGAGCTGATCGCGCAGGGCGCCGCCCTTGCCGCCATCCATGCGCAAGAGGTCCGCGACGCCGGCATCCCGGCTGAAAAGCTCGGCGCGGCCGTGCCTGCCGACAGCGACAATCCGGACTCTCCCTACCGGCCGATCGAGCCGCGTCTCGATCTCGCCTCCGATAGGGTTCTGGCGACACGGCCTGCGGCGACGGTCGCCACCGTCGATCCCGCCTTCACGGCGATCGGCGCGCGGCTGTCGGGTATTCTTGCCGAGACGCAGAAAACCACGCTTGCCGGCTTTCGGCTGCTCGACCCAAAAGGCGTCGTCATCGCCGGACGCGAGGAGATCGGCCTGTCGCTCGGCGCCGTCGGCGAGGTTCGCGCAGCACTTGCCGGCCGCTATGCCAGCGCGCTCCGGCAGAGGGTTCCGAACCAGCCTTCACCTTCGCTCTATTCGGTCAGCCGCGGCACGAGAGTCCGCGTCTTCGTCGCCATGCCGGTCGCCGTCGACGGCAAGGTCGCCGGCGTCGTCTATCTGTCGCGGACGCCGAACAACATCGTCAAGCATCTTTATGGCGAGCGCGGCAAGGTGGTGCTGGCGGCGATCGCCATCCTCGGCGGCACGCTGCTCATCGGCCTGATCTTCCTGCGCACCGTCAGCCGGCCGATCTACGCGCTGATGGAGCGGACAAAGCGGATCGCCGCCGGTGATCGAGCAGCGATCAGGCCGCTCGACCATCATGGCACGCGCGAGATGGCAGCGCTGTCCGGCGCTTTCCTCGAGATGGCCGAAAAGCTGCATGCGCGCTCCGACAGCATCCAGACCTTCGCCACCCATGTCTCGCACGAGCTCAAATCGCCGCTGACGGCGCTCCAGGGGGCGGCCGAACTGCTGCGCGATTCAGGTAGCGCAATGGACGAGGCCGAGCGGCGGCGGTTTTCAGACAATATCGTCACCGACGCCGGGCGGCTCAATCTGCTGGTGCGTCGTCTGCTCGACCTGGCGCGCGCCGAAAATCTTGCGCCCAGCGGCGAAAGCACGTCGCTCAGTGCGGCCCTGGCGCTGTTGCCGACCGGGGACAGGCTGGCGCTTCGTATTGAGGCGGGCGGCGAGACCGGCCTGCGCATCTCGGCCGAGAACGCAGCGATCGTGCTCGCCAATCTCATCGACAATTCGGCAAGGCATGGCGCGACGCTGGTTTCGATCACGGCGGCGAGCGCAGGCGGCAAGGCGACGATCCAGGTGAGCGACGACGGCGCCGGCATTTCGCTGAGCAACCGCGCGCGTATTTTCGAGCCATTCTTCACCACACGCCGCGATTGCGGCGGCACCGGCATGGGCCTCGGCATCGTTCTGGCCCTGCTGAAAGCGCATGATGGCACGATCCGCCTGGTTGACTCCGAGCGCGGCACGCGCTTCGAGATCATCTTGCCGGCTGTATGAATTGCAGCATGATCGTTTCAGAAAACCGGCTTCGGGATCATGCTTCAGAACTGGAGAAGCGAAAAAGTGCGCTACGACGTCGTCATCATCGGCGGAGCCATCGTCGGCTCCTCGATCGCCTATTATTTGCGCGCGGAAGGGTTTTCGGGCTCGATCGCGCTGGTCGAGCGCGACCCGCAGTTCGCCCATGCGGCGACGACGCTGTCCTGCGCTTCGATCCGCCAGCAGTTTTCGATTCCGCAAAACATCCGGCTGTCGCAGTTCACGTTGAAACTGTTCCGGCGGCTGACGGCAGAGTTCGGGGCCGACGCCGATATCGGCTTTCGCGAAGGCGGCTACCTCATCCTTGCCGGCGAGAACGGGTTGCCGATCCTCAAGGCCAATCACCAGACGCAGTTGGCCGAGGGCGCCGACATCGTGCTTGAGGATGCGGAGGCGCTCGTCCGCCGGTTTGCATGGCTGTCGGCCGAGGGCATCACCGCCGGCGCCTATGGCCGCACGGGCGAGGGCTGGTTCGACGCGCATGCCATGCTGATGCTGTTCCGCAAGGCGCTGCGCGAGAAAAAGATCGATTTCATCACCGCCGATGTGACCGGCATCGAACGGCAGGGCGATCGTGTCACCGGCGTCGGCCTCGACAATGGCGAAAGGCTCGACGCCGGCATCGTCGTCAACGCCGCCGGGCCGAATGCCGGAAAAGTTTCGGAAATGGCCGGTCTGGTGCTGCCGGTGGAACCGCGCAAGCGCAATGTCTTCATCTTCGAGGCGCGCGAGAAATATGACGACATGCCGCTGCTGGTCGATCCCTCGGGCATTTATGTCCGGCCGGAAGGCTCGGTCTACATCACCGGCGGGGCCGAACCGGAAGACGGCGACGGCCCCGCCGATCCCAGCGATTTCGAGCCCGACTGGCCGCTGTTCGAAGAGGTGATCTGGCCGGTGTTGGCGACCCGCATTCCGGCCTTCGAGGCGATCAAGCCGACGCGCGCCTGGGCCGGCCATTACGACTACAACACGCTCGACCAGAACGCGGTGATCGGCCCGCATCCGCAGGTCGGGAATTTCCTCTTCGCCAACGGTTTTTCCGGCCACGGCCTGCAGCAGGCGCCGGCGGTCGGCAAGGCGCTGGCCGAGCTGATCGTGCATGGCGGCTACCGCACGGTGGACTGCTCGGCGTTTGGGTACAGCCGTGTCGCTGAGGGGCGGGCTTTCAGGGAGTTGAATGTGATCTGACGCTGGCGGGCATCAAAGGGTTCCGCACCGCAAGGCCAGCCGTCAGCGCTCGCGGCCAAACCAGAACGCGTCCGCCATCCGCGTCATGCCGATCCGTTCGTAGAAGCCGACGGCGTCGGGCACGGAGATCAGTGACATGGCGACGGATGGCCCGAGCTGCCGCCGCGCTTCGTCGAGCAGGCCCTTGCCGATGCCGAGCCCTTGCGCCGATTTGCAGACGGCGAGCTCGGAAATATAGCACACCCACGAGAAGTCGGTGATGCCTCGGGCGAGGCCAATCAGCGGCTTGCCAGGCGCATCGAGGCGCGCCGTCAACACCAGATCTGCATTGGCAAGCATCGCCTTCAGACGGACGTCGTCATCGATGGGCCGAGTGACGCCGAGGCCGGATTCCACCAGCACGCGGCGGAACTCGGCTGCGTCGAGGTTCGGTTCGGTGGCGTAGAGTACTTTGGGACGTGTTGTCATGCCGGCCAAGGTGCACCATAGGGCGGCAACTTTGAAGCGGTCCGTGCTCTAGGACCAAAGCTTGCGAAAACAGCCGCCTTTTATTTGCCTGCAGCTTTGTGTAAACCGGGCGCCAATACATCCCCGCAGCGAAAAGAAGACGGGCAAGACCTATGGAAAAATTCACCAAGCTCACCGGCGTTGCCGCGCCGATGCCGATCGTCAATGTCGACACCGACATGATCATTCCCAAGGATTATCTCAAGACGATCAAGCGCACCGGGCTCGGCAGCGGACTGTTTGCCGAAATGCGCTACACGGACGACGGCTCGGAAAACCCCGACTTCGTGCTCAACAAGCCGGCCTACCGCAAGGCGCAGATCTTGGTCGCCGGCGACAATTTCGGCTGCGGCTCGTCGCGCGAGCATGCGCCGTGGGCGCTGCTCGACTTCGGCATACGCTGCGTCATCTCGACCTCGTTCGCCGACATTTTCTACAACAACTGCTTCAAGAACGGCATCCTGCCGATCACCGTCAGCCCGGAGGATCTGGACAAGCTGATGGACGACGCCTCGCGCGGGTCCAACGCAACGCTGTCGATCGACCTCGAAGCCAAGGAAATCCGCGGACCGGACGGCGGCGTGGTCAAGTTCGACCTCGACGACTTCAAGCGGCACTGCCTCTTGAACGGGCTCGACGATATCGGCTTGACCATGGAGAAGGCCGACGCCATCGCCTCGTTCGAGAAGAAGAACGCCGAGCTGCGGCCCTGGGCCTGAACGGTACGATGACCCGGCCGCGACAGGCCGGGCTCGTGGCGGCTGAACGGAGGGACAGGCATGACACGTTCGCTGCTTGCCGGCGCCTGGGCGCTGGCGTGGACTCTGATGCCGGTGGCTGGCGCGCATGCACAGACCGACACGGTGCTCGTGCCGGCTGACGATGCGTCCGGCGGGGCCGCCGACCTGGGCGCGTCGAGCAATGCGGCCCTGGCCGAGGATGACGGCCAAGCACCGGTCCCGTTCGAGAATGGGCAGCTGACCATCACCCAGCAGGAAGACTATGGCGAGAAGGTGCTGGCCTATGACGGCAAGCAGCTGGCGCGCAATTACGATGTCTTCTTCGACAGGATTGTCGAGGTCGGCGGCGTCACGGTGGCGCTGGTCGATGTCGGCGACGGCGGCAATCAATGCGGTCCGGCCAAGGTGATCGTGTGGAAGCCGGAAGGCGGCACGATCCAAACGACCACCGTCGAGCAGGACGAATGCGGCGCCCCGCCGGCCGCGCTATCCGACGGCGCCATCTATTTCGTGCCCAATCTCTTGCCGGGCGAATCGAAGCCGGCGCTGCAATGGTCGCCGACCGGCGGGTTGTCGACCTCGGGCAACCTCGCCTACATGCCGGAGCCGGGTACAGGCTGGAAAGATGTCGACCCGGCGAAATACGACAGCATCGTCGATGCCTTCCATAACGAGGCCGTCTACAGGCAAGCCGCGTCGCTGCTCGGCAAGGAGATGCCCGACATGGCGACCAGCCTGCTGGTCGGCGGCGGCACCGAGAAAACCACCTCGGGCGTCTTCCACGCCAGCGGCTGCATCCCGCATGATTGCGGCGGCGACGACGGCTTCATGGCGATCGATCCGGCCAACCACAAGCTCTATTTCGCCCGCCGCGGCGACAAGCCCGAGCCGGATGCGTGGCCGGCGGTGAACACGTGGCCGGCCGAGGTTAGGGAAGCGATGGACAAGGCGCTCGGTTCGCCGAACTAGCTTCTCTGCTTCATGCCTTCGTTCCCGAGGCGGGGCCGAGCGGCGGCAGTCGTAACCTCAGACCATCGACAGACAAAAAAAGCCCGGCGCATGGCCGGGCTTTCCGTCGAATAGAGACTTGTATCACTCGCCGTCGATCGCCGTGGCGATGCGGGCGATGGCCTGTTGATAGTTGCTCGCGTCATTCCAGCCGGCAATTGCACCGAGATTCGCCTGTGCGCTGGCACCCGCCTGCCAACCATGAGCCTTGAGGAAGTTGGCGGTGGAAGCCAACGCAGTGGCCTTGTCGCGCAGATTTCCGCTGCCGACCCCGTATTTCAAGACATTTCCGGGCAGGAACTGCGTATGGCCAATCTCGCCATGCATGGCGCCGACCGACGAGGCGCTCAACGCGCCGCGATCAACCAGTTTCAGGGCTGCAACAGCATGCGGGTAGAAGAACTCCGGGCGGCGGCAATCATAGGCGAGCGTTACAATGGCAGAGACCGTATTCTGCTTGCCCAAGAAGGAACCGAAGCCGGTCTCCATCCCCCAGATGGCGAGCAACACACCCGGCGTCACGCCGTAGGTCCGTTCGATCTTGTCGAACAGCGCCGCGTTCGACTTCTTCAGTGAACGGCCCTTGGAAATGATCGTGGACGCGCCACGGCGCTTCATGAAAGCATCCACCGAGCCACCGAAAGCCTTGTGGATAGCGCGGTCGGCGGCGATCGTCCTTTTTGCGTAGGTCGCACTAGCCAGAGCGGCCAGACCCTTCGAGCCTACACCGCTGGCCCTTGCTTCCTGCGCGAACTCCGCCTTCCACGCTTCGAAGCCCGCGCCCGTTTTGCCGCATTGGGCGGCCTGTGCCGCTGTTGCCGCCGCAAGCATCATCGATGCCGCCGCCGCTAAAATCTTTGCCTTGGCAAAAAATGCCATGTTGCTCTCCTGGTTGCCTGGATCTTGTCCCAAATACGAATTTGCCAGCGAAACGCCCGCTTGTCACCGTTGGAGCGATTTGCGCCCACTTGGACGCAGTACGCTCCAGCACTTTACAATCTGCGCATCGTGCTTTCCGAGAATCGGAACCGACTTTCGGGGCCGATGCGCTAAGAACTCGTTTACGCATCCTCGCCGCAGCGCTGGCGAATGCCGGACAACTTGCTTACGATCAAGTAATTATTGTGGCGGGGGGCTAGAATATTCATGGAAGACGTTGACGTCGTTGTCATCGGCGCCGGCTCGGCGGGACTTTCCGCCGCCAAGACCATGCGTGCGGCCGGCCTTTCCTTCAAGCTGGTCGAAGCGATGAACCGTATCGGCGGCCGCGCCTGGACCAGCGACCAGCATTTCGGCGTTCCTTTCGACATCGGCTGCGCCTGGCTGCACGCGGCCAACCGCAATCCCTACTTTCCCGAGGCGCAAGCTGCCCGCTGGACGCTTCATCATCACGACATGAATATCGACCATCTCTATTATCGCAACCGAAAGGCGAGCGAGGACGAAGAGGCCGCAATGAAGGCGGCCGATATCAGGCTGTTCGAGCTGCTGGCGGCGCATGAGGTCAAGGTTGGTGACGACGACCGTCTTTCGGCATTGCTCGCCAGGGGCAATGCGCCGCGCGCCGCCGCCACCTTCGCCGGGCCGATGGACTTCGGCGCCGACGAGGACGAGATATCGATCCGCGACTTTCAGGCTGCCGCCGATCTCGATCCGAACTACTTCACCAAGGAGGGGTTCGGCGCGCTGGTCGCCCGTTTCGGCGCCGACGTGCCGGTCGAGCTGTCGACGCCGGTGCGGAAAATCCTCTGGGACGTGCCCGGCGTCGCCTGCGTCACCGATCGCGGCATCATCCGCGCCAAAGCGGTCATCGTCACCGCCTCGCCGGCGGTGCTCGCCTTCGAGGAGATCGAATTCGCGCCGGCGCTGCCAGACAGGCATTTCGCTGCCTTCTTCGACCTGCCGATGGGCATGCTGACCAAGCTGCCGGTTGAGATCAGGGGCACAAGGCTCGGGCTGGCGCCGTTCGACGACCTGCTGATCGAGCGGCTGGCCAGGCACGACATCTACTTCCTTTGCTTTCCCTTCGACCTCGACCTGATGGTCGGCTTCGTTGGCGGCGATTTCGCCTGGGAGATGTCGGCGGCGGGCGAGGCGGCAGGCGTCGACTTCGTCGTCGACCGGCTGTGCGCCATCTTCGGCGGCGACGTCAGAAAACATGTCGGGCGCGCCATGATGACCAATTGGGGCTGCGAGCGGTTCGTGCGCGGCGCCTATGCGGCGGCCCGACCCGGCCGTTCGCAGGCGCGCGCCACGCTGATGCAGCCGGTGGCGGAAAAAATCTTCTTCGCCGGCGAGCATCTGGCCGGTCCGCTGATGCAGACCTGCGGCGGCGCCAGGCTATCGGGCGAGGCGGTGGCGAGAACGGTCGCCGCCCAGCTTGCGGCAAAATAGCAACAGCAGGAACGCCGGCCGCCGACAGGCGTTTGGGCGATATGCCGCTGCGCACTATATCCGGGCCACATAATTTGAGACCTGGTGATTCGAGATTGGGATGAAGCTCTTCGATTGCCCGCATTGCGGCCACCGCCTCTATTTCGAGAACGCCCAGTGCCTGAACTGCGCCAGCTCCGTGCTCTACGATCCCGGGCATGCGCGCTTCGTGCTGTCTGGCGCCGGCGGCGTTTTCCAGTGCACCAATGCCGACGAGTGCGCCTGCAACTGGATGGCGGAACCTGGCCATGCCTTCTGCGGCGCCTGCGCGCTGAACCAGCTGATCCCGGACCTTTCGGTCGATGGCAACCGCCGTCGCTGGATCCGCGTCGAAGCGGCAAAGAAGCGGGCCATCTATTCGCTGCTCGCCGCCGGACTGCCGGTCGCGCCCAAGCGGAACGCCGGCGACGAGGCCGGCCTCGCCTTCGACTTCCTTGCCGATCCGATCGGCGGTCCGGGTGGCGCGCGCATCCTGACCGGCCATGACAACGGCCTGATCACACTCAATGTCGCCGAGGCGGATTCGGCCGAGCGCGAAAGACGGCGCGTCGAGATGGGCGAGAACTATCGCACTTTGCTCGGCCATTTCCGCCATGAACTCGGCCACTATTACTGGGACCGCCTGATCCGCGACGACCCGCAACGGCTTGCCGCCTTCCGCACATTGTTCGGCGACGAGCGCGCCGATTACGAGCAGGCGCTGAAGGCCTACCATGCCAATGGCGCGCCGCCCGACTGGCAGCAGGACCACATTTCCGCCTATGCCACGTCCCATCCCTGGGAGGACTGGGCCGAGACATGGGCACACCATCTGCACATCACCGATACGCTGGAGATGGTGCATGCGCTGAATTTCCCGCTCGGCCGGCTGGAAACCATGGAGGCCAACGACCTGTCGCGGGGCGACACCGGCGGCGAGCTCCAGCCGGCGCCGTCGGAACCTGCCGCCGTTCCCGAACCGTTCGAAAAGATCCTGGCCCGCTGGCTGGTGCTGTCGGAAGCGTCCAACTCGATCAACCGCTGCATGGGCCTGCCGGACCTCTATCCCTTCGTCATCTCGGAGCTGACGGCACAGAAGCTGGCCTTCGTCCATGAACTCCTGACCGGAGTCGTGAAAGAAACCGGAACAAAACGTGAGCCGGCCGAGGCGTTTTAGCCGGAACGCATGAGGTCTTGTTTCGTTTTCGTTCGCGAGGGACCATCAACACGGAGCGAAACCATGAAGCGCATACTGTTTCCTGCTGTCGCCGGAGCGCTTGTCGCCATGTCCGGCACAGCCTTGGCCGATACCGCCGTTTCGGCGGTCGCCGATCTCAACATTCGCGCCGGCCCAGGGCCGCAATACCCGGTGATCGGCGTGCTCGCCGCCGGCCAGTCGGCAACGCTCGATGGCTGCATCCAAAACAGCAAATGGTGCACCATAGCCGAGGCCAATGGCCAAGGCTGGATCTATTCCGACTATGTGACGGCCGATTTCGGCGGCAACGAGGTCGTCCTGACCCGGCGCCCGGCCGATGCAGACATTACCATCGTCGAAGCCCCCGCCGATGTCGACGATCCCGACATCTATACCGGAGCGATCGTCGCTGGCGAGCCGATCGAGCCGATCAGGCGGCCGCCGGCCGAAGTCCGCACCTACATCGAGACCAACCGGGTCGACCCGGTTTATCTCGAGGGCGAGGTGGTTACCGGCGCGACCTTGCCCGATACCGTCGAGTTGCGCGAGATTCCGGACTATGACTACCGCTATGTCTATGTGAACGGTCAGCCGGCACTGGTCGACCCCGGCACCCGACGCATCATGTACGTCGAGCGCTGACGGTGCCGAACAGGGCAATCGCCTCAGACGATTGACGGAATCCATGCTCGTTGGAGACCACTAATTGTCGAGATTGGCGCCGCCCCTCATCGTCCTGCCCGTCCTCCGCAGCAGCTGCGGAGGGTGGACCCGGCACTTCTCCCCGTATCGTGACGGGGAGAAGTGACCTTGCAATGCTGGCGGCTAGCGATTGCGCGGCACGACCCGATCGAATAGATCATGCGACCCGAAGCACCAGCCTGTGAGCCCGCGTGATAGACCCTGCCGCCTTCGACCGCTATCGGCATACTCCCAACGCCAAGACGACCCTGCCGCGGCTCCTGCTCGGAACGGCGATCGTCGTCCTGTTCTGGGTCGCGACGACCGTCGCCATGCTGTTCGGCGGCGCCTATTTCTTCGTCGTCTGGCAAGCATCGTCCGGCGCCCCGATGGAAGGAGGGGCGGTGCAGAATTTCATGGCCTCGCCCACCGGGATCCTCGCCGCGCTCGCCTCCTTTGCCGGAATCTGGCTCGGCCTGTGGGCTGCCATGCGCTGGGTCCATCGCGAGCCGCTGATGGCGCTGATCGGCACCAGCCGCCGCGTTTCGCCCTCGGGATTTTTTAGGGGATTGGCCGCGGTGCTGGTCACATCGCTGCTCTCCGAAATCCTGCTCTATCTCTTGCAGCCCGACATTGCGCGCGGTGCGATCGCCCTGTCGTCCTGGCTGCTGTTCCTGATCCCGATCGCCGCGCTGACCCTGCTGCAGACGTCGTCCGAAGAGGTGCTGTTTCGCGGCTATCTCCTCAGGGGCCTGGCCAACCGGTTTCAAAACCCCTTCATCTGGGCGCTGCTGCCAGGACTTCTGTTCACTGCGATGCATTGGAACCCAGGCTCGACGACCGCCATCAACGCCTGCGTGCTGGCCTCGATCGCCGCTTTTGCGCTGCTCCTGACGCTTGTGGTCTATGCCACGGGCAATCTCGGCGCGGCCTTCGGCGCCCACCTCGGCAACAATCTGACCGGCTTCCTGCTGATTTCGCACCAGCAAAGCTACAATTCCTTCGCCCTGTTCAACGCCAAGCCGCTCGAAGGCCCCGGCTGGACGACGCTTGATGCCGTCCTCATCGCGGCGATCGGCATCGTCTGCAGCCTGTTGACCGTTCTGCTGCTGCACCCGCGCTCGCCGCTGAAGGTCGAGCCGGATTTTTCGCACCCCGGCGGCCCAAGCTGATGCGCATCACGCTGGTGGTGCTGCCATAAACCAAACCGGCCCGGTTCAGCGTATTCGGCCCCGCACCTTGACTCCGCGGCCGATTTCCTGTCTACAGCCCGCGAATTCCGCGACGAGTATCCCTCCGAGCAAGCCGACCGGGACGCCGAAGCCTGTTTGAGGCGACGTGCTGTAAATCGATCCTGGAGGCCAACATCCGGCAGCGCTGTGCGCCCCCGGGTGCTTTTTGGCTTTGGGCTTTTGCCTGGACAGCTTGGGTTGGATACTGGGCGCGAACGCATTACCTCTCGGGCATCATCCGGGTGTCAGGGAAAAGGAAGAAGAATGTTTGAATCGCTACAGGAACGTCTTGGTTCGATCCTGAACGGCCTCACCGGCCGCGGCGCCCTGTCCGAGGCCGATGTCTCGGCGGCGCTGCGCGAGGTGCGCCGTGCGCTGCTTGAGGCCGACGTTGCGCTGGAAGTGGTGCGTTCCTTCACCGACAAGGTGCGCGAGAAGGCCGTCGGCGCCGCCGTGCTGAAGTCGATCAAGCCCGGGCAGATGGTCGTCAAGATCGTCCATGACGAGCTGGTCGGGATGCTGGGCGCCGAGGGCGTCGCCATCGACCTCAATGCACCGGCTCCAGTCGTCATCATGATGGTCGGCCTGCAGGGTTCCGGCAAGACCACGACATCGGCCAAGATCGCCAAGCGCCTCACCGAGCGTCAGAACAAGAAGGTCCTGATGGCCTCGCTCGACACGCGGCGTCCCGCCGCGCAGGAGCAGCTCCGTCAGCTCGGCGAGCAGGTCAAGGTCGCCACGCTGCCGATCGTCGAGGGCCAGACGCCGGTCGACATCGCCCGCCGCGCCGTGCAGGCGGCAAAGCTCGGCGGCCATGACGTCGTCATCCTCGACACCGCCGGCCGCACCCATATAGACGAGCCGCTGATGGTCGAGATGGCCGACATCAAGAAGGTCTCGTCGCCGCACGAAATCCTTTTGGTCGCCGATTCGCTGACGGGCCAAGATGCCGTCAATCTGGCAAAAAGCTTCGATGAGCGCGTCGGCATCACCGGCCTGGTGCTGACCCGTATGGATGGCGACGGCCGTGGTGGTGCGGCACTTTCCATGCGCGCCGTCACCGGCAAGCCTATCAAGCTGATCGGCACCGGCGAGAAAATGGACGGGCTGGAGGAATTCCATCCCAAGCGCATCGCCGACCGCATTCTCGGCATGGGCGACATCATCAGCCTCGTCGAAAAGGCTGCCGAAAACATCGACGCCGAGCAGGCGGCGGCGATGGCCAAGAAGATGCAGTCGGGCAAGTTCGACCTGAACGATCTTGCCGGCCAGCTTCAGCAGATGTCGAAGATGGGCGGCATGGGCGGCATCATGGGCATGATGCCGGGCATGGGCAAGATGAAGGACCAGATGGCTGCCGCCGGTCTCGACGACAAGATGTTCGGCCGCCAGCTCGCCATCATCTCGTCGATGACCAAGGCCGAGCGCGCCAACCCCGATATTCTGAAGCACTCGCGCAAGAAGCGCATCGCCGCAGGCTCCGGCACCGATGCGGCCGAGATCAACAAGCTCCTGAAGATGCACCGCGGCATGGCCGACATGATGAAAGCGATGGGCGGCAAGGGCAAAGGCGGTGGCCTGATGCGTGGCATGATGGGCGGTCTGGCCCAGAAGATGGGACTCGGCGGCATGATGCCAGGGGGCATGGGTGGCCCGGGCGGCATGATGGGCGGCGGCATGCCGGACCTGTCCAAGATGGACCCCAAGCAGCTCGAAGCCTTGCAGAAGCAAGCACAGGCAGCCGGTCTCGGCGGCATGAAGGGTCTTCCCGGTGGCCTCCCAGGTGGCGGTGGTCTGCCTGGGCTGCCCGGCGGCATGAAGCTTCCTGGTTTGCCAGGATCCGGCGGCGGTCTGCCAATGCTCGGCAAGAACGCCCCTGGCAAGAAGAAGTGAGGGCGCGATGAACGAAGAGAAGGACATGGCCGACGCACGCGCGGCGCTGGTCGACTACCGCGCCTCGATCGACAACATCGACGCAGCGCTCATCCACATGCTGGCCGAGCGTTTCCGCTGCACCAAGGCGGTCGGCGAGCTGAAGGCATCGCATGGCCTGCCGCCGGCCGATCCGGCGCGCGAGCAGCAGCAGATCGCCCGCCTTCGCCAACTGGCGAAGGACGCCCATCTCGACCCGGATTTCGCGGAGAAATTCCTGAACTTCGTCGTCCGCGAAGTGATCCGCCATCACGAGCATATCGCCGCATCCAACGGCGGAACGAAAACCGGCTGAGGACCAGCCGTAAACCCGAAAATCAGCGTTTTAGGAGAAAAGAAATGCCATTGAAAATCCGACTGGCCCGTGCGGGCTCGAAAAAGCGTCCCTATTACCACGTCGTCGTCGCCGACGCCCGTTCGCCGCGCGACGGCCGTTTCATCGAGTCGCTCGGCTCGTGGAACCCGCTGCTGCCCAAGGACGGCGAGCGGGTCAAGGTCGACGCCGACCGCGTCAAGCATTGGCTCTCGCACGGCGCCCAGCCGACCGACCGCGTGCTGCGCTTCCTCGACGAGGCCGGCATCGCCAAGCGCGAGGCCCGCTCCAATCCCAAGAAGGCCGAACCCGGCAAGAAGGCGCAGGAACGCGCCGCACTTCTGAAGAAGGCGCAGGACGATGCAGCCTCCGCGGTTGCCGCCGCGGCAGCCGCGCCGGCCGAGGCGGAAGCCGCGACCGCCGAATAATCCGCTTTTTATCGCTTACGGAACGGCGGGCGCTTTGCCCGCCGTTTCATTTCGTCGGAGCTATGACGCGGCCCGATCAATAGCCTGCCGGGCAGCGGGCGATGTAGACGCGTCCATAGCGATCGCGATAGCGGCACCGGCCGGGTTCGGTCGCACGACCGATCAGTGCGCCGGCGACGGCGCCGACAGCACCACCAACAACAGCTCCCTCCACCGGGTCATTTGCAGCGGCAGCGCCGACAGCAGCGCCTCCCAAGCCACCGACCGCGGCGCCCTGTTCTGTCCGGGAACAGGCTGCGAGCGTGGTTGCCAATATGATCAGGACCACCAATTTCTTCATCGTCGCTCCTCCCAAATGGGGTTTTCCGTCCTCGCCCCACATCGTCTAACTCGCAACCGGGCGATTTGATCCAAGGACAAGGAAGAAGGGTGGCGGCAGACAGCCGCCTCTCTGGCGGCGCGACCGCCATCGAAAGGCTTTTGACGCCGCCGCTACCGGCTGAACGGGATCAGCGAGCGCACCCCGGGATTGCGCAGGAAAAGGCCGCCCCACAGAATGAGGCCGAGATAGACGCCGAACAATGTGTGCGAGAACAGCGGGCTGCCAAGACGCGCGTGGGTCGCGATGGCGCCGCCGAGATAGGCGGTGAGCAGGACGGCGCCGAGCACCGAGGTGCGCGGCACCGCATAGAGCGCGGTCGAGACCAGCCCGACGATGCCGAGCATGCGCGAGACATCGGGATCGGCCGGCCAGCCGAGTTGCACCATGGTCTGGGTGACGATATCGAGCGGCGGCAGCTTGATGACGCCGTCGAAGGTCATGAACAGCACGATGAGGGCGCTGAGCCCGCGGCCGGTCCACAGCGCGCTCGGCGTGACGGATGCTGTTTGAGACATGGTCATTGGTCCTCCGGTTGTTTCGAGCCCTCTTGGCGAGGGTCGAACCAAGGACGCGGCGTGAGGCGGCGATCCGACACGCTTATGATTTTTCCAGCGCACGGTGCTTCGGTGAGCGCGGGAACAAACCCTAGGAAAAATAGTATTTTTTGGCGGGGATCATTTTTGGCGGCGCTTCGCCGAGCGCCTCGAACACCGAGATTTCACAGACGCGGCACAGACCGTCGAGGGCGAGATCGTTGGCCTCGGTGCCGAACGGGTCCTCGAGTTCCTCCGAAAGCGCGTCGAGGCCGAAAAAGGTGTAAGCGATCAGCGCCGTGAACAGCGGCGTCGCCCAACCGGCAGTCGAGGCCAGCCCAAACGGAAGCAGCAGGCAGAAGATATAGGCGGTGCGCTGCAACAGCAGCGTGTAGGCAAACGGAAGCGGTGTTCCCATGATGCGCTCGCAGCCGGCCTGCGCTGCGGCGATTTGCGACAGGCGCTCGTCGAGAATGCGGTAGCCCATGACATCGATTGCGCCGGCCCTGTACAACGCGGCGGCTCGCTCGCCCATCCGCCGCAGCATGGCGTCCGGCGGGTTGGCCAGCTTGGCAGCACTTTCGGCCGCTTCATCGATGAACGCGCGTGCTTCGGTCGTGGCATCGACCCGCCGAAGCAGGCCGCGCAGGAAGTGACAGAAGGCGATCGCCTCCATCAGCAGCCCGCGCAGTTCGACCCGATCCTCGATCAACCCGGTGCTGGCGCGCGCCAGATTGCGAATGTCGAACACAAGCTGGCCCCACAGCTTGCGCGCCTCCCACCAGCGGTCATAGGCGGCATTGTTACGGAAGCCGAGATAGATCGACAGCGCCACACCGAGCAAGGCGAGCGGCGCGGGCCCGGCATTGCCGAGGTCAAGCTGCAGGGCCCTGACCGCCAGCACCACCAGTGCGCCATAAATGCCGAAGCCGAAGATCTGCGGCAGGATGCGCGGCACCACCGAGCCGCGCATGATGAAGAACAGATGCAAAAATCCCGGGCGCGGGCGAACGATCATCGAAACCCCTTTCACGGACCGGCAATGATCCTGGTCGGTTCCATTGTGCGACGCAATACACGCACAAGCCCAGCCGCCAGCGACATGGCGATGTCGTCTTGCCGGTTTGAGGGCAGAGCAGGGCCAGGTGATGCCGGCCCGACGCGACCTAACTGAGGCGCCGGTGCCGCCCCTCATCCGCCTGCCGGCACCTTCTCCCCGCGAACGGGGAGAAGGGGCTAACGGCCGAAGGCCGAGCCCGCGACTGCGGGCCGCCGGTTGTCCGGCGCCCCCGCGGAGGGCCCGCCGCAGCAGCGGCGATACGGCCCGTGAGCGAAAACTACGCCGCCTTCTTCTTCGGTTGGATCAGCCCGCACTCGATCAGCAATTCGGCGATCTGCACCGCGTTGAGTGCCGCGCCCTTGCGCAGATTGTCGGAGACGATCCACATCGACAGGCCGTTGTCGACGGTCGAATCCTCGCGGATGCGCGAGATGAAGGTCGCGTCCTCGCCGGCCGAGTCCAGCGGCGTGATGTAGCCGCCGTCCTCGCGCTTGTCGAGAACCTGGCAGCCCGGCGCTTCGCGCAGGATCTCACGCGCTTCCTCGGCGGTGATCGGCTTTTCGAACTCGATGTTGACCGCTTCCGAATGGCCGATGAACACCGGCACGCGCACGCAGGTCGCCGTCAGCTTGATTTTGGGGTCGAGCATTTTCTTGGTCTCGGCGACCATCTTCCATTCTTCCTTGGTGAAGCCGTCGTCGAGGAAGACGTCGATGTGCGGGATGACGTTGAAGGCGATGCGCTTGGTGAACTTCTTGACGTCGACCTGATCGGCGACGAACACCGCGCGGGTCTGCGTGAACAGTTCGTCCATGCCTTCCTTGCCGGCGCCGGACACCGATTGATAGGTGGCGACGACGACACGCTTGATGGTGGCGAGGTCATGCAGCGGCTTCAGCGCCACGACCAGTTGCGCCGTCGAGCAGTTCGGGTTGGCGATGATGTTCTTGCGCGTGAACAGCGAAATCGCGTCCGGGTTCACTTCCGGCACGATCAGCGGCACGTCCTGGTCATAGCGGAAGGCCGACGAATTATCGATGACGACGCAGCCCTGCTTGCCGATCTTCGGCGACCATTCCTTCGAAACGTTGCCGCCGGCCGACATGATGCAGATGTCGGTATCGGAAAAATCATATTGGTCGAGCGCCCTGACCTTCAGCGTGCGATCCCCGAACGACACTTCCGTGCCCTGGCTGCGCCGCGAGGCCAGCGCCACCACCTCGCTCACCGGAAAGCCGCGCTCTTCCAGTATGTTGAGCATTTCCCGACCCACATTGCCCGTGGCGCCGACGATTGCAACCTTGAAACTCATCGAAATCTCCTGTCCTCTCCGCTCGGTTTTTTGGAGAAAACCCGCCGGCCGATGCGGGTTTCAACCCCGGGCCGGACCCGGGAGAGGGTGGTTAGGCCAAGGGAATCAGACCGTTTTAGGGGTCGTTTTACCGGTTTTTTTGGCCAAGAACGTGGTTTTGCTGGAACGAGCAGACGCGCCGAAACGCCCGGCCCAATGGTTCACATTGCGGCCCGGGACGTCGAAGGCAAGAAGCGCCATCAAAAGGCCGCGCATCGAAACTACCCCATTCGGTGCCGGCTTTTACGCGGTTTGCGTAAAGAGTCAATCGCGACGCAGCCAGACGGCTTGCCCTGTACAATGGCGGCGGCGCGAAGTACGAACGATTGGATCGTTTGGCTCGTGGCGCTCCTGGCGCTCGCCGACGGATGACCCATTGCCGGGCATAAAAGAATCCGAATTCCGAAAGAGTGAAATGTCCAATTTCGAAGCACTTGTCCCCGCGCTGGCAAAGGCGCTGGAAAAACGCGGCTATGTCGAGCTGACGCCGGTGCAGAAGGCGGTACTCGAGCTCGGACAGGCCGATGCGCTGGTTTCCGCCCAGACCGGCTCCGGCAAGACCGTCGCCTTCGGGCTGGCTCTGGCGCCGACCCTTCTCGACGGCGCCGAGCGCTTTTCCCAAGCCGCAGCACCGCTGGCGCTGGCCGTGGCACCGACGCGGGAGCTCGCTTTGCAGGTGACGCGCGAGCTCGAATGGCTCTACGAACTGACCGGCGCAGCGATAGCGTCCTGCGTCGGCGGCATGGACATGCGGACCGAGCGCCGCACGTTGGGGCGCGGCGCCCATATCGTCGTCGGCACGCCCGGCCGGCTGCGCGACCACATTACCCGCAATTCGCTCGACATGTCCGAGCTGAAGGCAGTTGTGCTCGACGAGGCCGACGAGATGCTCGATCTCGGCTTTCGCGAGGATCTGGAATTCATCCTCGACGCCGCTCCGGCCGAGCGCCGCACCTTGATGTTTTCGGCCACCGTGCCGCGCTCCATCGCGACGCTGGCCAAGGGCTACCAGCGCGATGCGGTGCGCATCTCGGCCGCCGGCGAGGAGAAGCAGCATCTCGACATCGAATACCGGGCGCTGAGCGTAGCCCAGGCCGACCGGGAAAATGCCATCATCAACGTGCTGCGCTATTACGAGGCGAAGAACGCTCTTGTGTTCTGCAACACGCGCGCCGCCGTCAATCACCTGACCGCGCGCTTCAACAACCGCAACTTTTCCGTCGTCGCGCTTTCGGGCGAGCTGAGCCAGAACGAGCGCAGCCACGCGCTGCAGGCGATGCGCGACGGCCGCGCAAAAGTCTGCATCGCCACCGACGTGGCGGCGCGCGGCATCGACCTGCCCAACCTCGAACTGGTGATCCACGCCGACCTGCCGACCAATCCGGAGACGCTTCTGCACCGAAGCGGGCGGACGGGACGGGCGGGACGCAAGGGTGTCAGCGCGCTGATCGTGCCCAACAATGCTCGCAGGCGCACTGAACGGCTGCTGCAAAGCGCTGGCCTTGCGGCGACCTGGGCAAGCCCGCCTTCGGCCGACGACGTCCTGCGCCGCGACGACGAGCGCATCCTCGCCGACCCGGTTTTCAGCGAGCCTGTGACGGATGATGAACGCGGCTTCATCAATGCGCTTCTTGAGCAGCATGGCCCCGATCAGGTGGCCGCCGCCTTCGTGCGTCTGTGCCGTTCCAGCCGTTCGGCGCCCGAGGATCTCCTAGACGTCGCTCCGTTCACGCCGTCGGGCGACAGGCCCTCTGGCGACAGATCTACCCGTCGCGACGAGGCGCCAAGCCGCCGCGACGATTTTGGCGACAGCGTCTGGTTCTCGCTGTCGGTGGGACGCAGGCAGAATGCCGAGCCGCGCTGGCTGATCCCGATGCTGTGCCGGACCGGCGGCATCTCCAAGCGCGAGATCGGCGCCATCAAGATGCAGCCGGAGGAAACTTTCGTGCAGATCGCGGCGGATTGGGCCGATCGGTTCCTCCAGGCGATCGGCCCGGACCGCAAGCTGCAGAACAACATCGCGGTGAAGCGGCTGGACGGCACGCCCGACCTGTCGCGGGCCGGCTACCAGGAGCCACGGCCGGACAAGAAGCCGCACCGCGGCAAGCGGACGTTCGACCAGAACGCGCCCAAATTCGAGAAGCGCGCACCGTCAGCCGATCAGCGCCCCGCCGCATTCGAGGCAAAACCCTGGGCCGGGAAGACAAGCAAGCCGAAATTCGACAAGGCCGGACCCGCCAAGAGCAAGAAAGCGAAGAAGCGGCCGGCTTAGCGATTTGCTGGCATCGTTGGCTTGTCATGGCCTGCAAGGGCTGGTCCTCGCCAAGGCAATCGATTCAGGTCTGCGCCGCCCCTCATCCGCCTGCCGGCACCTTCTCCCCGTAAACGGGGAGAAGCCCGCTGGCCGCAGCCTCGGCGTTCTTTCCGCGACGCCCGCGATTGGCGAAACCGGCGATGACAGCGTCCTTCTCCCCGTCACTATACGGGGAGTGCCCGGCAGGTGTCCGAACCGGATAGATAGGTAACAGAATGGACTGATTGCATGGGTGACAGTTTTCTCCTTCGCCGGGAGG
>NZ_AYWU01000046.1:0-26085 GCF_000502375.1 Mesorhizobium sp. L48C026A00 | reverse complement strand
AAACTGTAACCCATGTATCCGGTTCAAAGTGTTACCCATCTATCAACTGGACACGTCGTCGACGGTGTCGCCAACGACAGGCGTTGCAGGACGAGCGCCGAGGGGCAGCCAGCTTCTTTCTCCCCGTTTACGGGGAGAAATGCCCGGCAGGGCAATGAGGGGCGGCGCCGACATCGATATGGTATGATAGGTGCATATTCTGCAAACGATCTGACGAGAATGGATGACCATCTCAAACGAGAAAGCTTTGGAGCACCGACATGGCCGCGAGACGCCGCTAGAGACAGCGGCGCGGCTTCGGGCCGAATTCGGGATCGAACTTAGCAAGCAGGCACGTAAGCCGCTGCCGCGCCCGGTCTATGACGAATTGTCCGGCGAAGACTGATGCTTGTCGACGGGGTCGCTACGGTTAGGCTTACGGATCTGGAGACTGTCCCCTGACAGGCGGTGATCCCTTCCGCGCCATACTGCGCCGGATCATGCCGAAATCGGCGCCGCCGATGGCGAAGGCGGTGACGAAATAAAGCAGCGCCCCGCCGGCGACGAGCCCAAGCAGCGTTGCAGTCTTGACCACCAGCGGCGAGCCGGAAGCGAGGCTGGCGGCAAACCAGTGTTCGGCAAAATACAGCGCCGCCGCCATCACCGCGGCCGACAGCACCAGCCGTGGGATGCGTCTCATGAGCGGCACGTCGCGGCCCCAATGGCCGCGCCGGATCAGCACGCCGAGCAGCATCAGCGCATTGACCCAGCCGGCGACGGCCGAGGCGACGGCGATGCCCGGCGCGCCCATCTGCGGAAACAGCGTCAGCGCGGTGGTGATGTTCACCGCCACCGAGATCGCGGCGAAGATCATCGGCGTGCGTGTGTCCTCGCGAGCGAAATAGCCGGGGGTGAACGCCTTGATCAGCACGAAGGCCGGCAGCCCCAAGCCGAAGATCGCCAGGATTGCCGCCACGATCGGCGTCGAGTTGTTTGCGGCAAATGCTCCGCGTTCGTAGACCAGCCCGACGATCGGCTCCGCCAGGACCAGCAGTGCCGCCGCCGCCGGCAAGGTCAGGAACAGCGTGAACTCCACCGACCGGTTTTGCAGATTGGCCGCCTCGATCAGATTGCCCGACTTCAGCGCCCGCGACAGTTCGGGCAGAAGCACGATTGCGACGGCGATGCCGACGACGCCGAGCGGCAGCTGGTAGATGCGATCGGCATAGGCGAGCGACGACACCGCACTGTCCTGCGCCGAGGCGATCGCGGTGCCGATCAGCTGGTTGATCTGGGTGATGCCGCCGGTGATTGCCGCTGGCAGCGCCAGGATTAGCAGCCGCTTGACATTGGGCGTCATCCTTGGCCGGCGGAAACCGATCGAGATGCCGGCATGGCGCACCGCCACCCAGACGATCGCCAGTTGCACCAGCCCCGCCGCCAGCACGCCCCAAGCCAGTGCGAAGCCAACGGTGCGCGCGTCCGATCCCTTGTGCCAGGCATAGGCGAGCACGCCGATCAGGATGACGTTGAGGAACACCGGCGCCACCGCGGCGGCGAAATAGCGGCGCAGCGAATTCAGCATGCCGGCCATCATGGCGCCGAGCGACATGCAGATCAGATAGGGAAACATGATGGTCGCGAGCCGGACCGTCATCTCGAACTTTTCCGGCGAGTCGGCAAAGCCCGGCGCCACCAGGTAGCGCACGATCAGCGGCATCGCCAGTTCCATGGCGATGGTCAGCGCCAGCAGCGCCGTGAACAGCACGCCGAACACCTCTTCGGAAAAGCGCTTGGCGCCATCGGTGCCGTGGGTTTCGATCTCCTTGGCGAAGAGCGGCACGAAGGCGGCGTTGAAGGCGCCTTCGGCAAACAGCCGCCTGAAGGTGTTGGGAAACTGGAAGGCGGCGTTGAAGGCGTCGGCGATCGGCCCGGTGCCGAGCGCGGCCGCCATCAGCATCTCACGGCCAAAACCGAGGGCGCGGCTCATCAGCGTGCCGGAAGCGACCGTCGCGAACTTTTTGACAAGGCTCATGCGTCTGGAGACTGCCTGCAGGATTGGGACAAATGAATGGTGGCTGTCACTCGGCCGCGGCCTTGGCCTTGCCGCCGCGCTCGGGCACGGTGCCTTCGAGGACCTTGATCAGCCTGTTTTGGATGGCGGCCATCCGCGTCGGGCTGTCGATCTTCTGGCCGGTGAGATCGGTGACATAGAAGGTGTCGATGACCTTTTCGCCGAAGGTGGTGATGTGGGCCGAGGCGATGTCGAGCGACAGGTCGGACAACGCCCCGGTGATCTCGGACAGCAGGCCCGGCCGATCCAGCCCCTCGACCTCGATCACCGAGAACCGGTTCGACAGCGTGTTGCGGATTTCGGCGCGCGGCTGGATGCGGAAGACCTTGGCGCCGCGCCGCGGCTTGGTGCGCTTCTCGATCATCTCCGGCAGCCAGCTCTTGCCCGACAGCACGTCCTCGATCAGACGGCCGACGCGCTCGGCGCGGCGGCGCTCGTCCTCGTCGCGGTCGAATTCCCTCGAGATCAGGATGGTGTCCAGCGCGCGGCCATCGGAGGTGGTGAAGATCTGCGCGTCGACAATGTTGCCGCCGGCCGCCACACAGGCGCCGGCAATGACCGACAGCAGGCGGGGATGGTCCTGCGCCAGCACGGTGATCTCGGTCACCGCCTCGAACTGATGGGTCTTGATCATCGTGGCGAGCTTCTTGCCCGCCGCATCCGCCTCGCGGATGAATTCGGCGTGGCGAAGCTGGTCGGCGAGATCGACCGCCAGCAGATAATTCTCATAGTGCTTGGCGACATAGCGCTTGCGGGCCTTTTCCGGCCAATCGGCGAGCGCCTCGGCCAGCTTTTCGCGGGCGGCCGCGGTGCGCATCGCACGCGACACCTCCGAAAACCCGCCGGTCAACAGCAATTCGGTCTCGTAGTAGAGCGTGCGCAGCAACTGCCCCTTCCAGCCGTTCCAGACGCCAGGCCCGACGCCTCTGATATCGCAGACGGTCAGGACGAGCAGCAGCTTCAGCCGTTCGACCGACTGCACGATCGCGGAAAAGTCCTCGATCGTCTTGCGGTCGTTGAGGTCGCGGGTCTGCGCGGTCATCGACATGACGAGATGGTTCTCGACCAGCCAGGCGATCGTTTCGGTGTCGGCCGCCGACAGCCCCATATGCGGGCAGATCCGCCGCGCGATCCGGGCGCCCGCTTCGGAATGGTCCTCCGGCCGGCCCTTGGCGATATCGTGCAGCAGCACCGCGACATAAAGCGCCTCGCGGCTTTTTTTCAGCCCCGGCATCAGCGAGTGGGCAAGCGGATGGATCTTTTCACCGTCGCCGCGCTCGATCTCGGCCAGCACGCCGATACAGCGGATCAGGTGCTCGTCCACCGTATAATGGTGGTACAGCGAGAACTGCATCATGGCGACGATCTTGCCGAAATCCGGGATCAGCTTTGCCAGCAGTCCCGCCTCGTTCATGCGCCTGAGATTGAGTTCGGCATTGCGGTCCGACGTCAATATGTCGAGGAACTGCCGGTTGGCTTCCTCGTCGCGCCTGAGCGCCTTGCCGACGAGGCCGAGCGAACGGGTCAGCAGCTTCAGCGCATCGGGGTGAAATTCCAGCCCGTGCTTGTCGGCGAACCAGAACAGCCGCAGGAGATTGACCGGATCGCGCTCGAACACCAGGTCGTCGGCGATGTTGATGCGATGGTTGTCGACAATGAAATCGGACGTGCCGGCAAGCTTGCGCTTGCGGCGCGAGAAGGTGAGGAAGATACGGTTGAAGCCCGGCACATGCTTGGCCTGCTCTTCCTCCAGCGCCGCGCAGAAGATGCGGGTCAGGTCGCCAACATCCTTGGCGACGAGGAAGTAATGCTTCATGAAGCGCTCGACCGCCGACAGGCCCGGATGTGTGGTGTAGCCCAGCCGCTCGGCGATCTCGCGCTGGATGTCGAAATGCAGCCGTTCCTCGGCCTTGCCGGTGAGGAAATGCATGTGGCAGCGCACCGCCCACAGGAAGTCCTCGGCCTTCTGGAATTCCCGGTATTCGGTGCCGGTGAAGACGCCCTTGTCGACCAGTTCCTCGCCGGTGCGGACCCGGTAGAAATACTTGCCGATCCAGAACAGCGTCTGCAGGTCGCGCAGGCCGCCCTTGCCGTCCTTGACGTTGGGTTCGACCAGATAGCGGCTTTCGCCGGCCTTGGCATGACGCTCGTCGCGTTCGGCAAGCTTGGCCTGCACATATTCGGGTCCGGTGGTGCGCACCACCTCGCGGTCGAAGCGCTGCAAGAGCTCGTCATAGAGCTTCTGCTCGCCCCACAGGAAACGCGCCTCCAGGATCGAGGTGCGGATGGTGATGTCGGTGCGCGACTGCCGCAGGCATTCGTCGATGTTGCGGGTGGCGTGGCCGACTTTCAGCCCCAGGTCCCACAGCACGTAGAGCATGTATTCGACGATCTGCTCGCCCCATGGCGTCTGCTTGTAGGGCAGCAGGAAGAGGAGATCGATATCGGATCCCGGCGCCAGCGTGCCGCGGCCATAGCCGCCGACCGCTACGACGGCCATGCGTTCGGCCGATGACGGGTTTTTGACGCGATAGACGTGAGTGGCGGCGAACTCGTAGAGCGCGCGGATGATTTCGTCCATGAGATGCGACAGCCGGGCGGCGCAGGCTGTGCCGCTGCCGTCGTCCATCAGCATGCGTTCGGCGATGCTGCGGCCGGCGGCCAGCCTGCCCTTGAGAAGCTGGAGAACACCGGTGCGCGCAGCCTTGCCGGAGCCGTCGCCTGCCGTGGCCGCAGTCAGCGCGGTCATCTCGCGGCGCAAGGCTTCGCCGTCGATCAGTTCGTCGAGCTTTAGAGAGATTCTTGCCATAAGTGCCGTTCGGCCTCGTCGTTTTGGCGGCGTCTATAGCGCGTTTTCGCGGCGCTGGGTATGGGGCGGACGGACACGCTCTCCACAGGCGTCGTCGATGGCATGCAGCGGCGGCTGGGTGCCGGATTTTCCGCCGGCGGTTTGCCGCGCTCCTCGGCAGGAAAAACAGAATTGGCCCTTGACCTTCCAGTCACTGGAAGCACTACCTCCGTTGCAAGTTCGAGACAGAGAGGCCTTTCCGCATTGACGCATTCCGACCACGACCATCACGCCCATAGCGGTTGCTGCTCGCCGAAAGCTGCTCCGTCCGTCGCCGACGCAGTCATTCGCGACCCGGTCTGCGGCATGACTGTCGATCCGGCCGCCGGCAAGCCGACCGCCGATCATGGCGGCCATCGCTATCATTTCTGCAGCGAGCGCTGCCGTTCGAAGTTCACGGCCGAGCCGGAAAACTACATTACCGCCACCGATCCGGTCTGCGGCATGCGTGTCGAGCGTGCCGCCGCGAAGCACTTTTCCCGGCATGAAGGCCAGGGCTTCTATTTCTGCTCGGCCGGCTGCAAGGTGAAGTTCGAGGCGGAGCCGGCAAAGTATCTTGGCGACAGGCCGGAGCAGCAGGCGATGCCGAAAGGCACGCAATACACCTGCCCGATGCATCCCGAAATCGTCCGCGACAAGCCAGGCGCCTGCCCGATCTGCGGCATGGCGCTGGAACCGATGGGCGTGCCGACCGGCGACGAGGGCCCGGAACTGGTCGATTTCTGGCGCGGATCGTCGAGCTCGTCGCCAAGGCGCAGCGTTCGCGCGCGCCGATCCAGGGCCTGGCCGACCGCGTCTCCTTCTATTTCGTCCCGGCCGTCGTGGTGGTTGCGATCGTTGCGTTCATCGCCTGGGCGATCTTCGGGCCGCAACCCAGTCTGATCTTTGCAATCGTCTCGGCGGTCTCGGTGCTGATCATCGCCTGTCCCTGCGCGCTGGGCCTTGCCACGCCGATGTCGATCATGACCGCCACAGGGCGCGGCGCGCATGCCGGCGTGCTGATCAAGGACGCCGAGGCGCTCGAGCGCTTTGCCTCGGTCGACACGCTGATCGTCGACAAGACCGGCACATTGACCGAAGGCCGGCCGAGATTGACCGAAATCGTCGCTGCCGAGGGCATTGCGGACGATGATCTGCTGGCCATTGCCGCCGGCCTCGAAAAGTCGGGACAGAAGGTGGCGCTCGGCAACGCCGCGATGATGGCCGCTCTCGGCATCGATATCGCATCCATCTTGACCAGCGCCGAGGCGCTGCAGGCCGAGGGCAAGACCTCGATGTTCGTCGCCGTCGGCAACAAGCTGGCCGGCATCGTCGCCGTCGCCGACCCGATCAAGGCGACGACATCAGAGGCGGTAAAGGCGCTGCACGAGCGCGGCGTGAAGATCATCATGGCGACCGGCAGCGGCGGTGAGCCTGTCCTCGGTTTCGGTGATCACCAATGCGTTGCGGCTCAGGGCGTTGAAACTCTGAGCCAAGTCCCCAGATAGGAACTCGTTCAAAAAGGAGATCATGAATGACGTTGGCCAAGAAGATCGTGCTGCTGCTGATGGCGGCCGGAATGCTGCTTGCGGTTTTCCTGGAAAGCATTCCGTCGCAAGCCCAGGAGACGAAACACGACATGGGGGCGCACGACATGGGAGCGATGGGCGCGCAGGGCGCCTCGACCGATGGCTACAAGGCGGCGATGGACAAGATGCACACCGCGATGATGGCGATCGAATATTCCGGCAATGCCGATGTCGATTTCGCCCGCGGCATGATCCCGCATCACCAGGCGGCTATCGACATGGCCAAGGTCGAGCTTGCCAATGGCAAGGATCCGGAAATGCGCAAGCTGGCCGAAGCGGTGATCGCGGCGCAGGAAGCCGAGATCAAGCAGATGCAGGATTGGCTGGCCGCCCATCCGGTGGAGTAGACATCGGGCAGTCTGCAGGCAATCCAGGGCAGGACTTTCGTCTGGATTTCTCCCGAAAGGTGTGGTGCCATCGGGCCTCGACTGGAGCACGCCATGCCGCCAACGATAAGAACCACAACATTGCCCTCGGGCGAAGCCGTTCCCGTGCTGGGTCAAGGCACCTGGAAAATGGGCGAGGACGCCCGCCGCCATGCCGATGAGGTCAATGCCCTGAAGCTTGGGCTGGATCTCGGCATGACGCTGATCGACACCGCCGAAATGTATGCCAGCGGTGGCGCCGAGGAAGTGGTGGCGGATGCTATTGCCGGGCGCCGCGACGAGGTGTTCCTGGTCTCCAAGGTGCTGCCATCCAACGCCTCGCGCACCGGCGTGCCGTCTGCCTGCGAGGCAAGCCTCAGGCATCTGCGCACCGACCGCATCGATCTCTATCTGCTGCACTGGCCCGGCAGCGTGCCGCTGCCGGAAACGGTCGAGGCCTTCGAAGCGTTGAAAAAAGCCGGCAAGATCCGCCACTGGGGCGTCAGCAATTTTGACACTCATGAGATGGAGGAACTGGTCAGCCTGCCGGCCGGCGACGGCGTCCAGACCAACCAGATCCTCTACAATCTGTCCCAGCGCGGCCCCGAATTCGACCTTGCGCCCTGGAGCCGGCAGCGCGGCATTCCGCTGATGGCCTATTCGCCGGTCGACCAGGGCGTATTGGCGCGCAACGCCAGCCTAGAAGCCATCGTCGCCCGCCACAATGCGACGCCCGCTCAACTGGCGCTGGCCTGGGTGATGGCACAGGACGGCATTATCGCCATTCCAAAGGCCAGCAAACAGGAGCATATCCGCCAGAATGTCGGCGCGCTCGACATCGAACTAACGCGTGAGGATTTCACCGAAATCGACCGCGCCTTCCCACCGCCGAGGCGCAAGCAGGGCCTGCAGATGATTTGAGGGATGGGAGCGGACGAGGCCCAGCTATTTCCCCGCCATTCCCTTCAGCCGATAAAGCGCTTCCAGCGCCTCCCGCGGCGTCATCTCGTCGGGGTTGATCGCGCCGAGCGCGGCGCCCAGTGCATCGAGCTTCACCGGCTTCGGCGCTTCCCGTTTCACCGCCACCGAAAACAGCGGCAGATCGTCGACCAGCCGGTTGGCCTTGCCCGAAACCTCGCCAGCTTCCAGTTGGTGCAGCACTTCCCTGGCCCGCCCGACCACCGCCTCCGGCAAGCCGGCCAGACGCGCCACCTGCACGCCGTAGGAGCGGTCGGCGGCACCCTTGCCGACCTCGTGCAGAAAGACCACGTCGCCTTCCCACTCCTTGACCCGCATGGTGACATTGTTCAGTCGAGCGAGCTTGCTGGCCAGCGCAGTCATTTCGTGGAAATGGGTGGCGAAGATCGCCCGGCAGCGGTTTTTTTCGTGCAGATACTCGACCGCCGCCCAGGCGATCGACAGGCCGTCGAAGGTGGCGGTGCCGCGGCCGATCTCGTCGAGGATCACCAGCGCGCGTTCGCCGGCCTGGTTGAGGATCGCCGCCGTTTCGACCATCTCGACCATGAAGGTCGAACGGCCGCGCGCCAGATCGTCGGAGGCGCCGACACGTGAAAACAGCCGGTCGACGACGCCGATATGGGATGATGCCGCCGGCACGAAGGAGCCGGTCTGGGCGAGGATGGCGATCAGCGCGTTCTGCCTGAGGAAGGTCGATTTGCCGCCCATATTGGGGCCGGTCAGCAGCCAGATCGCGCCGTTTCTGGCATTGCCTTCCGGCGACAGATCGCAATCATTGGCGACGAACGGTCCTTCACCCGAACGCCGCAGCGACTGTTCCACCACCGGATGCCGCCCGCCCGAAATGGCGAAGGCGAGGCTCGCGTCCACGATGGGTCGGCTCCATGCCTCGCTTTCGGAAAGCAGCGCCAGCGCCGCCGACACGTCGAGCACGGCGAGTGCTTCGGCGCCGGCGCGGATCTTGTCCGCCTCGCCGACGGCTTCCGCCGTCAGCCTGTCGAAGGCGGCAAGCTCGATCGCCAGCGCCCGGTCGGCGGCATTGGCGATCTTCGATTCCAGCTCGGCCAGTTCGGTTGTGGTGAAGCGCATGGCGTTGGCCATGGTCTGGCGATGGATGAAGCGCGCCTTCGCCCCGTCGCTGCTCGTCATGATCGCATGGTTGTTGGCGGTGACTTCGATGTAGTAGCCAAGCACATTGTTGTGCCGGATTTTCAGCGAGCGGATGCCGGTTTCGTCGATCAGCGAGCGCTCCAGCCCGGCGATCACCTTGCGCGATTCATCACGCAGCGCCCGCATCTCGTCGAGCTCAGCGTTGTAGCTGGAACGGACGAAGCCGCCGTCGCGCTTGAGCAGCGGCAGTTCGTCGGCGAGCGCCCGCGTCAGATGTTCGGCCAGCGGGCGCGGCAGCGCCTCGATCGCCGCCAGCCCCGCCGCCAATTCTGGCGGCAGGACGGTCGCCCCAAACAGTTCGGCAATAGCGCTGGCTGCCTCGAACCCGGCACGCAGCGCGCCGAGATCGCGCGGGCCACCGCGGTTGAGCGCCAGCCGCGACAGCGCGCGTGGCATGTCGGCGACGCTCTTCAGGCTCGCCTGCACCGCCTGGCACAGCCGTGTCTCGGACCGGAAGAACGACACCGAATCCAGCCTTGCGCCAATTGCCGCCGGATCGGTCAGCGGCGCCATCAGCCGGTCGGCGAGCAGCCGCGCGCCGCCGCCGGTCACCGTGCGGTCGATCGCCTTGAACAGCGAACCCTCGCGGCTGCCGGACAGCGTGCGCAGCAGTTCCAGATTGGCGCGTGTCGCCGGATCGATGAACAGCGTCGAACCCTGCTCCTCGCGCTCGGGCCGCGACAGCGGCGGCCGCTCGGCCTTCTGCGTCTTCTCGACATAGGCGATGGCGCCCGAGATCGCCGACAATTCGGCGCGGGAAAACGTGCCGAAACTGTCCGGCGTAGCCACCTCGAAGAAACGGGCGATGCGCCCGGCGGCCGACGCCGAGTCGAACAGGCTCGGCGGCTGCGGACTGGCGATGCGGCCGAGCACATCGAACACCGGTTTCAGCTCCGGATCGTAAAACACCGGTTCGGCGACGATCAGTTCGCGTGGGTCGACGCGAAAGACATCGGCGAGCAGCCGGTCGGCGCTGGTCTCGGCAACGCGGAAGGCACCGGTCGAGATCTCGATCCAGGCCAGCGCAAAACTTCCTTGATTCCCTGTCGCGCTGCCGCGCTCCCCGCTTCTTTGTTCGGCTCCGCCCTTGACCCGGCCAAGTGCCATCAAGAAACTCGATTCCGACGGCGCCAGCAATTTGTCCTCGGTGATGGTGCCGGGCGTTACCAGCCGCACCACGTCGCGGCGCACCACCGATTTGCCACCGCGTTTCTTCGCCTCTGCCGGATCCTCGATCTGCTCGCAGACGGCGACGCGGAACCCTTGTCCAATCAGCTTCTGCAAATAATCGTCGGCGGCATGCACCGGCACGCCGCACATCGGGATGTCGAGGCCCTGGTGCTTGCCACGCTTGGTCAGGACGATGCCGAGCGCCAGGCTCGCCTTCTCGGCGTCGTCGAAGAACAGCTCGTAGAAATCGCCCATGCGGTAGAACAGCAGCGAATCCGGGTTCGCCGCCTTGATCTCGATATACTGCTCCATCATCGGCGTTGCCGGCGCAAAGGCCGGCGTAGCGCTGTCGCTGCGAATGGGCGTTTCGTCGTTCAAGAAGTTGCTTCCAAATTTCCCAAGCCATCTGCTTGGCGGTTTACAGCGGCGAAGTGTAGCCTTAATCCCGAACGTTCCACAAAAGAAAGCACCGCGCCCGTCTCAACGAGGTGCTGCACGGGTGAGGAAATCGAAAGCATCATGGCCAAGAAAACCGAAAGCAACGGCCCCTCCGTCAGTGCGCAGGAGGCGCTGGAATTCCACGCCATGGGCCGCCCGGGCAAGCTGGAGATCGTCGCCACCAAGCCGATGGCCACCCAGCGCGACCTCAGCCTCGCCTATTCGCCGGGCGTGGCGGTTCCGGTGCTTGCCATTGCCGAGGATCCCAGCCGTGCCTTCGACTACACGGCGCGCGGCAACATGGTCGCCGTCATCTCAAACGGCACCGCCATCCTCGGCCTCGGCAATCTCGGCGCGCTGGCCGCCAAGCCGGTGATGGAAGGCAAGGCGGTGCTGTTCAAGCGCTTCGCCGATGTCGATTCGATCGATCTCGAGGTCGACACCGAGGATGCCGAAGAGTTCATCAATTGCGTGCGTTTCCTTGGGCCGTCGTTCGGCGGTATCAATTTGGAAGACATCAAGGCGCCGGAGTGCTTCATCATCGAGCAGCGGCTGCGCGAACTTATGGACATACCGGTCTTTCATGACGACCAGCACGGCACCGCCATCATTTCGGCGGCCGGCCTGATCAACGCGCTGGAAATCACCGGCCGCGACATGAAGACCACCAAAATGGTCTGCAATGGCGCCGGTGCCGCCGGCGTCGCCTGCATCGAGCTGATGAAGGCGATGGGCTTTGCGCCCGAAAACATCATCCTGTGCGACACCAAAGGCGTCGTCTTCCAGGGCCGCACCGAAGGCATGAACCAGTGGAAGTCGGCGCATGCCGCCAAGACCGACGCACGCTCGCTGGCCGAGGCGATCGACGGTGCCGACGTGTTCCTCGGCCTCTCAGCCAAGGGCGCGCTGACCACCAAGATGGTGCAGTCCATGGCCGAGAAGCCGATCATCTTCGCCATGGCCAACCCCGATCCGGAGATCACGCCGGAGGAAGTCGCCGAAATCCGCGCCGATGCCATCATGGCCACCGGCCGTTCGGACTATCCGAACCAGGTCAACAACGTGCTCGGCTTCCCTTACATCTTCCGCGGCGCGCTGGACGTGCGGGCGACCACCATCAATGACGACATGAAGATCGCCGCGGCGCGTGCGCTCGCCGAACTGGCGCGCCAGGATGTACCCGACGACGTCGCCGCCGCCTACCAGGGCATGCGGCCGAAATTCGGCCCCAACTACATCATCCCGGTGCCGTTCGACCCGCGCCTGATCTCGGCCATTCCGATCGCGGTTGCCAAGGCCGCGATGGAATCCGGCGTCGCGCGCAAGCCGATCCTCGACCTCGACCGCTACGCGCAGGAGCTTTCCGCCCGCCGCGATCCGATCGCCTCGACCCTTCAGCGCATCTACGACCGCGTGCGCCGCCAGCCCAAGCGCATCGTTTTCGCCGAGGGCGAGGAGGAGCAGGTGATGCGCGCCGCCGTCTCCTATGTGAACCAGCGGCTCGGCACCGCCATCCTGCTGGGCCGCGACGACATCATCAAGGAGAACGCCAGGAACGCCGGCATCGAACTGAACAAGCAAGGCATCGAGATCATCAATGCCAGGCTGTCGCGCCGCAACGGCGTCTACACCGACTATCTGTACGAGCGTATGCAGCGCAAGGGCTTCCTGTTTCGCGACTGCCAGCGCCTGATCAACACCGACCGCAACCATTTCGCCGCCTGCATGGTGGCGCTGGGCGATGCCGATGGCATCGTCACCGGCGTCACCCGCAACTACTCGACGGCGCTCGACGACATCCGCCGCATCATCGACGCCAAGCCCGGCCATCGCGTGATCGGCGCCTCGATCGTGCTGGCGCGGGGCCGAACCGTGATCGTCGCCGACACCGCCGTGCACGATATGCCGAATGCCGAACAGATCGCCGACATCGCCGAGGAGGCCGCCGGCTTTGCCCGCCGCATGGGTTATGAGCCGCGGCTGGCCATGCTTGCCTATTCCACCTTCGGCCATCCGCAGGGCGAGCGCTCCGAACGCATCCAGGAAGCGGTGCGCATCCTCGACAAGCGGCGCGTCGATTTCGAGTATGACGGCGAGATGGCAGCCGACGTGGCGCTCAGCGCACGCGCCATGGCGCAATACCCGTTCATCCGGCTGACCGGCCCAGCCAATGTGCTGATCATGCCGGCCTTCCACTCGGCCTCGATCTCGACCAAGATGCTGCAGGAGCTCGGCGGCTCGACCGTCATCGGCCCGCTGCTGGTCGGCCTGGACAAGCCGGTTCAGATCGTCTCGCTCAACGCCAAGGACAGCGACATCGTCAACATGGCGGCGATTGCCGCTTATACGGCGGGGGCCTGAGGAGCGAGCGCCTCTTCCTAAATCAGGCCTGCCTGCTCAGCCTCGTGGCGTAAATTCTGCCGCGGCCTTGGCCCGATCTGCTGGATCACCAGCCCGGCCGCCAGCGAGCCGAGATCGCCGCAATGCTTCAGGCTGCGGCCTTGTGTGTAGCCGTAGAGGAAGCCGGCGGCATAGAGGTCGCCGGCGCCGGTGGTGTCGACCAGTTCGCGGATTTCCGTCGCATTGATGGTGACGGTCTCGTCGCCGCGCACGATGACCGAGCCCTTTTCGGAGCGGGTGACGGCGGCGATCTTGCAATCCTTGCGGATCTGGGCCAGCGCCTCGTCGAAGGAGGCGGTCTGGTACAGCGACTTGATCTCGTGGCTATTGGCAAAAACGATATCGACAGTGCCCGAGCGCATCAGCTCCAGAAACTCCTCGCGGTAGCGGTCGACGCAGAACGAATCCGACAATGTCATCGACACTTCGCGCCCGGCTGCGTGGGCGAGCTTCGCCGTCTGCCGGAACGCTTCCTTGGCGCGCGGCGGGTCCCACAGATAGCCCTCGAAATAGGTGACGGCGGCGCCCGACGCCTTGTCCGCCTCGACATCCTCCGGACCGAGCTCGACGCAAGCGCCGAGATAGGTATTCATCGAGCGCTCGCCGTCCGGCGTGACGAAGATCATCGAGCGCGCCGTCGGCGGTTCGCCATTGAGCGGCCTGGTGTCGAAGGCCACGCCCTGGGCGTGCATGTCATGGGCGTAGATTTCGCCGAGCGTGTCATTCGAGACCTTGCCGAAGAAGGCGGCGCGGCCGCCGAAGCTGGCGACGCCCGCCGCCGTGTTGCCGGCGCTGCCGCCGGAGGCTTCGATAGCCGGGCCCATGCGGCTGTAGAGCAGCTCGGCGCGCCTCGTGTCGATCAGGTTCATCGCGCCCTTGATGATGCCGTTCGTCTCAAGGAATGCCTCGTCGCACTGGGCGATGATGTCGACAATGGCATTACCGATACAAAGCACGTCATAGTTCGGCATCAATCATGTCTCCGCGAAAAACCACCGGCTTTCTGGCATGCCGGCCGCGGGCGGGTCTAGCGATTTGATGCGGCTTTGCCTAGGCAACAATCACGGTTGGATAATGATCGAAGCATTTCTTTCGTGCCTCGCTTACAAGGATGGCGTCGCCGATCAATGTTCCCCCGAAGGTTGCGAACCCGCCATGCCTGCAAAAACCGACATGAAGACCGAGCTGGCGCTCCTCATTGCGCTCGCGGTGCTGTGGGGTGCTTCCTATACCTTCATCAAGATCGGCGTCGAGACGATCCCGCCGGTAACGCTGATCGCAGCCCGAACGTTGATTGCGGGTGGAATTCTTCTCGCCCTCATCCGCTGGCGTGGCCTGACCCTGCCGCGCGATACCGCCAGCTGGCGTCGGTTCGCGTTCCAGGCATGCCTCAACAGCGTTGTGCCGTTCACGTTGATAGCCTCGGCCGAGCGCTCGCTAGACGCCGGCCTGGCCACGATCCTGAATGCGACGTCGCCAATCTTCACCTTCTTGCTGACCGCGCTCATCACGCGCCACGAACCAGTGACCATGCGCAAACTGTTCGGCGTCGGTGCGGGAATAGCTGGAATATGCCTCATCGTCGGCACCCAGGCGCTTGGCGGGCTTGGTCACCAGTTGTGGGCGCAGCTTGCCGTCGTCGCGGCAACGGTCTGCTACGCAGGTGCCGCCATTTTCGGTCGCGGCTTCAAGGGCCTCGATCCGATGATTCCAGCCGCCGGTTCGATGCTTTGCGGCGCCGCGATACTCGTCCCCCTCAGCCTTGTGTTCGACCGCCCTTGGGCGTTGGCGCCATCAACGGCCTCGATCCTTGCTCTGCTCGGACTTTCGGTTTTTTCAACTGCGCTGGCCTTCTGCATTTATTTCCGCCTCATCCATACGCTGGGCTCCGTCGGCACCACCTCGCAGGCCTATCTGCGCGTGCCGATCGGCGTCGGTATCGGGGCCGTATTCCTCGGCGAGAGCCTTGGCCCGACGGCGTGGTGGGGAATGGCCCTTGTTGTCGCCGGCGTGGCTGCGATGACCATTCCTGTCCGCAAGCCGGTGTTTGCGCGGTAACTTGCGTTATCAGCAGCAGTTGCGCTGATGATTTCCCTTTCCTATCTCGGGGGGCGTCCTGCCCAAAACGGGCGCGTTGCATATGGGTTTGAAACGCGATGATACTCGACGCCGCCCGCGCCGCCCTGAGCCGGCTGTTCTCGCCCGAATTCCGCTCGGTTTTCATCAAGACGCTGGGGCTCACCTTGCTGGCGCTGGTGGCCTTGTGGTTCGGGTTGACGAGCCTTGTCGAGTGGCTGGCCTTGCCGTGGTTGGAGTCCCTGATACCCGGCCTGCCGTCCTGGGCCGGCTGGTTGGGCGGCATCATCGCCGCCATCGCCCTTGCCTTCGGTCTGGCGCTGCTGATCGCGCCGGTGACGGCGATCATCGCCGGCCTGTTCCTCGACGCCGCCGCCGAACTGGTCGAGCGCACCGACTATCCCAATGACCCGCCCGGCCGCGCCATGCCGGCGCTGCGCTCGATGGTGCTGGCGACAAGATTCTTTGGCGTCGTCATCCTCGGCAACATCGTTGCCTTGCTGCTGTTGCTGGTGCCGGGCATCAACATCGCTGCCTTCTTCATCGTCAACGGCTATCTGCTGGGACGCGAATTCTTCGAATTCGCCGCCATGCGCTTTCGCCCGGAGGCCGAGGCCCGGGCGTTGCGCAAAAAACATGCCGTCAGGGTGTTTCTCGCCGGGCTGGTTGTCGCTGCCTTCCTCGCGGTGCCGCTGCTCAACCTTTTGACGCCGCTGTTCGCCGCCGCCATGATGGTGCACCTGCACAAGGCTATCTCGGCGCGCGAAGCAGTGTAGGAGTGCTGATGCTCAGGTGATGCCGGCTTGCGAATGCCGATGTCCTGCGCTTCCGGGGCGTACCCAACGGTACGCTCGGTTCGGTTTCTCGGGGCCGGCGCTAGCGTAAAAGAAAACCACGTCCCAACTCGTCCTCGGGTTCGACGATGAATTCGGCCCGGCCGCTGTAGAAGGCACGGCCGCCGACGCGGGCGATGACGGCATCATGCGGCCCGGCTTTCGCGGTCCTCGCCACGCTGCCGGAAAAGCGCGAGCCGGCGATACTCTCGAACAGCCGCGTCTGGCCGGCGATTTCGCCCCTGGCATGCATCGCCGCCAGCCGCGCGGTGACACCCGATCCGGTCGGCGAGCGGTCGACCTGGGCCTCGGCGAAGACGCATATGTTTTTGGTCGCGCTATCGGAATATGCGTCCTGTCCGTCGGTCAGGATGGTGCCGTAGAGAAAGGCAAGCTCGGCATGGTCGGGATGCGACAGCGGGAATCCCTTCTTCAGCTTCTCCGTCAGTGCCGTCGCCGCATCGACGAAATCGCGCACGCGGTTCTTGCCGAACTCCAGCCCGAACTGCCGGCAATCGGCGAGCGCATAGAAGGCGCCACCACAGGCGATGTCGAATCCGATCGCCCCGTAACCTGGCAATTCGACCTGCTGGTCGCGGGCGAACAGAAAGGCCGGCACGCTTTCGAATGACACAGCACCGGCCTTGCCGTCCTGCACCTCGACCGAGACGACGACCAGCCCGCACGGCGCCTCGATGTTGACTGTCGTCAGCGGCTCCTGCCGCGCCACCAGCCCCTCGTCGACGGCGTAGCGGCCGAGCGCGACGATGGCGTGGCCGCACATCGTCGAATAGCCCTCATTGTGCATGAACAGCACGGCGAGGTCGGCGCCGGGCAGGTCGGGTTCCACCAGCAGCGCGCCATACATGTCGTAATGGCCGCGCGGCTCGAACATCAGGATCTTCCTGAGATGATCGAGGTGATCGCGCACATAGGCGCGTTTTTCCAGGATCGTGCCTGCAGGAATCCTGGGATAACCACCGGTGACGATCCGCAGCGGCTCGCCGCCGGTGTGCATGTCGACGACGCTGAGCTTCATGCGTTGGGTTCGGCAAACAACGCCTGCAGCTTGCCAAACGGCATGGCGGTGCGGGTGAAGCCGAAGGTGCCGTCCTGCTGGATCTCGCGCGCCGCCGTTTCCAGCATGCCGAAGGCGTAGTTGGTCAGCCAGGGCCCGAGCGAAATGCGCTTGACCCCTGCCTGGGCAAGATCGGCGATGGTGAAGCCGGGCCTCACCATGACGTTAACCGGCTTGGTCAGCGCCGAGCAGACGGTTTGCACCGTCTCGACATCGCCGAGGCCTGGCGCGTAGAGCACGTCGGCGCCGGCCCTCTCGAAGGCCTGCAGCCGCTTGATCGTGTCGTCGATGTCTGGCCTGCCCCACAGAAAGTTCTCGGCCCGCGCGGTGAAGACGAAGTCGTGCTTCAGCGCCCGTGCCGCCTCCGCTGCAGCGGCGACGCGCTCGACGGCATGCGAAAATTCATAAATCGGCTTGTCGGGCTCGCCGGTGTGGTCCTCGATCGAGCAGCCGGCGAGGCCTGCCGCTTCGGCTGCGAAGACAGTTTCCGCGGCACTTGTCGCGCTGTCGCCCTTGCCCTTCTCGAGGTCGGCCGAGACCGGCAGGCCGGTCGCCGCGGTCACGTCGCGGCAGTGGTGGATCATCGCCTCGAAGGTCACCGCGCCATCGGGCAGGCCGCGCGAAAAGGCAAAGCCGGCGCTGGTCGTCGCCAACGCCTTGAAACCGAAGGAGGCCAGCAGTTTCGTCGTGCCGACGTCCCAGGGGTTGGGCATGACGAAGATCGAACTGTGCAGGTCGCGAAAGGTCTTGCCCTTGTCCATGGATGCTCCCCAGAGTGCGAAGCGCATTTTATCCCGCCACTGCCCGCCGGGCAAACGAATGCGATTGGGTCAGAAGCGATTGGCGTTCTCTCCTGCCAATTTGTCCAGTGCGTCGGACCCCTTGACGTACGCGGTCCCGTCCCAATGGTAGGTGACGGAGATGTCGCGCGAGGAAGCCTCGGGCGCCGCATCGTCGCAGCTTTCGCCATTCGGCATGGTGGCATCGGTCACCGTCGCCTTGATGGCCGCATAGGGCTGGCCTTCCGCAACGGTCTGGAACGCCAACTCCTGCGTGCGCCTGTAGGCGCACAGGGACTCGTCGAACGTAGAGATCATGTCGATCAGCTCGAACCTGTCGTCGCGGACCAGGATCAGCGGCGTGCTCACATAGCCCTGGCTCGAATTGAAATGCGTGCTCAGGGTGATGATGACGTCATCGCCTAGCCCGATCGGAAGCTTGCCCGGATCGCGGAAATAGGTGCTCCGGTCGACGGCGACATTGACAGCGTCGAGCAGTCTCGGCTTGCCGGCAAGATCGTAGAGCGCCAGCACCGCAAAGCCCTCTGCGCTGTCGGAGGAACTGCCGAGGTCGAACAGCATGGCCAGCCGTTCCTTGCCGCCGGCCCTGATCTGGAGCACGCCAGCATCGGAAAAGCCCGACGTTTCGGGCGGCGAGCCACCGCTATCCCCACCTTCGATATGGCGCATCTCGATCGGCATGGAGCCACGGTAGAAGCCATCCTTGTCCGCCGCCAGATCGGGAATGACCCTCCTGGCGAGGTCGAGATAGGTCGTGTTCTCGTGGCCGGGGAGGGTGCTGCCAAGGTCCGGGAAGCTGACGCCCTGCGCGCCGGCCGCGGCCCACAGACACGGCAGCAGCAAGCAGGCGAGGGTGAAGCGAAACAGGATCGAGTTCATAGGCTGGGCGCCTCCCACTGTCGAACATTGGCAAGCTAGCATGGGCGCCTGGCGCGTCCAGCCGGATAAAAACCTGAAGACCAGATCAGGGGATCGGCACCAGCCCGGCCAGCTCGCGCATGTCGTGAAACAGGATGCCGCCGGCCTCGGTCAGGCCGTCGCGGTCGGAATGCGGGTCGCCGTAGTAGGAAAATACGCGCATGCCGGCGGCAATGCCGGCTAATGTCCCGGCGACGCTGTCCTCGATGACGATGCAGTCGGCTGGCGCGAAGCCCATCGTGCTTGCGGCATGCAGGAACAGGTCGGGAAAAGGCTTGCCGCGCGAAACCATGGTCGAGCTGAACAGTGCATGCTCGAACAGCGGCAGCAGCCCGGTCTGGCCGAGCGTGATGTGCATTTTACTCACCCGCGCCGACGAAGCGACGCAAGTTGCGATGCCGGCAGCGTGCACGGCTTCGATGAACTGCCTGACATGGGGACGGCTTCGACGCCATGCGCGAACAGGTCCGGCAGACCGGCGTTCCAACGGTCGACGAAATCGGCGCCGAGGCTGGCGCCGGTCGCCTCGACTTCCTTCTGCACCGAGACCATGGCGCGGCCGGAGAAGTTCTTGCGGCAATATTCGAAGCTTGCCGGGTAGCCGGCGGCGCTGAGCCATTCGGCGAGGCGCCGATTGGCCAGGTTCTCGGTGTCGACCAGAACCCCGTCGCAATCGAAGATGACGAGTTTGGGTAGCGACATCAGGCCGTGCCGGTCGATCCGAAGCCGCCGGAGCCGCGCGTCGTTCCGCCGGCCAAGCTGCGCTCATCGACCGTCGCCTGCGTCACCGGGGCGAAGACGATCTGCGCGATCCGCATGCCGCGCGTCACCGCGAAATCCTCGTCGCCAAGATTGATCAGCAGCACCTTGACCTCGCCGCGATAGTCGCTGTCGATGGTGCCCGGCGTGTTGAGACAGGTAAGCCCGTGCTTGAAGGCGAGGCCCGAGCGTGGCCGGACCTGGCCTTCCACCCCCTCCGGGATCTCCAGGATCAGTCCGGTCGGCACCAGCGCGCGTTTTCCCGGCAGGATCAGCAGCGGCCGGTCGTCCGGCACCGCGGCGCGCAGATCCATGCCGGCGGCGCCCGGGCTTTCATAGGCGGGAAGCGGCAGGCCTTCACCGTGCGGCAGCCTGATGAAGCCGACGGCCGGACCGATGACGGAGGAAGTGTAGAGGGCTGCGCGCATGAGGCTGATCCTATCGCTATCAACGCCGATTCAGTCAACTCGGCGGCCAGACTATCAACGGCTTTCTTTCAGCGCAGTTCCGTTTCAGCGCAGTTCTACGGGGACGATGGTCGTCTCCTTGATCTCCTCCATGACGAAGGAGGCCGAAACATCCGACAGCGCCACCTTGGCGATAAGCCGCTGATAGAGCCGGTCATACGCCTTCACGTCGGCGACGCGGGCGCGCAAGACATAGTCGAGGTCGCCGGACATGCGGTAGACGCCGGTGATCTCGGGAAAGCCGCCCACTGCCGCCCGGAATTTTTGCAGCCAGTCGGGATCATGATTGGAGGTCCGGACCAAGATGAACACCGAAAGGCCAAGGCCAAGCTTGTCGGCATCGACCAGCGCCACCCGGCCGGTGATGACGCCGTCTTCCTCGAGCCGCTTGACCCGGCGCCAGCAGGCGTTGCGCGACAGCGACACCCTTTGCGACAATTGGTCGACCGACAGCGTGCCGTCGCGTTGCAGTTCGGCCAGCAATCTTCGGTCGATCTCATCGATTTCCAGCGACATGTGGGATGTTTGTCCCAATAATTGACCAGACACAAGGATATTTTGGGACTAATCAATCAAAACCTCGTGTCAGAATACTCAGCATCGGGGGCTTTTCCCGGCAGGAGGACCACCATGACGACACCGCTTGCAAGGCTCTTTACCTCTCACCCGGCCAAGGTGGGCGAGACCTATTTCAGCCATATGGCTTTCGCGGCGTGGTTCTGCTCGCGTCTGTTCATGGCAGCGTTCGCCGCACTCATTCACGCTTTCTTGCCGTTTCTGTTTGAGACTACGGCCAGCCGAATCGTTCGCGAGCTCTATGAGCGCACGCACAACAGAGGCACACACGCGATCAAGGAGCCTGCGGCTCTCATGGATCGCGCCTGAGGGGGATTAAGCGATGTGCCGGTGGGCGGCCTATCTTGGCGAAGCGGTTTTCCTCGAAGACATCGTCACGGCGCCCTGCCATTCGCTGATCGCCCAGAGTCATTGCGCTCAGGAAGCCAAGTCGCCGACCAATGGCGATGGCTTTGGTCTCGCCTGGTACGGCGACCGGCCCGAACCGGGTCTCTATCGCGACATCCTGCCGGCCTGGTCCGATCCCAATCTGAAGAGCCTGTGCCGGCAGATCAGGTCCAGCCTGTTCCTTGCCCATGTGCGCGCCTCGACCGGCGGCGCCACCAGCCGCATGAACTGTCATCCCTTCACTGCCGGCCGCTGGTCGTTCATGCACAACGGCCAGATCGGCGGCTTCGAAAGAATCCGCCGCGCGCTGGAAAACGCGCTCTCCGACGATGTCTTCGATCGCCGCGAGGGCACCACCGATTCCGAACTTTTCTTTCTCCTGATGATCGACGAGGGTCTGGCGGGCGATCCGCAAGGCGCGGTGTCGCGCGCTACGGCGCGGGTGATCGACGCCTCGCGCCGCGCCGGCTTCGAACCGGCGCTGAGACTTACCGCCGCCTTGTCGGACGGCGAATCGCTCCATGCAGTGCGCTATGCGACCGATGCCCACGCGCCGACGCTCTACACCTCCGTCTTCCGCAATGGCGGCGGACGATGCCTTATGTCGGAGCCTTTCGATCGTGATGGCGGCGACTGGCAGCCGATCCCGCCCTCTAGCTTCGTCACCATCACCAGAGACGGCATGACCATTCGTCCGTTTGCGCCGGAGCCGGCAAGACTGGCGCTGGCCGTGTAGATCCCTCGCTATCGCGGCAATATCGCGGGACGGTGCCGACCTCAGCAGACCCTCGCAGCGCAATTCCGATCAAGCACCACCTGTCCTCGAATGCTGAACTCGGCTTGAAGACGCGCCGTAGTCCGCCATTTGGTGAGGCTGGCGCCGCTAGCAAGCCGGAGCATTGGGCATGGACCTCGTCTCTTCCTCCACCAGAGAATTGGCTGCCGCGATCCGCGACCGCAAGATTTCCGCCGTGGAAGCGCTGGACGCGCATTTGGCTGAGATCGACAGGCATAATGAGGCGGTCAACGCGGTCGTCACGCTCGACAGGGAAGGGGCTCGCGCTCGCGCGAAGAAGGCCGACGAAGCGCAAGCGCGCGGCGACGCTCTCGGGCCGCTGCACGGCGTGCCGTTCACGCTGAAGGACACCCACGAAACACTGGGGATGAAGACGACGGTCGGCTTCCCGCCTTTTGCCGACTATGTGGCGAGAAAAGACAGCCCGATCGTCCTCAGGTTGAAGGCGGCCGGCGGCGTGCTCGTCGGCAAGACAAATGTCGCAACGATGCTGGGCGACTGGCAGTCGAACAACCCACTGTTCGGCCGCACCAGTAATCCGTGGGATCTATCGCGCACCGCCGGCGGTTCCAGCGGGGGAGCTGCGGCAGCACTTTGCGCGGGCATGACGCCATTCGAACTCGGCACCGACATGCAGGATTCGATCCGCCTGCCGGCAGCCTTCTGCGGTGTCTACGGCCTCAAGCCGACCGAGCATCGCGTCTCCTTGGCCGGCGCCTTTCCCGATCCCGGTGGCGTACCGCGCGGCGTACGGCTGATGTCCTGCATCGGTCCGCTGGCCCGCAACGTCGAAGATCTGGCGCTGATCCTGAGGATCATTGCAGGACCGGATGGCAGCGACACCGACCTTGCCCCGGTGCCTGTCGAGGGCACGCCGGAGGTTGATCCCAAGACCCTGCGCATCGCTTTCGCGCCGGCCTTTCCGGGTTTTCCGGTAGCCGGCGAGATCAGGGCCGCGGTCGAAAGTCTGGCCGAGCAACTCAAGTCTGCGGGGGCAGCCGTCGAGGAAGCAAGACTGCCGACGCTCGACCTGCATGACGATCTGACGCAAGGCGGCGCGCTGATCGGCATGATGCTGGAGGCTGCGCAACCGGAGCCGCCAGAAGAACCGACACCGGTCTCGCGCTGGTTCGAGGCGCTCGCCCGCCGCGACCAGTCAATCCTTGCCTGGGACTGGTTTTTCGAAGGTTGCGATGTCTTGCTTTGCCCCGTCGCCATGACCACGGCCTTTCCGCATTGCGAGCCGGGAACACCAATCAAGGTCGATGACAGGGAGCAGAGCTACTGGCTGCTGCCAGCCTATGGCGCGGTGTTCAACTACAGCGGCCACCCAGCACTGTCGATGCCCTGCGGGCAGGACCGCGACGGCCTGCCCATCGGCTTGCAGCTGGTCGGCCGTCGCTGGTCAGAATCGCGGCTGCTTGGCATCGCCAGGGCGATAGCGCCGCTGAGCGGCGGTTTTCGCCCTCCGCCCGGCTATTGAGCAAACCGCGCCAACCCATAGGGCTCAAGCAGCGGGTCGCGCGCGTCGTCCAGTATTTCCCGGCCGGCGAACAGGCCGACGGCAGGCGCCAGCGTGATGCCGGAATGCATGACCGCGACATAGAGGCCGCTCACGCCTTGAGCCCGTCCGATGATCGGAAAGCCGTCGATCGGCGTCGGCCGATAGCCGACAGTGTGAAAATCCAGATCCAGCCGGTCGGCGCCGCGCAGCATGGTTTTCATCGACGCATACAACTCGCGGGCTGTGGCTTCGGTATCCATGCCCGGATCGGCGCCGCCGAAATCCGAGCCGGCGATGATGCGGCCCTCGGCAGTCTGGCGCATGTGCAGCCGGTCGCCGATCACCAGGCCGTTGAGCAGCTTTTCGTACGGGCGTGAATGGACGATCAGGCCGGGCGGCGTCTCGATCGGCAGTTTTAGCCCGGCCGTTGCCGCAATTGCCGCAGAGCCGGCGCCGGCCGCGATCACCACCTCGTCGGCGACAATCCGTCCGCCTGACGTATCGACGCCGCTAATCCTGCCATTGGTCTGTATCAGCGCGGTGACTGTCGTGCTGGTAATCACCCGCGCGCCAACCCGCTCGGCGTCGGCCAGCAGCGTCTGCGTGGCCGCGACCGGTTCGGCCACGCCCTCCTCAGCGACGTGAAGGGCGAAGTCGGGAAGCTCGGTCAAATTGGGCTCTATACGTGCGGCTCCCACGCGGTCGACGCGCTCGATCCCGTAGCCCCAGGCGGAATGCTCGGCGGCATAGGCCTCAAGCTCGGCCGGCGGCATGTCCCAGCACAGGCCGCCGCACCAGGCGAGCGGAATGCCGGGCACGTCATGGGCAAGCCGCGTCCACTCGGCCATCGAACGGGTACGCAGCCGGAAATACGGCTCTGGATTGCCCCAACTGGCATTGATCCAGGCAAAGGAATTCGGCGTAGCGACACCGCCGGCGCCGCTGTCGGCAATGATCGTCACGTTCGCGCCAGCCTTCGCCAGATGCCAGCCGATGGACGCGCCGATGATGCCGGCGCCGACGACGATGACGTGCTTGGCTGCGCTCATGGATGGACCTTTATCGAACCGCCTCATGTTGATGCCATTGCGGCGGACCTATCTCAAGGCGGGGCAACCGCCCAAAATTGTTCGACAGGCTGCAAAAGCGCTGCTAGAAGCCCGCGCACCACATGGGATTCCATAAATTGGCTGAAGACATCACGAACGCGGTGGCGCGCCGCCGCACTTTCGCGATCATCGCGCATCCGGACGCCGGCAAGACGACGCTGACCGAAAAGCTGCTTTTGTTCGGCGGTGCCATCCAGCTTGCCGGCGAGGTCAAGGCCAAGAAGGATCGCATCCAGACCCGGTCGGACTGGATGAAGATCGAGCGCGAGCGCGGCATTTCGGTCGTCACCTCGGTGATGACCTTCGAGTATGAGGACAATGTCTTCAACCTGCTCGATACGCCCGGTCACGAGGATTTCGCCGACGATACCTATCGCACGCTGTCGGCGGTCGATGCGGCGGTCATGGTCATCGACGCCGCCAAGGGTATCGAGCCGCGCACGCTAAAACTGTTCGAGGTCTGCCGGCTTCGCGACATCCCGATCATCACCTTCGTCAACAAGATGGACCGCGAAAGCCGCGACCCGTTCGAGATCCTCGATGAGATCGAGCAGAAGCTGGCGCTGGACACCGCACCGATCACCTGGCCGATCGGCCGCGGCAAAACCTTTTCCGGCACCTATCATCTGGCGCTGAACGCGGTGCGCAAGGGCGACGCCGAGAAAGAACGCACGCCGGTCAATGGTCCCGACTCCAACCGCGTCGCCGGCCTGTTGCCGGAGAACGAGCGCGAGGCTTTCATCGAGGAGCTGGAGCTGGCGCGCGAAGCCTGCCGCCCGCTCGACATCGGTGCGTTTCGCGAGGGCCATCTGACGCCGGTTTATTTCGGTTCGGCGCTGCGCAATTACGGCGTCCGCGACCTGATCGAGGCGCTTGGTGCCTACGGGCCGCCGCCACGCGCGCAGGAAGCCGATACCCGCAAAGTCGAGGCGACCGAGGATAGGATGACCTCCTTCGTCTTCAAGATCCAGGCCAACATGGATCCCAACCACCGCGACCGCATCGCCTTCGTCCGCGTCTGCTCGGGCAAGCTCGAGCGCGGCATGAAAGCCAAGCTGGTGCGCACGGGAAAACCGATGAGCCTGTCGGCGCCGCAATTTTTCTTCGCCCGCACCCGCGTCACCGCCGACGAGGCCTTTGCCGGCGACGTCGTCGGCATCCCCAACCACGGCACGCTGCGCATCGGCGATACGCTGACCGAGGGCGAGGAGATCCTGTTCCGCGGCGTGCCGAATTTCGCGCCGGAAATCCTGCGCCGCGTCCGGCTCGGCGACGCGATGAAGGCCAAGAAGCTGAAGGAGGCGCTGCACCAGATGGCCGAGGAAGGCGTCGTGCAACTGTTCTCGCCAGAAGACGGCTCGCCGGCAATCGTCGGCGTCGTCGGTGCGCTGCAGCTCGACGTGCTGAAGGAGCGGCTGAATATCGAATACACGCTGCCGGTCGATTTCGAGATGTCGCGCTTTTCCGTCTGCCGCTGGATATCGGCCGACGACAAGGCCGAGGTGCATCGCTTCATCGAGGCGCATCGCGGCGACATTGCCCGCGACCTCGACCACGATCCGGTGTTTCTTGCCCAGCACGCCTTTTCGCTCAACTACGAGGCCGAGCGCTGGAAGGCGATCCGCTTCGCCGCGGTCAAGGATTACCAGGTCCGCGACAAGGCGGCTTGACCGTTGCCGTATGGCCGCCAAGATCACACTCGCGCGTTGCGCCGCCCTTCATCCGCCTGCCGGTGTCCAGTTGATAGATGGGTAACACTTTGAACCGGATACATGGGTTACAGTTTTCCCCC
>NZ_AYWU01000045.1:0-28614 GCF_000502375.1 Mesorhizobium sp. L48C026A00 | reverse complement strand
TCGAACGATGGTTTACGCGGCAATACAATTTCAAGATGATCTACATCCCTGAGCGCCATGAAAGAGCCTTGGGCGACAGTCTGGCCTCGGCGCGAGGGCGGCAGAACAGCCGAGGCAGACATCGTCTTGCGAGATCTCGAGACGGTCTGCAAAGTCAGTGCGGCGCACTGCCTTGCAATAGAAACCGATATCCGGTCGTCGTCATCCAGCGCGCCCGCGCCAGGTGAGTTTCCCAAGCTCTGTGTGCCCGGTCCGGTTCGCACTCAGGATCGATATGCAGCACGACAGGCGCCATTTCGCGCCAATCGGCATCGTCCGCCGCTGCGTCGAGCAAACGCAGATAGGTCACAAGTGTTCTTTGTCATAGCCCGTCAGGATCGGGGACTGGGGTGCCTCGTCCGCGACATCGGGATCAAGCGGCGGCTTTTTGGCATAGCGGTTGCTCCTTCTCATCGCCGCGCCCCAACAACAGCCTGATCCTGGTCAATCTCATGCGCACCAACCGCTGCACCGGATTGTGGAATCTTTCGCGGGTGGTTTCTGCAACAAACACAAGGGTCATCAGATCAAGCAGGAATTCGTCAATTGCTGGACCGATTGCTTCCGACCTACCTTTGAACTGATCCAGCGAAACACGCGCCTTATCAACGGCATCCGCGCTGGCGGCATCGATCAACGCCTCGATCCCCTCGGAACAGTCCAACTCCGAAACCCCTTCAACGGCCGAGGTTCGAACACCGTTCAGCGCCGAAGATTCCAAGCGAAAACGACTAGTCATGGTTGTTTCACAGGGAGGAATTCATTCCAGGTGTGCTTATGCACGAACATGGCTACGCGAACCACCCGTCAGTCCTCACGTGATGACGCTGGGTAAAGGCTGTGGCTATTCGGTTACAGACAGTCCGGACCTCAAAAGAAATTCGTCAGCCGTCGGATTCCTGCGATGTCGTAGGCGTCTTGAAGTGGTGCAACTCACCCGTGAGCTCGTTGACCAGCGATAGATCGGTAAAGGTCCCTCCGACGTCCACGCCGAACCCGCAGTGCCCAGGAGGCTAGAGAAAATCCCGCGTCCTCACTCTAATCTCGTCGATGTGCCCATACGGGTCGAACATCCCAGCCGTTTCGTGGCGACCTCACCGCACTTGCCGAAAAGATGAAGCTGTCGGCCCCTCGTGGATTTCGCGCCGGTGATGGCGCACCGCGACGATCCGGATCTCTTATGGTACGGCGAACTGGAGAGCACAAGCGCCCCTGCCATGACGCGCTCATCCCGAAGGAAGAGGTGAGAGGCTACGCGATCGGGTGTGCTGAGAGTGGAGGCGCATCGCTCCGACCATCTGTGGAATCGGCAGCCTTGATTAACGCCTGCGATGTCTGACCCTGGCCATCCATGGCGGAGTGCTCTCGCTGAGGTTAAAGGCAGCCTCTTCGGCCTCGTACCGCGTCAGCCCGGTGAGCGGCCGACCGTATCTCTCGGCGGGAAGCCCTGTCAGGCTATCGATCACCGACCACAGCCCTGATTCCGACGGCAGAATCTTGTAGCGCCTCATCGAGCCCTCGCGTGCTAGAAGCATAGAGAACTGCCGCTTTATCGGAAAGTTCCGCATCGCAGCATCAAAATGTTGCGACGCACTATGAGAGCCCTAGGCTAAGCTGATGAGGTGGAACGGCCCCACTGCGCGTCAGGGATGGCGACGCTGTGATCCTGTTATCCGGACAGGTTTCCCGCTGCAGCCCGGCTTGGTAATTCATCAGGGCCTGTCGCAAATGAGAAGTCGAAGGGCAAGGCGGCTTCCGGCTCGCAGAGCGGTCCGAACGACGTCGGCGCGGTCTCTAAGCCTCGCCCCGATGCAGCTTGGCCTGCCTACCGACGATCTCTTTGTTGGTGCGCGCGAACTGAAGGAATGGCTGTTTCGGGAAGCCGAGATGGCGGTGCCGAACGAGGATATTGCCCGTCGCTTCGTGGCCGACTGCCGTCGCACCCGCACGGTTCCCCGGTATCGGTCCGGTAGGGGCTCTAGCATTGGCTGCATCCGTTGCCGATCCGGGGCAGTTCGGCTCGGGTCGGGAGTTCGCCGCCTGGCTCGGGCCGACCCCTTCGCAAAACTCGAGGGGCGGCAGCGGATCCTCGGCTTGTCGCGTTGCTCGCCAGGAAACCCGTGCGCTTGGCGAGTGTGGCCATGGCGAACAAGATGGCCCGTGTGGTCTGGGCGATCATGGTACGCGCGAGACCTCAAGCTCGTCATGCCGCGAAACCTTGCGGTGTAAGGTTGCGAAGAAGATAAATTTTAGGACAGAGAACAGGCGGGCCGATCGATCGGCTCCAGTAGGTTGTGAGAGCGACGCGATGTGATGGCGAGACTGGTCAGGCCGGGAACAGGGACAACCCGTCGAATATCGGAGGCACCATAGCCTGATAGGCAGATGGGATCCAGTTCGCCGACCCATCAGGGCCAGCAGTCTCGAACGGCTGCATCAACAGGCCGGACAGAAGACTGCACCCGCCCAACGCGCCGTAACGTCCAATTACCTCTTGCATCGCGGGAGCCATCCACAGAGCTCTTTCTGGGAGAAGGCGACGGCGCTGCATGCGGAGGACCACCGGCCGGCGGTCTGCCCGAACGCCGCGCTCGTGTCGGCAATGTCGAGGCTTCCTTCAGCGAACGACCAACGGGAGAACTTTGACCGATCGCGGGTGCGAAGCCGCATTGGCATGTGAGCGCCCAAATAGACTGCCAAGCCACGCTCTAGACAGCGTGCAGATCTTTGCCCAATGGCCCGAGGTGATGGGCTGCCAAACTGTGACTCTCAAGCTCCCCTCCGAACCTCCGAAGACTGCACCAGAGGACTACGACCCGCTGCCTTCCTCTTAAACCGTCATCGCTCTGACAACACATTCTGCAATGCTCGGCGGATGTCGATGAGGCGGCTCATCACGCAAAGTAGGTATTCAGCAGGTCGGGAGGAACGAATGAACCCTGATGCTTTCCGCAGCCCAGTTTTCGTTAAGCGTGCAACGTACATCGTGCAAGAGATTGCCAGCCTGGCCGACGCTATCGATTTCCTCAACGAGTGGCCAGGAAACCGCAGAGACTTGATCCACGAAGCCGCCCTCAAGGCGTGCTATGATGCATACGACGAGCGAATACCTGTAAGCGCAGCGCGCAATGCCTTTTTCGGCTTTGCGAAACGGGCCGCTATATTGGAAGATGCAACCTCCGCGATGCAGTGGCTCGCTGCCTGCAAGTCGGGCAATGGAAAAGTGAAAGTGTAGGCGTACGCGAAATGTGCGAGGCTGGCGCGGGCAGCACGCCAAGGAGGACACTGTGTCGAGATTTCAAAGTTTGCCGAAAGCTAAAGCTCATCAAAATCGACAGCAAAACGGCAATCTCGCGCAACCCCCATCATAAACCAGACCCACTGCACTCGGTCGCTAGTGCCAAGTATCGCTTGGCACTTAATTGGACTCTGCCTCACTTTGTGTGGTTCATTCGCCGTTGGCGAGGATGCCGCTATGTGCGGGCATGCGAACGAAAACAAAATGGTCCCCCGGCCCAGGGATTAAAATACTGGGTGTCGCGCTCACTGATGATGACAGTTGGCTTGTTTCCGCTGCCGGACCGGCGTTCGGCATTTGCCCCGATTGCGGACGACGGACCCGAAGTCGGCATGGCTGGTCCAACCGCAGCCTTCAGGATCTGCCGGTTCAGAGCAGGACCGTGACGGTGAAGCTCCGGCTGAGCCGTTGGCGGTGCGCACATCAGAAATGTGAACGACAAACATTCACCGACCGTCTGCCGACGATTGCTTCCCCTTATGCGCGCCGGACAAGGAGGGTCGCGGAGATTGTCGGTTTGCTCGGCCATAGCACCGGCGGCCGTCCCGGCGAGCGCTTGATGCGACGGCTCGGCATGCCGGTCAGCGACGACAGTATCCTGCGGCAGCTGAAGCGAGATGCCGCGGCCGCTCACTGCACCTCCGAGATTCGGGTGGTCGGCATAGATGACTGGAGTTGGCGGCGAGCGACGCGATACGGCACCATCGTGGTTGATCTCGAGCGTCGCTCGGTTGTTGACATTCTCGATGATCGGAGCGTCGAGAGTGCAGCAAAGTGGTTGCGGGACCACCCTTCCGTCGAGGTCGTCAGCCGAGACCGCTGCGGCCTGTATGCGCAGGCTGTCCGTGAGGGCGCACCGCAAGCGCGCCAGGTGGCTGATCGGTTCCATCTCATGCAGAATCTGCGGGTCGCAATCGAGGAGCAGATGAGCCTTTCGGGCCGCGCCACGGGGCGTGCATTGCTGCCTAATAAGGGTATCGGGAGCGCGCAAGTCGATCTGATTCAGGCTGATCCGCACCTTGACGCAACGCATCGGCGCCGGGTGCGCCACGCTCATCGACAATCGCGGCAGACGGTGTTCGAAATGGTTCACGNTTGACGCAACGCATCGGCGCCGGGTGCGCCACGCTCATCGACAATCGCGGCAGACGGTGTTCGAAATGGTTCACGCCTTGCGCAAGGAAGGGCTGTCCTGTTCCGAGATCGCCCGTCATACCGGCTATGCCGGCGCAGCATCGCTAAATGGCTGACTTTCGACACGCCACCCGACCGACGCAGGGCCGCGTCGAGCCGACGTCACCCTTATATTTTCGAGGCGTTTCTTAGCCAGTCCTGGAGAGACGGCAATCGCTGCGGACGACACCTGTTCCACGGATATCAAACAGCGCGGCGACACGGGCAGTTTCTCGAATCTGGAGCGGCTTCTCGCAAGCTGGCGCCGCGCCGAGAGGCCGGGCAAGGACAGTGCGTCGCCTGCTTCGATCATACGCCGTCAACCAGCCCGCGACGCTGTCCCCATACGGGATCCGGCGACCGGCCATGTGATCTCGCCGGTAGTCGCCGCGGCCCTCTGCATGCCCGGGGTATGCTGACCATCAACCAGGCGAGGAAGGTCGACGTCCTGAAGCAGGGATCACATGAGTTTGCCACGATGCGCAGGCTTGCCATGCGCTTCCGCGGCATTTTGCGGGGCCGTTTGACACCAGGCAGCCGGGACNCGCGGCATTTTGCGGGGCCCGTGAATTGGACAAGCTCGACACTTGGATCGACGATGCCGTCAACTCCGGGCTCGTCGCCATCACGCGTTTCGCCGGTCCTACGCCGTGACGTTGACGCCGTGCAATGCCATTGAATTACCGTGGAGCAACGGCCAGGCGGAAGGGCAATCAACCGCCTGAAGACGATCAAGCGTGCGATGTACGGCAGAGCGGGCTCCGAACTCCTTAGAGCACGCATGCTGCCACTCAACCGGCCTGATCACCACACAAAGTGAGGAAGAGCCTAATTAACTGCCAAGCGACTATTGCGCCGTGTGCGGTCAGGACTTTGACATGCGCGATCTCGGCCAGGTGCTTCACCATGCGGAGCCGGAGCACCAACCGCTCGAGCCTGTGAGTTAATGAGAGAAGCACGCGCCACCATCGCGAACGGCTCAGCATGGGCGAAAGACAAATCCGACAGGAACCGCTTGGCGCAGCTCATTGCCAGAGTGGGTAATGGAAACTCAAAGCGCGCTATGGAAGATACCAACCAGCGATGGCGTACGCTGCGAAGCCCAACATTGAGAGCACATACAAAACCAGGAGCAACGGAACCACGGACGGCTGGCTGTCGAGGGCGGCGTCACCTTTTTCCAGTTCCTCGAGCAGATTGCGATCCCGCCTGGCCTTCCTGACCACCAAACCGTCGGCCCAATTTGACCGTCGGTCTCTCTCGAAATTCTTTTCGCGATATCGGCTCGGATCACAGGGTCCTCGGGCAGGTTGCCCGGAAACCACTCAGGAAGATTGTCGCCATCGTTCTTGCCCATGGCGCCACAATGTTTTCTGCCTCACTTAAGTTCCAAGTTTCTAATGTAAGAATTTGACCAAGGTTGTCGCCCAGACGATAAACGCAAAACCATGCAGAAGCCCCGCCCATTCAGAGGAGCTGCCGGGAAACGACATGATCGTAGCAGGTCTGTGAGATGCTGCAGGAGCCGAACATTCGCTCTAGCCAAGTTGTTCCGTACGGCAAACAAAAAAAGCCCGCCGCACCTTTCGGCACGGCGGGAGATCAGTCGTTTACCAGGCACGACGGGGGTGGACGGGAGTGTGTGCCCGGATCGTGTGGAATTCTACGCGCGCCGCCGGCACGCGTCTACCAACCGGCAGTAGCTAAGGGCTGGGTCACTTCTGAACGATCAGCCGGCCGGCTGATCGGGCGTCAGCGGCTCGAGCGGGGCAGGTGCTGGCGTGATGATGAATTCCACCGACGGAGCCGAAACGACGATCGGCTTCGTCAGCTTGTGCCAGAGATTGCAGGCATAGGAAAAGCGGGCATCATAGCGCGCCTTCCAACTGCGGCAGCCAACGGGATCGTGACGGAGCGCTGATAGGTCTCCCGGCCTTCCGGCAGATAGCCTTCGATAAGCGAGCGACGGTCGACGGTATAGGTGGAAGGCACATGGATCGTCCCTTCGGAATCGGTCACGAAGCGCTCGACCGTGGCCGCACAAACCCGGCTCTGGACGCTCGTATATTGGAGATCGAGGACACCTCCTTGCGGAACCTCTGGCGTCAAGACCGTCGCCTGTTCGAACGCGATCGGCGGTCCAAAGCCGATGAAACCAGGACTGCAACGCCGACGCCGGCGAGAGCGGCCATGATGAAAACCATCGCCGCCGGCAGGTCGACCTTGCGCCAGAAGGCGTTCCAGGACCGCTTCAGGATCATTGCTTGCCTCCGGAAGCGCGGAAATTGGCCATGACCTGGTTGAGCGCCACCAGCGTGCCGGGCACTTTCTTGATCCTCCGCTCGAACGCTTGCTGGCCCTTGTCCATGAGTGGCAGACCCGCCTCCACATAGAGCGCGGGCTTGGTCACCTGTCCAACTTCCTTCTGCGCGACTTACAAGGAATACGCATATGGCGACTGGAACCGTGAAGTGGTTCAACGGCACCAAGGGGTTTGGATTTATCCAGCCCGACAATAGTGGTCAGGACGTTTTCGTCCACATTTCCGCTGTCTAACGCGCGGGCCTCTCGACCCTCGCTGACGGCCAGAAGATCAACTATGAGATCGAGCAGGACCGCCGCACTGGCAAATCCTCCGCTGGCAGCCTCAGCAAAGCTGGCTGATTTTCTCCTGCCCCCCGGCAAGAGCCGGAAGTACACGGCAAGTCCGGATGTAAATCGCGATGCTCGTCGGCATCGACGTCTATAGCGCAGCATCCCGCCTTCGTGCAGTGTTGATCTGCGCGCTGTTGGCCGGGTCGGAGTTTGGGTCTGAATCCCGATCCCTTCCGCGTGATTTTCCAAGCGTCAAAGATGTTTTGCACCACCCATGAAGCCCAAAGTCGTCCTTCCGCAGCTCACGAAGCCGTGCACATCAAGAATGCGGTGGCTGGGCTTCGGTTCATGACTTTCGATTTGACCCGCGCCCCGGCCAGCGCGCCCTCGGCAGGCGCTACGAACTCGAATACGGTGGTTGGACCGATGCTAAGCATCGGGGTAATTCAAGCACAAAGCTTTGCCTATTAATCCTGTGGTCACAAACGGCCTTGATGGCCAAGCAGCCCGCGTGAAACCCGATGTGCAGCCGCACGGTCTTGAGCTTTTTGCAATTCATCCGTAACCTGGAGTTGAACCGCAATGCGCATATCGCCTCGAGCGGGCGCTTGGCGATTATGATCGCGATGTTGTCTTAGCTAGGATGTTTCCCATCCGCTTGGTTAGGCTGTCGAAAAGAAACAATCGCTCTTCGATCACTTACTTCCGGAGCCCAATATCATGATGAAATATCGAGACGTTAAACCAGGCCTTAAAGAAGAAGTGCCCTGGTCTGACAGCCTGACCACCTACGACCGCCAGCACTTTACAACCTACCTGAGGCTCCTGGATGCAGGTGCCGACGAGGCGAGCTATGAGGAGATGGCGCAGGTCATCCTCGGCATCGATCCGGTGCAAGAGCCGGAGCGCGCCCGGAAAACCGTGCGAAGCCATCTCGATCGGGCGAACTGGATGGTGACGACCGGTTACAAGGAATTGTTCGCCGGATGAGGCTACCGAGCCGAGAACGTTCCAACAATTCCGATTATACGGGATTTTGTCCGTGTTATTGTACAATGAGCAATGACACGAAACAGGATGCGGGGCTTTGGACAGCGTGAACGACGTGATCCTTGTGGCCGAAGTCGCCGAAACGGGCAGCTTTACCCGTGCCGGGGGCGGATCGGGATCCCCAAATCCACGGTCAGCCAGCGCATCGCCTAGCTTGAGGCACGTCTGGGACTGCGGCTCCTCAACCGTTCCACCCGGCACATAAGCCTCACCGGCAGCGGCCAAGTCTATCTCGATTACTGCCGCCGCGTTCGCGCAGAGGTCTCGGCCGCGAACATGGCGAGGACCTATCGGAAGGAACAGCCTGTCGGGACGCTGAAGATCACCTGCCCAGATTAACAGCCACCTATTTCATGCCTACCTTCCTACACGGATTTACGACGCAGTTTCCGCGGATCGCGGTCGAGCTGATCGCCACAAACCGGCACCTCGACATCATCCGTGAGCGGGTTGGTTTCGCTTTTCGCGTTGGCAAGGCCACAGGTCAGGACCTGATCGTGCGGCGTGTCTCCTCGATCAAACATGCGGCCCCTCGGCATCCAGGTGATCGCTATTGCGTACCGCACCGGCGAGGCATGGAACGAAACCGCGTATTCGAACCCCGAGTTAGACGCCAAGGTCAACGAGGCCCTCTCGATCGCCGACGCCGACAAGCGCAAGGTCGTCTTGAAAGACATTCAGACGATGCTCCGGGACTCGGGCATCCTCATCCAGCCCTACTGGCGCAAACTCTACAACAGCTCGGTCCCGCCGTGAAAACCACGGCATGCATCCGACGATCGAAGCCGACCACGGCAAAGTCTGGCTTGTGCAGACCTGATGTACCCGGGCTTGAGGCGGGCTCGCCCGTTCCGACGCTCGTTAACGGCCAAACGGTCAATTATGAGATAGAACAGGATCGGCGGACCGGCAAATCGTGGCCGGCAACCTGAGCAAGGCTGGCTGAACCAGCCATGCGATTTCGGCAAGCGCATCAAGCAAGCAAGCTTCAGTGCACCAAAATGATCAAGTCTGGTGGCCCACCGGCACGTCGAGTCGGCACGTCGTTGAAGTGTCACCTTCGCTGACCTATATGCGCGCTGCGTCGGATGTTTCCTCCCATTCGTCCGGCGCGTTCCCCTCTGGAGGTTTTAACCTTCATACCTGGCCGGACCTTTGGTCCGGCCTTTTTCTTGCGCGCGAGAAATGGGTAGACTGAGGTGACGACGTCCGGCCGCTGGTTGGACGATCTCGCTGTGCATAAGTCCAATATCGCGTTGCCACTTCACTGGTGAAATGAGAACCATGATGAGAGGCTGTCAAGCCGATGGCTCATCTTCGCCAGCCCGGCGGCTGAAGACTGATCCATGGCCGTTTTCTCGGCCTACCATTCTTGTCGGTGCATTCGAGGGCGATGGCAATTCCCCGCCTGCTTTTGCCGATATTTTCACAAGAGATGTGGAAGAACTGACTATGCTGCAGGGTTGTCGAAGACCATGGGCAACCCACGTTTCGACGCCATCTCGACCACCAGTTCTTCGATCGCTTGATCGGAAAGGCGGGTCTGCAGTGTCGTACGAATCCGTTTGACCAGTGCGTGCACCGGCAAAGGCGCGAGATCCTCGGCATCATCGAGAAGCCGACTGACTTCGATCACAACGTCAGCAGCGATGTCGCTCGGCAAATTTCGCATAAGCCATCTCCGATCGACGAAAATATTGCCGTCTTCCTGACCGTTGTCGAGTCAAGCAGATGAACCTCGGGTTGTTTCCCACGACGGCAGGACTGGACGCTCTGCTGCCGGCTGCACCACCCCGGTCATCGCTGTGATGGCGTGAAGCTCCGCTTCCCCAGTCACTTTGGAAGCCATCGAGGCTACCATCATTTGGACCTCAGTCGCTGCGTAGGATCTTCGCTTCTAACGCCGCTACAACGAAGGCCCGTCTCGCAACCGGCGGCTGAGCTTCACCACGCAGAACCTGAAGACATGCATCCATAGCCAGTTTTCGCTTCTCCGTCTGATGAGGGAAGCTCCGCAGCAGAATCGTCGCTGCCTCGTTCACGTCGAGTATGACGCGCTCACGGTCATGCCGGCCAACTTGCACCACCACGGGCCGGACGAACCTGCTCGACATGCAATTACTCTCTCAGGTTCGACCTCGATAAGGTCTTCGCGTATCATGACGTGAGGTCAAATTATATGTGTATTGGCTAGGCCCGAAGAGAATATGCAGGTGCTCAATCCAAGACAAGTTGCCTGTCCAATTCAGGTCGCTATCTGAAATCCCGATGGGTCCCGGTCTTGTTGCGCAAGAAAGCACAGCGGATTTCTGTCGCGTCCGGAAGGTGAAGCGGCGCCTGGTCCCACGCGCTGAAGCCTGACCCTTCCCTCCTGGATGTCAGCCTTGACGCGGCCGCTGCCGCAATGCCGACGCTTCCAGTTGCGCGCGGATGCCGGGAGAGGAAGAGGGCGGGCGGGCTGCGGTGGCGGGTGAAGGTCCGGGAGAGAGGCTCCCGGCGCCCGCCGAGGAGCGACACCCATGACCCAGATGGAAATTCACACGCCCACACGCAATGATCGTCGAGGCTACAAGGTCGACGTCAGCCGCGGCCAGCGCATCGGCCGCGTGTCGTCAGAATGGTTTAACCGGCCGGCGGACGAGCGATACCTGTCGCTCACCGACCTTCGGAATTCGGTGAAGGTCCGGTCGGAGCGCAGCAAGACCCGGATCGTCGAAAGTGAGCTGATTCGTGTCGAGGCCAGCCGCGACGATCCGGAGCGCCTGAGGCTAATGCTGCCCGATGCGCCTGCCCCAGTTGCCCCCACGCATTGGAGTTTTGGCCAACTCGCCAGCCTGGTAGGCGCGCCGGCCACCTATCTGCGCCAGCTTCCGGCCCCGCTCGCGGCGATCAACCTTCAGCATGGTCTCCTCAACCACCGCGCCGAGCAGGTGAAGACACTGGAAATCGAGAACGGACGCCTCGAGCTGCGAGCGGTAACAGGTCCGGACTACGGCAGGATTTTCGATGAAGAGCTGATCGCGGCCGTCAAAAAAATCGCCGGCAACGGCACCGGTGACACGCGTTGGAAGGTGCCTGGCGTGCTCGACTGGTCAACGGGAATCTACAATCCGAACGTCGACATCTCCAACGACACGACAACGCTCTATGCGTCCGACCGTGATGTCTTTGTCTTCCTCGTCGATGACCTGAATCCGATCGAAGCCGGCAAGCTGCCCGATGGCTCGCCCGACGTCTTTTTCAGGGGGTTTTATTGCTGGAACTCCGAAGTCGGCGCCCGAACGCTCGGAATCGCCAGCTTCTATCTACGTGCAGTGTGCCAGAATCGTTGCCTGTGGGGCGTGGAAAATTTCGAGGAAATCACTATCCGGCATTCCAAATATGCCGCCTCGCGTTTTGCCCTGGAAGCCGAGCCAGCGCTGATCCAGTTCGCGGAGTCTTCGCCTATGCCGTTCGTCAATGGCATCAAGGCTTCGCGGGAGCGTGTCGTCGCTCGGGACGACGAAGATCGCCAGAGCTTCCTGCGCAAGCGCGGCTTCTCCAAGGCGGAGACGACGAAGATCATCGATGCCGTGCTTTCGGAGGAAGGGCACCCGCCCGCCTCGATTTTCGACTTCGTGCAGGGCATTACGCGGGTGGCGCGCGACAAGCCGCATCAGGATGTTCGCCTGGAGATGGAGGGCAAGGCCAAGAAGCTTCTCGATCTGGCAGCATGATTGCAATGCTGCGCGCGGCGGGGAGTAAAACTTCACCGGGCTGCTGATGCCGCCAGTTTCGAACATGTGCATCGCTGCGGCGCGCAGCACACAGCCTGCGCTGCCGGTCTGGCAAACACATCTCTCAGGTCTAGGTGTGCGCTGCACAAAATCGCAATGCTGCTATGCACAATTAATGCTTCTCGGGAGCGTGGAAGGGAGTTAGGTTGTCGCTATCAAGTTTCGTCCGGGTCACCTCCTCCCGACCTTGGCGATCAGGGACGGCATTTATTCCTCCCGAATGCTGTCGTCCAAATCAAGCCCGCCGCACCTCCTCCCGCGGCGGGCTTTTTCGTTGTGCGAGCGGCGGCTTCTCGCAGCCCGATGAAGGAAACGAACGCGGAGGTCCGTCAATCGGGGAGGTTGAATCAATGGATGGTGACGGTACGCTCGACATCCACCGTAATCTCCAGCACTTCGTTCCATGCCTCCTCGCCACCGAGCTCGGAAAGGGCGAGAAGAAAGAGCCTGCGCTGGAGATCGAGGCTCATCAGGCCAGGTGCGGTGTTGAAGGCGACCAGCCCGACATGCAGCTCCTCGCGGCCATAGAGGCCGCGAAAATCGGTCGTGTTGTGCGTGACGAGCACATAGCCGTCATCGACCGCGGGTCACCATATGGTCTTTGGCCGACGAGGCCCAGCCAGCGCACATGGCTGGACTCGGGGAAACCCCGTTTGCGCGCCAGTTTCGCAAGCTCTGGGCTCAGGCATTCGTTGATCAGGAATTTCACGAAGCGGCCGGCAGATCGTCGAGACGGATTGCGCGCGTCGACTTCGCCGCCGTGTTGCGCCACGCCGGCTTGACCGGCGGACGGCCACGCCGCGGATAGGCGAGCGCATAGTCGGCCGCGAGCCCGATCTGGTCGAGGGCCAGTTGCGGATAGGCTGCACGGATCGTCTCGGGCGTATCGCCATTGGCGAGCATGTCGGCAACGTCATGAACAAGTAGGCGTGTTCCCACAAAGGCCGGCTGACCGCCAAGTACCGCTGGATCGCGCGCCACCATGGCCTTTGCTTTCCTCAGACGGCTGAGGCCGGTCCTTACGCCGGCAGTGATCGGCTTCAGGTCGACCTTAAGCGGATCGTCCGCGACCACGGGCGCAGCATTATCGGCTATAGCGTGCTCGACGATACGCCGCCGCGCTGCCGGCGTCAGTGTCTCCGCCGTCAGCCAGGCGAGGCGTAGGCCGACGAGACCCGCTCCGACGATGACGCGGCTGCCGCGGCGTGTCTCGACACGGCCCCGCAGCAATCCGGCATCGATGATGCGATGGACCTGCTTGACCGGCACCTGCGTTACAGCAGCCGCCTCATTGGCGGTGAGCACTTCGCTGCTAAACCCCGGCATGACAATAATCCTTCCACGTTCGTGGAAGATATATAGTCACTCTGCCCTCCGCAGTCCAGCGAAGCTTTGCGGCAGCCGGCGGCGTCCGGGCCAGGCGCCCGGCGGGGCAAAGGGGGGAGGGGAGGGTTCCTGACGGGCTTGGAGGTTCGGGGAGAGGCCCCGGGCCGCCCGTCATGGAGAACCTGACCATGGCAAAGAACGCCATTCAGAAGATCGCTATGAACGCCGCGGAGAACATTCCCTATGACAAGCTAATGCTGTCGCAGAAGAATGTTCGGCGCATCAAGGACGGCGTGTCGATCGAGCAGCTGGCCGAGGACATCGGACGGCGGAAGCTGATCCAGAGCCTGAACGTCCGTCCAGTGCTCGACGGGGAGGGCGAGGAGACCGGCACGTTCGAGGTGCCCGCTGGCGGCCGACGTTATCTTGCGCTCGGCATCCTCATTAAGCAGAAGCGGCTGGCCAAAAATGAGCTGATCCCCTGCATCGTCAACCGCGGGCAGGAGACCTCGGCCGAAGAGGACTCGCTTGCTGAAAACCTGCGGCGCGCCGACCTGCATCCGCTCGACCAGTTCCGGGCCTTCAAGACGCTCAGCGATCAGGGTCTGGATCCGGAGGAGATCGGCGCCCGCTTCTTCGTGTCGCCTGCGACTGTGAAGCAGCGCTTGCGGCTGGCATCGGTCTCGCCGAAACTGCTCGATCTTTACGAGAAGGACGAAATCCGGCTTGAGCAGCTCATGGCGTTTTCGATCACCGACGATCATGCGCGCCAGGAACAGGTCTGGGGGCGGATATCCGGCTCGCACACGCAGGAGCCCTACTACATCAGGCGCCTGCTGACTGAGACGACGGTCCGGGCCGATGATCGCCGGGCCGTCTATGTCGGCGCCGAAGCCTATGAAGCAGCTGGCGGCGTCATCCTGCGCGATCTCTTCGAGCAGGATTCCGGCGGCTGGTTCCAGGATGCGGCGCTCCTCGAGCAGCTTGTCTTCGACAGGCTGAAGATGGATGCCGAGGCGATCCGCGCCGAAGGGTGGAAATGGGTCGAGGCGGCGATCAGCTTTCCCTATGGCCACACCTCCGGCATGCGGCGCATCTACGCCGAGGTGCAGGAACTCAGCGCCGAGGAGATCGAACGCTACGACGCGCTGAAGGCCGAATACGACAAGCTGGATGCGGACTATGCCCGGGCCGAGGATGCCGACGAGGCAATCGAGGCGAAGCTCGACCAACTGGGCGCCGAGCTCGATGCGATCGATGATCGTCCTCAAACCTACGATCCCGCCCAGAAGGCCATTGCCGGTGTGTTCGTTACGCTTGCCGCGAACGGCAAACTCCAGGTCGACGCCGGTTTCGTGCGGTCCGAGGACGAGCCGCGGACCGAAACCGGCGACGTCGATGTGGGCGAGGGAGGGGGCGCCGCCGGCGGAACGCGATCCAATGGCGATGGCGATGGCGATGGTGTTGTCGTCAACGGCGAGCCGGTGAACGACACCTCTGGCGACGACGGCGAGGACGATGACATCAAGCCACTGCCCGATCGGCTCGTCTTCGACCTGACCGCGCAGCGCACGCTGGCACTGCGCAACGCGCTCGCCGGTGACGTCGGCATCGCCATCGTCGCCACACTCCATGCCTTCGTCCTGCAGGTCTTCTATCGCTTCGCGCCGGACACGTGCCTGGAGATCAGCCTGAAGAGCGGCAGCTTCAGCCAGGTCGACGGTCTTGCCGAGACGTCCTGGGCCAAGGAGATCGCCGAGCGGCACGAAGCCTGGGACCGCGATTTGCCCGATGAAGCGGATGACTTGTGGGACTTCCTTCTCGGCCTCGACGAAGCAAGCCGCAAGGCGCTGTTCGCGCACTGCGTCTCGCTGACACTCAATGCGGTGGTCGAACCCTGGAACAGGCGACCGAAGGCGCTCGAGCATGCAGACGTGCTTGGCCGCTCGCTCCAGTTCGACATGGTCGACGCTGGTTGGGCGCCTACGCTCGAGTTCCTCGAGCGCCTCACCAAGGCGCGGATTCTGCAGGCTGTCCGTGAAGCGCGTGGCGTAGACTCCGCGCAGCTGATCGACCACATGAAGAAGGACATCATGGCCCGTGAAGCCGCCCGTCTTCTCGAAGGATCGAACTGGCTGCCGGAGCCGCTGCGCCTTGAGGTCGATGAAGTGGCTACCGATGCTCGCGTCGCGGTCGCCAGCGACATGCCCGACGAGGCGGCTCTCGACAGTGATGCCACCGAGCTGCCGGCCTTCCTCGCCGACGATGCGAATCCGCCCTCCGATGAACCGGTGACCATCGACGGCGACGATGCGGACCACCTCCAGGCCGCCGAATAATCGGCCTCACGCTCGCACCGGGCCCGGCACTCCCGCCGGGCCCTTTTTCGGTGTGCCGAGCATGATCGACAGCTTGGAGGTGTAAGTCCTTTACCCAGCCTGATGACGGCGAAGGGTTAGCGAAGCGCAAGGGCGTCGTCGCGAGGCGGGGTCTGAAGGAAGCGCGGAGCAAACCCGCGACCCGATGGACAAGAACCGGATATGAGGCCTACCCGGCCGGACGAGCGGGCCGATGACCGCGAAGTCCACAGTCATCAAGGACCGGGGTGGTAAATTCGGCGGGTGTGCGGGGAAGGCGGTCGATCTTACCTCGGGAGATCTGTGCCGTGTCCGGAAATCCGGACTGAGCCCGCCGTGAGGCGCGCTGATCGCGGTGCAGAAGTCAGCAGAGGGCATAGTAGGGAGGCGTCTGCCGAACGAAGGCCCGAACGGTTGGAAAGACGAGTAGGACGGAGTTCTCGCATTGGCCATGCGGCGGAAAACCCAGCTCGAGCTGGCCTTCCCCGAGACGGAAACGGGTGAAGCCTGCGACCGCCTTGGGGCAGGGACCGAAGCCTGTGCGGCGAACGCCGCCTCCGAAAGTCTGGCGGCAATGGCCGGACCGTGCATGGAAGCGATTGTCGATCGCGACAATCTGAGGAAGGCGCTGGCGCAGGTCCGGCGCAACAAGGGAGCGCCGGGGTCGACGGCATGAGTGTCGATGCCTTGGCGCTGCATCTGAAAGACCACTGGCCCGAACTTCGCGCCCAACTGCTCGAAGGCGCCTACAAGCCGCAGCCGGTGCGGCGTGTCGACATCCCGAAGGCGTCCGGCGGCACCCGTCCGCTCGGCATCCCCACGGTGCTCGACCGCTTCATCCAGCAGGCGGTGATGCAGGTGCTGCAGGCTGCATGGGACGGCGGGTTCAGCGCGTCGAGCTACGGGTTCCGGCCCGCACGCTCGGCTCATCAGGCGGTTGCCGCGGCGCAAGCGTTCATCGCGTCGGGTCATCGCATTGTGGTGGACATCGACCTGGAGAAGTTCTTCGACCGGGTCAACCACGACATCCTGATGGGGCTGGTGGCCAAGCGGGTGTCTGATCCGCGTGTCCTTCGTCTGATCCGTGGCTTTCTGACCGCGGGTGTGCTCGAAGGCGGGCTGGTCGGTCCAATCGAAGAGGGAACGCCGCAGGGCGGCCCGCTCTCGCCGCTGCTGTCCAACCTGATGCTGGACGAACTCGACAAGGAACTGGAGCGACGCAACCATCGCTTCGTGCGCTACGCCGACGACTGCAACATCTATGTGCGCAGCGCGCGGGCGGGCGAACGGGTGATGGCAAGTGTCGAACGCCTCCTCGACAGGCGTCTGAAGCTGAAGGTCAACACGCAGAAGAGCGCGGTCGCCCCGCCACATCGGCGCAAGTTCCTCGGCTTCAGCTTCACGAACGAGAAGACGCCAAGGCGTCGGATCGCACCGCAGGCTGTGGCCCGGTTCAAGGAGCGCGTGCGGGTGCTGACGATGCGGACGCGGGGCGCGAGCCTCGCGCAGATAGCCAAGGAGCTGTCGCTCTATCTGAAAGGGTGGCGCGGTTACTTCGGTTTTTGCGAAACCCCGTCGGTGTTGCACAGCCTCGACCAGTGGATCAGGCGAAGGCTGCGATCCATCGTATGGAAACAGTGGAAGCGCGGGCGCACCCGCTTTGCGGAATTGCGGCGCCGTGGTGTCGGTCACGATCTGGCGGCACAAACCGCCGGCAGTCCACACGGCCCATGGCGCATCAGCAACAGCCCCGCGCTCGCCATTGCCCTGCCGAACGCTTTCCTCGCAAGCATCGGCCTCGCTTCCGTTGTGCCCGCCAAGGCCGCATAACCAGCCGAACCGCCCTGTACGGACCCGTACGCAGGGTGGTGTGGGAGGGGCGGAACCGCAAGGTTCCCCCCTATCCCGATTTTCCGACATGGAGAAACCCGCATGTCCGCACATATCGTGTACGAATCTGCTCCTCTGGGGAGCGTTATCCAGTACAGCGACGGCACCGCGAAACCGCCGGCTCGCTCACCAAGAAACTCGCTGCGTGCAAGAGCCGCAACGGCGTCGGTCCCCTGGTCAGGAAGCAACCACCGCGCGAGCGCGCGACCTCTAGCTCGCCGGCCCATTTCACCCTGCATGAGGGCGATTTCGGGCAGGGCGGCATCATAGTCGTCTCGGTCAGGCGCACCTGGTCCGTCGAGAGTGACCTGCGTTTCGAGATCGTCGAGCGTCCCACGATCGGCATGGTCCGCGTCCTGCAGGAACTCGGCGACAGCCCGGAGCTGCTCTATCTCGCCAAGGATCGCGAGGCGGCCGAACGCTTGCTCGCCAGCAATTAGTACAGCCAAGCCTATCTTGAAGAGGTCTCCGCCGATCAGGTCGGCGCCGACGTCATCGAGGGCCGCGCGGCCGCCTGATCGCTTCACCGCATAGAACCACCCCGACGACGGGCCCGGTATCGCGTGAGCGGTCGCCGGGTCTTTCCCGTTTCATGGAGATCGACATGCTCGACTGGAACAGAAGCTGCGCCTATGACGACCAGCAGAAGAGACGTTTTCACACGACAGCCCGCTCACGGCTGAAGAAACTCGCCACCGAACTCGCCCTGCCGCAGGGAAGCTTTGACCTGCGCTCAAACAAGGCGGGCATAGCCGTTTCCGGTGAAATCACCCTGCACCATGACCGCGCCTACATCCAGGTCGGTCAGTTCGGTTTGTCCTCAGGTCACGGCATCCTGATCCGCACCTGCAAGGGCCGCAAGGACTATACCGGCGGGGCCAATCACTTCGTTGCGCTCGGCATGCTCGACGACATCCCGGCGCTCGCGGCCGCCGTGCGTGCCATCACCGGGGTTGGTCGAGACAGTCCGCGTTCCTCCGAACGACGCGCCGCCTGAACCCTGCAAACCCCATCATCGCCGGTGCACGCGCCGGCCGCAGGGTCGGCCAGTCGACAGCCACAACACCACCAAGCAGTTGCGACGACGCGGTTCATGCCGCGCGTGGCGGACCTGTTATAGCGCGACGATCAGGATGAGACGTCGTCTCACCTTGATTGTCGCCGCGCAGATCTGCGTTCAGGAGAACGCCATGACCGCACACCCACCCTTCAGGAAGGTGCTCGACGGCGTCGCAACCCGCGAAGAGATGTTTTCGCTGTTCAACCGGCATCGCGATGATGCCCGGGTCGATCCCCTTTGCGGCTCGATTTACGCTGCGGAATGGTTCGAGATTCTTGAAAGTGAGTATCGCTTCATGCTCGCGCTGCTGCCGCCGCTCTTCCAGCGCACCGGCATGTTCGGGCTGTCCGAGTATAAGGCCGGATATGTGACCAGTGTCTTCTTCTCGATCCGCATCCACGGCCGCGAACGCTGGTTCCATGGCTTCTGCGACCTTTCAGATAAGCGCAGTCCGGATGCTATGCGGGCCGCCATCGCCGCCTATGAGACTGGTGCGGTCGACAGCATGACGCGCGAGGAAAAGCTCGAGGCGATCTCGAACATGACGCCTGTCGAACTCAGGGGCATTGCCCGCATCCTGATCCCGAGACCGGTGGGCCGAACATCGCGGCAAACGCACGATTCTCATTACCGCCGGAAGGCATGATGCTTGTCTTCAAGCTGCTCGATGATCTGTCGGATCTCGGGATTGACGAACTCCTGTCCTCCGCCCGATTAAGCCAGAGTTCAAAGAAGGGAGGCGCCGATAGAGGTTATCCCTGAGGGCTGCCGCTCGGAAGCGAAACGTCCTTATTAGCATGGTCCGCCTACTCCGCTGAAATGGGCGCGTCGGATAGGCCATGCGGCGCGATGCCTATCGAGGGAGGCGTTCTATCGGACGCCGACGGTCGAGACGCTCTCGCACATAACGATCGCTTGCACGCAGCCCTATCGCTTTCCAAGATACCGTGACGGCGACCGACATTGTTCAATCAGTGCTTCGCCGCCGGCCTGCGCATTTCACGGTATTTGAGGCCAGCACCGGCGAGATGCTCGTAGTCAAGCGAGCCACGTATCAGGGTTAGACTTCAACTCGGATGATCTTGGTCAGCTGATCACCCTGGCAATCGCCCATAGCGAGGCCGTGTGGCCGACTGGCTCGACGATATGATCGATCAGTCGCCGAACAAAACTTCGGATCAGGACCTGCCGCGCGGGATGTATCCGGCATTGCGTAAGGCGTCGATGAAGAGGCTGGCCGGGCCGGCGATACTCGTCCTGACCTGCATCGGCAGCGGCAAAGTGTTCCAGTCCTCCAAGGGAGCGATAGAGCTGGAGAAATTCATTGACCATGCAATGGCTGATCGCCGAGCCCTGCTTGTCCAGCGCCAGAATGCCTGTCTGGTTGCTTGGATATCGGAGGGCGGCGATCCGCTGCATCTCCAAGTCGCCATCGATGCGCAAATCAAAAAGCAGGACGCCCTGGCTTCTGTTGGCGATTTCTGCGACTTTTTCCGCAAATCCAAGAGGAAGCGCACGAACGCTTTCGACCGCCATCCCAAAATAATCGCGTCCAGCTCATCCGCCGCCATGAGAAGATTTGCTCCCAAGAAAATCAGGATTGCAATCGATGCAGTCGGTTGTGCACAGTCATCGGATGCCGACGGCTGTTAGTCCCTTGTGCGTTTTGCCCCGCGGCAACGAATGACGGCGTCGGCGGCGCTCGATGCAGGGAGGGGCTTTACCGAAGCTGGAGCATGCGAGCCTCGTCAGCGTGTCGAAATTTGTCAGCTGCCGGTGGATCGAGCGAAGTGGCCCCTGTGGATGGCAGGCATGGATAGCTCCGAAGGTCGCGTCAAATGAAACCTCGGCTCGCAATAGACTGTTTGCGTCCCGGTGATCTAGCCAGTCCCCGAGATCAGTGAAACCTCGCTTGCTCGTCGCTGGCCTTCTCCGATAAAGCTCGGCAAGAGCAATAAGATGCCTAGGCGCAGGATACTCGCCGACGAGAAACAGCGACTTGGCTTGCGAGTCGTCCTCACATCAAGGAAGGGACTATGAAGCGCCAGATCCGGCCATTTATCGTGGAAGTCAAACAGAAGCTCGGCAAGCAAAAGCCAAGCGATTCGATCTGGGGTGGTCACGACCTGTCCAAAATTGTCACTGAAATGACGCAGCTGCTTGATGGTGCTCAGTTGCCAAATTCTGAGCACATTGACTCCAGTATAAGACCCATCGATGCTGAAGAAGGTGACAATCCACAAGCGGAGCATATCATGGCCGATTCTCAGGAAGCTCAAACTGTTCAGACAACAGTGGCACCAGCCAAAGTGGAAGCCCCTGAAGCGAAGAAGAAAGTTCCGCGAGCAAAGAAAGCGAAGGCAGAGCTCGCCAAGCCGACCCGCAAGAGCGCGGCGAGACCAGGGCCCCAGGCGGCTGAACCTGCGGTGGCAGTGCGGACCGCCCGGAAGACCTACTCTGAGAAGGAACGCGCCCAGAAGCTTGCCCAGATCGAGAAGTCGATCGCTGGGGGTGCGACCAGCAAGAATGCGGTCAGCCAAGCCGGCATTTCGGAGCAGACCTACTATCAGTGGAAGAGGGCTGTGGCGCCTTCTTCAGATAGCGGCGATCTCCGTGATCTTGTCGCGCTCGAGGAAGAAAACGAGCGCCTAAGGAAGCTGCTGGCCGAACGCCTGCGCAAGGAAAATGCCGAGCTCAAGAAGAAGCTGGGCCTTGCGTAAGACATACTGAGCCTCGTTGGAAATTCCGCAGACGCTCAGAGCGGTAACGGCGGCATATCGCCTTCGCCGGCCCGCCAGACCCAGGAGCCGATCTCCGGACGCGCGGCGATCATTTCGTCGAGCGACGCCTCGAATGTTTCGTCCGCACCGGCCGGGACGACAAAGAGCGCGATCGGCTGCTGCCTGTTCTGAAGCAAAGCGTTGGCGATCGGCTTGTCGGGTTGCAGGTCGTAGCGCAATCCCTTCACGCTTTTCTCCCGTAGGCGGGCCAGCGCGTCGACGAGCCTCTTGTCCGGGATCGTCTCGTAAGGGATCCAGTTCTCGGATACCAGCATCAACGCGACCTCCTCGACAATGGCGAGTCCGGCCGGGTTCAGTCCGAAGGTCGCGATCACTATCAGATGTGAAGTCGAATCCGCTCCCCACAGCGACAATTCTTTCTCGAAACGTACCTGCAAGCGGCGGTGCAATGCATCGTCGATGATGAACGGGAAACCGGGCAAATGTCTGATGACAAGTTTCTGACCGGAGCGGGCAGGAACAATCTCCTTCACCTCGCCGACCAGAACCAGCAGCTTTCGTGGGCCGGATTTCGGCGGAAGCGCCGTGCCGAGAACCGCGTTGCGACGCTGCTCGATCGCTTCCTTGTTCTCGGCGCGAAACGGCTCGGGCACGAACAGGGTATCCGCGAGCGGTCCGGCCCTCACCGTCATTTGCCCGGCAGCCTCGAGCAGATGCCAGCGGACATTCCACCAATGTCGCTTGCCGGCCCATCGGGATGTCCAGACCGTCAATTCGGCCTCGTGCCAGAGATAATGAAGGAGGCCACGCAGCGACAACCTCCTGGGATCACCGGTTACGCTGGCGGAACTTTGCCCCGCAGGCACGGATGCTGCCCGGCTCCCTGTCTTCGACAGGCTGAAGTCCAGTTTGAGGGCCGCCATGCCGCTTTGCGGATCGAGCTGAATCGCGCTGCCCATCAAGGCGCCTAGCCCGGACAGTTCGTAAGGTGATTCATATGAATCGCAGGACGGATCATGGCCGCCGCCGCTCAGCGGCATGCGCTTGATCAGATGAAGGTCGCCGATGCGGGCGATGTACATCGGGCAGCCCGGCTCGCGGCACAGGCATAGCGGACGCTCGGTGCGAGCATAGGCGTTCGCCAGCGCCGCCTGCAGGTCTGGAGCTCCCTCCTCGTAGACCTCACTGCCAATTCTGAACCGTCGCATCACCTCCGCAGCTCCAGGTCGCCGCCGCATCCCTGTCCGCGCATTCAAGTCATGGCTTTGCGCAGAGCGCAACCCGTTTGGTGCATCGGCGCCAGAGGGAGAGGGGAGCCGGGAGGAGTGCGGCCCGGCTGGCGCGCAGAGAATGCCGCCGCGGGCGCCACTCCCCCTCTCGCGAAGGACATCGCCATGAACATCGTTTCGACCACATCTGCCGTCGCCCGGACGGCCGCTCCCCTCGGCGTCCCGGCACAAGACGCCATCGACACCGCCCAAGCGATCCATCAGGCGGGAATGCTGCTTTTGCCTTTCCTCGAACAGGGCGAGCGTGTCACCACCGCCGCACTGCGCACCACCATGACGGACAGCTTCGGCGGCAGCGATGCGCAAGGGTTCTGGGTCTGGAAGGACGCCTATGAGGCGCTCGAAACCGCCCAGGTTCTGTTTCTGCGCCGGTTCGGCCCTGCGATCCTGTCCCGGTCCACCACGCCGCAGGCAACGCTGGCGATGATCAAGCGCATCGCCGAACTTCTTCCCACCCATACGCGACGCTCCGACGAGAGCCAGGCCATGCAGCAGCTCTCCACGCCCTTGCCGCTGGCCTTCGTCACAGCGCACGCCGCGGCGATCGCATCTTGCGACCTCGTTCTCGAACCCTCGGCCGGCACCGGTCTGCTCGCCGTCCATGCCGAGATGGCGCGCGCCTCGATCGCCCTCAACGAGCTTGCCGCGACGCGGGCCGATCTCCTCGGCCTGCTGTTTCCACGTGTTACCGTCTTCCGGCACGATGCCGCTCATATCGACGACCATCTCGATGCAGCGATCGAGCCGTCCGTCGTCTTGATGAATCCGCCCTTCACCGTTGGGGCCTATGTCGACGGACATGTTCCCGATGCGGCATGGCGGCACCTCTCTTCCGCATTCGCCCGCCTGCGCGCCGGCGGGCGCCTCGTTGCCGTCACAGGCACCGGGCTGTCTCCGGAAAACCCCAAATGGCGGCCCGCCTTCGAACGCCTGCAGCAGCAGGGCACCGTCATCTTCACCGCAGCGATCGACGGCCATGTCTACGCCCGCCATGGGACGACGGCCGAGACCCGCTTGACCATCATCGACAAAGTTCCTGCTACCGACCCAACCAGCTTCTCCGGCTCGCCGGGCAAGGCCACGGATGTCGGGACGCTGCTCTCCTGGATCTCCGCGCTGCCGCCCCGGACACCGGGCGGCTTTCCAGACTCGATCGGTGCATTGTCCAGCGGCATCCTGCGCAATGCCGCCATGCACATGGGTGCCCGATCGGGGGCGAGAGCCGCACCCCTCGGTGTCTCAACGGGTGCTCCGAAGGCCATCCAATCGGTCCGCCCGACTGCGCGGGCGAAGCCCGCCCGCCAGGTCATGGCAAACAGCACGCCGGCTGTCCCCCTTGCCTACGAGCTGCGCGACTGGATGCCGGAGAAAGGCGGCCGGCTTACCGACAGGATCTACGAACCCTATGCGCTCCAGTCGATCCACATTCCACGGGCAAAGCCGCATCCGACGCCGCTCGTGCAGTCGGCCGCCATGGCCGCCGTAGCGCCGCCGAAGCCTTCCTATCGGCCGCTTCTTCCTGATGCGATCATCGACGGGGCCCTGCTGTCGGACGCCCAGTTCGAAAGCGTCATCTACGCCGGCGAAGCCCATTCCGGCCATCTCGCCGGGACCTGGACGGTCGACGAGACCTGCGACGTCGTCTCGGCCGCACCAGAAGGTGCTGCGAACGCTGTCCGCTTCCGCCGTGGATGGTTTTTGGGTGACGGAACCGGTTGCGGCAAGGGCCGGCAAGTCGCCGGCATCATCCTCGACAATTGGCTGCAGGGCCGCCGCCGTGCGATCTGGATTTCCAAGTCGGACAAATTGCTTGAAGACGCCCAGCGCGATTGGGCAGCACTCGGCCAGGAAAAACTCCTCGTCCAGCCGCTCTCGCGCTATCGGCAGGACACACCGATCCGCCTTGCCGAGGGCATCCTGTTCACGACCTACGCAACCCTGCGCTCGCAGGAACGGGAGGGCAAGAAATCCCGGATCGCTCAGATCCTCGACTGGGTTGGCCAAGAGGCGGGGAGGGCCGGAGGCCCGACAGGGACTGGAGAGAAGCCGGCGAGGAGGGACGAAGGCCCGACGGGGAACAGAGAAAACTCTGCGGGAAGGACCGAAGGCCCGACGGGGATTAAAGAAAGCCAGACAGGGCTTGGAGAAAACCAGTCGGGGGCCAAAAAATCTTTCGATGGCGTTATCATCTTTGACGAGGCGCACGCCATGGCCAATGCCGCTGGCGGCAAAAGCGAGCGTGGCGACGTCGCGCCCTCGCAGCAGGGCAGGGCGGGGCTGCGGCTGCAGCACGCCCTTCCCGACGCGCGCGTCGTCTACGTTTCCGCGACCGGTGCGACCGCGGTCGAGAACCTCGCCTATGCGCAGCGTCTCGGCATTTGGGGCAGCGAGGATTTTCCATTCGCCAACCGCGCCGAGTTCGTCGCTGCGATCGAGGACGGCGGTGTCGCGGCGATGGAAGTGCTCGCCCGCGATCTCAAATCGCTCGGCCTCTATGCGGCGCGTTCGCTTTCCTATGACGGCGTCGAATACGACCTCCTCGAGCACGAGCTGACCGACGAACAGATCCGCATCTACAACGCCTATGCCGATGCGTTCCAGGTCATTCACAACAACTTGACCGCCGCACTCGAGGCGACCAACATCACCAGTGAGTCCGGCACGCTGAACCGCAACGCAAAATCGGCGGCGCGCTCGGCCTTCGAGAGCACCAAGCAGCGCTTTTTCTCGCATTTGATTACCTCGATGATGACGCCGACCCTGATCGGCGCGATCGGACAGGATCTTGCCGATGGCCATTCGGCAGTCGTGCAGATTGTCTCGACGGGCGAAGCGCTGATGGAACGACGCCTTGCCGAGATCCCGACCGAGGAATGGTCGGACCTGCATGTCGACGTCACGCCGCGCGAGTATGTCGGCGGGTACTTGATGCACTCCTTCCCCACCCAGTTGTTCGAGGAATATTCGGACGCCGAAGGCTATGTCTGTTCGCGGCCTGTCCACGACGAAGATGGCAACCCGGTTCAATGCCGGGAGGCTGTTCGCCGGCGCGACGAGATGATCGAAAAACTCGCATCGCTGCCGCCGGTCGGTAGCGCCCTCGACCAGATCATCCACCACTTTGGCGCCGACACCGTCGCCGAGGTGACCGGCCGCTCCCGCCGCATCGTCAAGAAGACCGACCGCGACGGCATCAACCGGCTCGCCGTCGAAAACCGCCCAGGCTCGGCCAACCTCGCCGAGACCCAGAGTTTTATGAATGACGACAAGCGGGTACTGGTGTTTTCGGACGCCGGCGGCACCGGCCGCTCCTATCATGCCGATCTTGGGGTGAAGAACCAGAGGCTGCGCAAGCACTATCTGCTCGAGGCCGGCTGGCGCGCGGACAACGCCATCCAGGGTCTCGGACGGACCCACCGCACAAATCAGAAGCAACCGCCGTTGTTCCGGCCAATGGCTGCGAACGTGAAAGCCGGCAAGCGCTTCCTGTCGACGATCGCACGACGGCTCGACACGCTGGGCGCTATCACGCGCGGCCAACGCCAGACCGGCGGGGCAGGACTGTTCCGTGCCGAGGACAATCTCGAAAGCCCCCATGCCCGCGCGGCACTCCGCCAATTCTATTATTTGCTTCACCAGGGCAAGATCGAGGGTTGCTCGGTCACGACCTTCGAGACCGTGACCGGGCTGTCGCTGACGACGGATGAAGGCGGCCTGCGCGACGAACTGCCGCCGATCACGACCTGGCTCAATCGCCTGCTGGCGTTGCGCATCGAAACCCAGAACCTGCTGTTCGAGGTGTTCGAGCAGTTGATGGCGGGAAGAATAGAAGGCGCCATTTCCGCCGGCACCTACGACAAGGGCCTGGAGACCATCACGGCGGAGAGCATCGTCGTCACCGATCGCCGCACCGTCTACGCGCACCCGGTCTCGGGCGCGCAGTCGCATGTCCTGACGGTCGCGCGGAAGGACCGTATCCAACCGCTCGGCCTCGTCGACGCGCTGGCCATCGTCCGGGCGGAACCGCAATCGGTTCTGCTGGTGAACGCCCGCTCCAGCCGTGCGGCGATCCGGCTGCCGACGGCGAGCCTGATGCTCGACGACGGCACAGTTGAACACCGCGTGCGCCTGCTGCGGCCGACGGACGAGCTGCGCTTCGGTCTCGACGCCCTTGCCGAAACACACTGGCAGCCCGCCGACCGAAAACTCTTCTGTGAATTCTGGCAGGCAGAAATCGACGCCGTCCCCGAATTCACCACCAGCACTTTCCACACCGTGACGGGTCTGCTGCTGCCGATCTGGCGTCGGCTGCCGGACGACGACTGTCGAGTCTATCGCATGCAGACCGATGCCGGCGAACGCATCATCGGGCGTCACATCGCGCCGACCCTTGTCGCGACCATGTTCCGCAATCTGGGGCTCGACGATGTACCCAAGCTCGCGCCGGAAGATGCCTGGACCGGGCTTGTCGACGGACGGATCGGACTACAACTCGCCGATGGCCTGATTCTGCGCCGCAGCCGCGTCATGAATGACTACCGTGTCGAATTGATCGGCTTCACCGACGCGATGGTCGCCCGGCTGAAGGCGCTGGGGCTGATCTCCGAGATCATCTTCTGGAAGCTCCGGCTGTTCATCCCGACGACCGCGCAAGGGTCCGCCATCCTCGCCGCGCTCCTCGACCGCCATACGCTGGTTGGCGTCACCGACCGTACCCCGGCGGCTTGAGGGGAGGCGATCATGACGGGCTCGGCCTCCGAGCTGGCACGCCGCCTTGGCGAACATGCCGAGGCGGTGTGCCGCGAATATCTTTCCAATGGCCATCGCTCCGGCAATTACTGGATCGTCGGCGATGTCCGCAACACGCGCGGCCGTTCCATGCATGTGCGGCTGAGGGCAAACGCCAAGGGCCCGGCGGGTAGGTGGGTCGACGAGGCGACGTCTGAATTTGGCGATCTGCTCGATGTAATTCGCGAAAGCTGTGGTCTGGTCAACTTCCGCGCGGTTGCGGATGAAGCACGTCGCTTCCTCTCCGTGCCGCTGCCACCGCCCCAAGCTCCTGGCGCGCAGCGGCAACCTGCCGCGGCACCCGGCTCCCCTGAGGCCGCGCGGCGCCTGTTCGGCATGTCCCAGCCGATCGCGGGCACGCTGGCGGAACGCTATCTTGCCGGCCGCGGCATTCTGCTCTCCACACATGAGCGTGCCCTGCGCTTCCATCCCGGCTGCTACTACAGGGATCTCGTGACCGGCGAGACGCGGACGCTTCCTGCGCTGATTGCCGCTGTCACCAGCCTCGACGGGCAGATCACCGGCCTGCAGCGCACCTGGCTTGATCCTTCGGGTCAGGGCAAGGCGCAGCTCGCCGATCCCCGCCGCTCGCTGGGGGATCTCCTGGGCAACGGCATTTGGCTAGGCCACCAGCCCGGTGCGACCGTCCCGGTCATGGCCGCGGGCGAGGGGTTCGAGACGATGGCCTCGCTCCGGACCGTGGTGCCGGTGCTGCCGGTGGCCGCAGCCACCTCGGCCAATCACCTCGCCGGCCTGACGTTCCCGCCCGGCTGCCGCCGCCTCTACATCGCAGCCGATGCCGACTCCGCCGGCCGGCACGGCATCGAGCGTCTCAGCCAACGCGCCGGCGAGGCCGGGATCCTCGCCCTGGTGTTGCAGCCGCAGCTCGGCGACTTCAACGACGATCTGCGCCATCTCGGCCCGGCCCATCTCGCGGCATGGCTCAGCGATCAGCTCGTCCCGGAGGATGTCCGTCTCTTCCTGCCAGCTGGATGAACGGGTCGGGCCGGCAGACGGCAGGGTGGCGTCACCGGAAGCCTTGCAGCTATGGCGGCGGTCCGCCGGAGAGGCTGCGCCCGCGGCCTGCCCGAGAGGCGACCCCTGCCACCCCCCGGTCACGACCGCAACGGCTGCGCCGTCCTCCGCTCGCGCTTCGGCCTTCGGTGCGGCCCCGCCGATATAGAGCTCGCCCCCCGCCCCGAACGGCACCGGCGCACCATGAGCGTCCAGCA
>NZ_AYWU01000044.1:0-31364 GCF_000502375.1 Mesorhizobium sp. L48C026A00 | reverse complement strand
CACGACAGGGGGAAAACTGTAACCCATGTATCCGGTTCAAAGTGTTACCCATCTATCAACTGGACACTGGCCTCAATGCCGGTGCCCTTCCTGTAACGCTGGTAATTGAACGAAACCATTAATGAAAGCGCCCCTCTCCCCGTTCTACGGGGAGGATGCCGGCAGGCAGGTGAGGGGCAGCGCCGACATCAACAGTCGATCACCCCACACGCTTGGGCGCTGTGATTTGTCTGAGGTGACTGCCAGGATCCTTAGCCGGCGACGCCAGGCCTTGAAATCTCCTGCCCAAGCCGCACCGTTTCCCGCACCAACAAATCCAGATCGTCGCGCCTGGTGCGGTGGTTGTTGATCGCTACTCTGAGGCAATGCTGGCCGTGCACCGTCGTGTCCGAAAGGGCGGCGATGCCGTCTTCCTGCAGCCGCAGCATGATCTCGGTGTCGAGCGCCTTCTGCCGCTCTGCCGTCAGCCCGTCGCCGCGGTAGCGAAAACAGACGATGTTGATGCTGGTCGGCGCCGTCAGCTCGAGGGTCGGTTCAGCCTCGATCAGCCCGGAGAAATAGTGGCCTTGTGCGATGTTTTGGTCGATCAGCCGGCCGAATTTCTCGATGCCGTACTGCTTCAGCGCCATTCACACTTTCAGCGCCCTGAAACCGCGTGACGTCTGCAGGCCAAAATCATGCAGCCACTGGCCCGACGCGAGGCCGCGCGGCGTCGATTCCAGATATTCCGGCGTGACCGCGAAGGGTTTGCGATGCGCTGAAGCATCCCTGACTAGGATCAGGACCTATTAATTTGGCATTCAGCAGTCGATTGCAACGGGCCGCCAGCCATCGCTCAAGCGATGGACCAGAAGCCCTTGTGTGAGCTCCTGCTCGCCAGGAGGAGTTAGGCTGCGACTTCCCGGATCGCTCGCGCAAAAACGGGCAAAGAGCGCTCCACCATGCCGTCGTTTGCAGTCAAACTGATCCGCAGACGTCCAGGCAATTGGGCGACGCTGCCGGGCAGCACCCAGACACCGTCAGTTGCGAGGCGTGCCGCGAAGGCCATGTCGTCCGGTATTGGGGAGCGTGGAATGAGATAGAAGGTACCTTCAGGCACCGGCAGGTCGTATCCCGCTGCCCTCAAGCCTTCGACCATGCGATCGCGGCGCCGCGCAAGGGCTGCGACATCTATGCTGAGCTTCTCGAGATCAGGCAGTGCCCGCTGCAGGGTACGGCCGGCGAAAGCCCAACCGTGCGAAACCTGCGCTATGTCGACAGCCTCGCGCAACAGTATGCGATCGGCCTCGGGCATGTCCGCCCCGAGTGCGAGCCAGCCCAGGCGCTCGCCGGGCGCGAGCAAGGTCTTGCCGAAGGAATAGGCGATCAGCGTGTGCGGATAGCTCTCGGCCGGACTGATATGCGCATGGCCGTCAAACACCAGTCGCGCATAGGGCTCGTCGGCAAGGAGATAAATCACCTTGCCAAATCTTTCGGACGCGGCCGCGAGCTTGTCGGCGAGCGCGTCGAGTTGAGCGCGGGGAAAGATGCGGCCGGTCGGGTTGTGCGGCGTGTTGACCACCACCACGCGGGTGCGCGGGGTGATCGCTGCCTCAATCCGTTCGAGATCGAGGTCATAGGTTCCCGGTGCTAGGTCGACGGCGACGGGTGTCCCTGCCGCGCCGCGAATCTGGGCACCATAGGCGAACCAGCCGGGACGCGGATAGATGACCTCCTCTCCCACCTCGAGCACGGCGAGCAGCGCAGCCGCTATCGCGCCGAACCCTCCCGCGGTGATCGCAATGTCGTCTGGCTTGTAGTTTCGGCTTCGCGCCTGGCTGAGCGAACGGGCCACCGTTTCGCGCGCCAGCGCATCGTACTTTTTATAACCGAACCAGTGAACATCCTGTGGCTCGACGTGGCGGATCAATGCATCGACAAATCCACGCAACGGCGTTTCCTGCGGATTGCCGAACATGAAATCGCAGGCATCGGGCGCCAGGCCGTCGCCCTCCAGGACGTTTCGCGCAAAATCCATGACCGTGCGCATTTCCTCTGTGACGGCGAGCATCCGGCTGGACACGGTGGCGATTGGCACGACGCACTCCCCCTGCTGCAGGCGGCGCATGTCGAGCGTTTCTTCGAAAGCCATGCCGGAGGATTTTGGCGTCGCGTCCATGGTGGTTTCTCCCTCTCCTGCTACTCGGCCGGGAACTGGCCGCTGGGTGTCGACTGCGAAAGAGCCATTTCCTCCGCGTCCATCTCGGCTTCGATGCCGTCGAACAGCGGCGTCGTCATGTAGCGTTCGCCGGTGTCGGGAAGCATGCACAGGATCACCGAGCCGGGTGCAGCTTTTTCGGCGATCTGGCGTGCCACGGCAAAGGTCGCTCCGCCGGAGATGCCGGTGAAAATCCCTTCCTTTTGCGCCAGCGCCTTGGCCCATTTGATGCCTTCGGGCCCGGCAATCGGCACGACCTCGTCATAGAGGCTGGCGTCGACCGCCTCCTGCAGGACGTTGGGAATGAAATCCGGCGTCCAGCCCTGGATCGGGTGCGGCTCGAAGGCCGGATGGCTGGCGGCGGGTGCGCCGTCGGCGCCGCGCTCCTGCGCCTTGCCGCTGCCGATGAGCTGGGCATTGGCGGGTTCGGCCAGCACGATCCGGATCTCGGGACGCTCGCGGCGCAGCACGCGCCCGACACCGACGACGGTGCCGCCGGTTCCGTAGCCGGTGACGAAGCAGTCGAGCCGCGATGCGGCGAAGTCGTTGATGATCTCGCGCGCCGTCGTCGCCTCGTGAATGGCGGCATTGGCCTTGGTCTCGAACTGGCGGGCCAGGAACCAGCCATTGGTCTTGGCGAGCTCGACCGCCTTGTTGTACATGCCAAAACCCTTCTGGGCACGCGGCGTCAGCACCACCTTGGCGCCCAGCATGCGCATCAGCTTGCGCCGCTCGATGGAGAAACTGTCGGCCATCGTCACCACCAGCGGATAGCCTTTTTGCGCGCAGACCATGGCCAGACCGATGCCGGTGTTGCCGCTGGTCGCCTCGACGACGGTCTGGCCCGGTTTCAGGGCGCCGCTGCGCTCGCCCTCCTCGATGATGTTGAGCGCCAGCCGGTCCTTCACCGACGCTGCCGGATTGAAGAACTCGGCCTTCACATAGATCGTCACATGATCGGGGCCGAGATTGTTGATCCTGATCACCGGCGTATCGCCGACCGTGTCGATAATGCTGTCGAACAGGCGGCCGCGACCGGCCGTGGTCCTGATTTTCCGTTGCTGCAACATGTCTGCTCTCCCCTTTTTGTTGTCGTCACGAGGTGTTCGTTGTCACGAGCCGGTTACAAACCGGCGGCTTGGGCGGCGAGGTTTCGAGACCTTGCCGCAGTACGGTTCCGGTGCCGCCAACGCGGCCCGGAACGGTGGCAATGCCGGCAACCGGCGCGGAAAATTCGTTGCCGGATGCCCTCGATCGCTTTCGATGGTAAAACAGAGGACAACTGGCCAGCGTGGGAGCAAGCGTGGAAACGCACGTGGAATCCGCTCGATCGAGCCTGGACGGCGCAGCGGCCGGGCTGTCCGTGCGGCTGCTCGGGCCGCTGACGGTCATCCGTGACGGCGCCACCGTGCAACTGCCGGCATCGCGCAAGCTGCGCGCGCTCTTCGCCTATCTGGCGCTCGCGCCGCATGCCGTCGGCCGCAGCCGTCTGTGCGAGCTTTTGTGGGATGTGCCGAACGATCCGCGCGGCGAGCTTCGCTGGTGCCTCAGCAAGCTCAGGGGCATTCTTGACGAACCCGATCGCCACAGGATCGAAACATCAGGCGACACGGTCGCGCTCGATCTGAAGGGCGTTTCCGTCGACGCCTTCGATGTCGCCTCGGCCGCCGCCACGGGCATCGAGACGCTCGATCTTGAGCGGCTGCAGGCCCTGTCCAGACTATTCGTCGGCGACTTCCTCGACGGGCTGGAGATCGACCGCAGCCCGCATTTCAACAGCTGGCTTATCGCGCAACGCCGCCGCTTCAGCTCGTGGCACGCCGCCATTCTGGAACAGCTGGTCAGCAAGCTGCCGGCGGATGCCGACGAAATGTCCGTGCATCTGGAGACATGGCTGGAACTCAATCCGTTCGACGAGCGCGCGCACGTGGCTCTTCTGACAAGCCTGGCGCGACGCGGGCAGATCGCCGCCTGCGAGGACCATCTTGCCTCGGCGGCGCAGCTGTTTGCTTCGGAGGATCTGGATTTCGGACGCGTTCGTGAGGCATGGCGGTCGATCCGCAGCGAACGACCTGCCGCGACGCTCCGGGCGCAGCCGGCGCTGTTGCCGGCAGCCGCGCAAGCGTCAATTGTGCTTCCCCATGCCGATACTGCTACGTCGAAGGCCTCGCTCGCGGTGATGCCGTTTGTCGAGGAAGCCGGGATCGGCGGCCCTCTCGGCGGCCCCTCTCGCGGTGGATTGGCCGACGGCCTGACCCACGACATCATCACCCGTTTGGCCAAGCTCAGGGATTTCTTCGTCATCGCCCGCGGCTCGGTCTTTGCGCTGGCCGAAAAGAACATCGCGCCGGAAGATGCCGGCCGGCGACTCAATGTCGACTACGTCGCCACCGGGACGGTGCGCAGCCAGGCTGGCCGTGTCGCGGTCAGCGTCGAACTTGTCGAGGTGCGCACGGCCAGGATCGTCTGGGCCGAGACCTTCGAACGCAGGCCCGACGACATCTTTGCCGTCCTCGACGACATCGGCGACAGCATCGTCTCGTCGATCTCGGCCGAGATCGAGATGGTCGAGCGCAACCGCGCCATGCTGAAAGCCCCCAGCTCGCTGAATGCCTGGGAGGCTTACCATCGTGGTCTCTGGCACATGTATCGCTTCACCCGCACGGAAAACGAGCAGGCCCGGCATTTCTTCGACATGGCCCTGAAGCTCGATCCGACCTTCGCCCGCGCCTATGCCGGCCTGTCCTTCACCCATTGGCAGAACGCCTTTCAGCGCTGGGGAGACCGCGACCAGGAAAGCGCGCTCGCCTTCGAGACCGCCGGCCAAAGTCTTCTGGTCGACGATCACAATCCGGCCGCGCACTGGGCCATGGGCCGGGCGCTGTGGTTGCGCGGCGAGCAGGACGGCTCGCTCATCGAGCTGGAACGGGCCGTCGATCTCAGCCCCAACTTTGCGCTCGGCCACTACGCGCTTTCGTTTGTCCACTCGCAGTCGGGTGATCCGAACGCGGCGATCGGTTCATCCGATCACTCGCGCCATCTAAGTCCGTTCGATCCGCTGCTGTTCGGCATGCTCGGCGCCAGGGCGATGGCGCATGTCCGCCTCGGGCAGTTCGACGAGGCCGCCGAATGGGCGCTGAAGGCCGCCGCCCGTCCCAACGCGCATGCCATCATCCTGGCGATCGCGGCGCACTGCCTTGCGCTGGCGGGGCGGCTTGACGAGGCCCGCACTTTCGCGGCCGCCATCCGCAAGACGCTGCCGAATTACTGTGCCGACGATTTCATCGGCACCTTCCGCTTCGAGCCGGACGCTGAGGCGATGTTCCGGCAGGGCGCCAGGCGGATTGGGCTGGGGTGAACCAACCCACGCGGCCCTGACTCGGCCTAGGTAGCGTTTGGTCCTGCTCCGCTGGAGCACTGCCGCAAGGCAACGGCATGGATCCTAGGGTCTGCGCCGCGTCGCTTCGCTCCTTGCTTCGCCCTAGGATGACGAAGTCGTGGTGGTTTATGCCAATCGCCAGCGTTGGAGATTTGTCTGCCCGACTGGCCGGCAGCGAAGGTCCACAGCACTTTCAGCGGCGAATCTCAGTGGCAATCGCAAACCTCCAGGATTAGCCGAAACACCCCTCCCTTCGTCATCCCAGGGCGGAGCAGGAGCGAAGCGACGTCGCGGAGACCCTGGGATCCATGCCGTTACATCAGAGCGTCACGACGGTGCAGAACCTTTTATGGCGGAGCGAGGCGCCCCCCTCTGTCCTGCCGGACATCTCCCCCACAAGGGGGGAGATTGGCAGCTTGGGCGCACCGCTCGCTCCTGCAACGGTGGCGGTTCGCGAAGGCGGTGATGACGGCCGATCTCCCCCCAAGTGGGGGAGATGTCCGGCAGGACAGAGGGGGGCGCGAAGGATCACTACAGATCAGCATTTATCCTGAGCCGCTGCATTCTCGCGCTTCTCTCAGCTGGCTTGCCGCAATTATATGCCGAGCATCGACTTGGCTTGGTTGAGCGCAGCCTCCGATCCTGCATGATCGCCGGCGGCGTGCAATTTCTCGCCTTGGGCGCGCAGTTCCTTGACTTTGTTCATGTCGGCCTCGGCCAGCGTCGCGGTCGGCAACGCCGCGTCGATCGCGGCCATGATGGTCGGGCATGAATTTGCAAAGGCTGCGGCAGGAACGACCGCCAGGAAAACCGCGAGCGAAATTGATCGTAACATGGACGTTTCTCCCTTGCCGAAACGCGCAATTTCGCCGACCGGCGCAGGAATGGTACAGCGAATGCCCGAACCTGCCAATCGCGATGATGCCGCTGGGTTGAGACACGCTGCCGTCGGCCGGGCTTTTTCTCCTAGTGTCTGAACCTCGCCGCGGCTGGCCGCCACCAATCGTCACGTCCGAAGATGACGCCACGTTCGCGGCAATCGTCAGATCGCCGCAAAATCCTTCGACCAGAGCCGATCAGGTGGGCTGAACGGATTTGACATTGCCTTCGGTATCGACAAGGCAGCTTGTCTTCTTGCCGCTGGCATCGAGTTCGACCCGATAGGTTGTGGAATCGATCTTGCTCGACGAAACCGGAAGTATTTTGCTGCTGTCGGCACCGCTCGCCTTGGCGGCTGCGTCGGCGCAAAGCAGCTGAAGGTCGGCCGGGGCCGTCTCGACCTGGGTCCTGGACATCTGGTCCTGAGGCGGCGGCGGCGGCGGCGTGCTGACGCAAGCGCTCAAGGCCCCCGCCAGGAATCCAATTGCTGTTGCCCGGATCGAAGTTCTCACTGCAGGTTTTGCCGACATTGCTTGTCCCTCTCCGAATGCCGCTTCACACACCCCGGCTTCACACCCCCCGGCTTCAAACACCCCGGCTTCAAACACCCTTGTAAAGTGCCGCCCCCTGCATGAGAACGATGACCTTGGCCCCAACCTTGACGCGTGATGCCAGGTCGGTGATGTCGTCGTTCCGCATCCGGATGCAGCCTGATGACACGTCGAGCCCGATCGTCCACGGCTCCGGCGTGCCGTGTATCCGGTAGATCGTGTCCTGGTCGCGCTCATACAGATAGAGCGCCCTGGCGCCGAGCGGGTTGTCGGGCCCTCCCGGCATGCCTCCCGCATGTTTGACAGCATTCGGATCGCGAGCGACCATTTCGGCCGGCGGCGTCCAGGTCGGCCATTCCGCCATGCGGCCGACGCGCACGATTCCGGCCCATCCAAAGCCTTCCCGGCCGACGCCAATACCGTAGCGCATGGCGCGCTGACCCGGCTGCACAAGGTAGAGAAAATGCTGGTTGCCGTCGATGATGATCGTACCGGGCGCTTCCGCGGTGCGGAACTTGACCATCTGCGGGCGAAACGCCTCTGGCACTTGATTATGTGCGGCATAGTATTTGCGCGCCTTGGCGCGGTCATAGTCCACCCATTTGCGGGTTTTCGGATCGAAAACCTGGGTTCCGGCAGCCAGCGCCGCCACCGCGACAAGACCGAGCGCTACCGCGACAATTGCCGTCAGGGAGCGCCGCTGGAGAGCGGTGCGTCCCGCGATCGTCAGCTTTCCGGTCATGGATTTGCCCACCCTTGCACCCGAGCGCCCTGCGCGGCGAACCATTGTTTGGCGTACTCGTAAGGATCCTGACGCTCCACCTGGAGCGCATAACTCATATTGGTGGCGTCCTCGGGCTTGAGGGCGACCCGTTCCAGGAACGCGACCACCTCAGGATATTTCTTGCGCAGCGAGGTGGCGTAAGCGATGTGGAAATGTGCCGTATCCCATGACACCGGCGCGCTGGACTTCGAGACCCAGAGCGGGTCCTCGGAAGGCAGCACGATCTTCCACTTTGCTGGGTCAAAAGGCGGCTCGGCAAGCCGGACAATTTCGTGCAGTTCAAACACGTGATGCGGCGCATAGCAGGCAAACACCATCGGATGAGCCGTGGCAACCGCGGCATCGACAGCCGCCATTCCGACATCCTCCGGCGTCTCCAGCAATGTCATTGTCTCGGCGTAGCCATAGCTGTTGGCGCGGACACGCTCGATCGCCGTCGAGGACCAACCCTCGGCGCCAATCCAGAGTTCTCCGCGTCCGTCCCGATCCGTGTCCAACGCGGCGGTTTTGCGCGGGTCGGTGAGATCCGAAATGTCGCGAATGCCAAATTTGTCGGTCGTTTCGCGGGTGGCGCATATGCCCTGCCATGCCGGCACACCGATGGGACTGATGGCTACCGTGCCGGCGCCGTCGACATACTTCTTCACCAGATTGTCCAGGTTGGGCAGCCAGATTTCGGGATGAATATCCACCTCGCCCGAATTGAGGCCGGCAAAGGCAATAAGCGTCCCCATCTCGCGCACATCGGCATCGAGCCCGAAATGTTGCTTCAGGCTGACCTTGAGAATGTTTGCCGTCGCCTGGCCCGACGGCCAGTTCGGCATGGCAATGACGAGATCAGCCGCGTGGACCGGGATGTTTACCGCCAGCATCAATGCCGCAAGCGACATTCTCCGCAGGCACTGCCGCAATCGGTTGTGCATTTCTTTCCCCTCGCTTCGGTGCTGAAATGAACCGGGACGGGAACAAATTGTCTCGGCAAGCACCGGGTCGTGACAGCAGCCCAATGGTCTGACGGCAACTGCTGAAGGTGCAGCAGTGCATTCGCCAAGGAGAGCGCCGTCACAGCCGCGCCTGCACGCTACTCGATGACATTCCGTATGGGAAGACGCTCAAACACGGCCGCCGCGCGACAACTTGCAAGATGTCCGCAGGCATGCGCCTAACGAACCAGGGGGCGTATCAGGACGCCTTGTTGGGTGAGGTCATTCGCAAGGCGACAGCTTTGTGTAGCAGCCGATGACCCGGAAACCTATGGTTTCCAGGAAATCAAGAGCTTACAAAGGGATTGGTGCCCAGAAGAGGACTCGAACCTCCACTCCTTGCGGAACACGGACCTGAACCGTGCGCGTCTACCAATTCCGCCATCTGGGCTGGTGCGGGCTCTTTAGGCGGGCAAACGGTGAGTGTCAACGCGCTTTTTTGAAAGCTGCCCCGCCGGCTCAGCCGGCCAGCACTTCCTTGGATGCCACCGTCGAATCGGCGTTGAGCTTGTAGATGACCGGCACGCCGGTGCCGAGCTCCAGTCTGACGATCTCCTCGCCCGACTTGCCGTCCAGCGCCATGATCAGCGCGCGCAGCGAATTGCCGTGCGCCGCGACCAGGACTGTGCCGCCGCGCAGCACATGCGGCTGCAGGTCGTGCAGATAATAGGGCCAGACGCGCGCGCCGGTGTCCTTCAGGCTTTCGCCGCCGGGCGGCGGCACGTCGTAGGAGCGGCGCCAGACATGCACCTGCTCCTCGCCCCATTTCTGGCGCGCGTCGTCCTTGTTGAGGCCGGAGAGATCGCCATAGTCGCGCTCGTTCAGCGCCTGGTCGCGGATGGTCTCGAGATCGCTCTGGCCGACGGCGTCGAGAATGTGCTGGCAGGTCTTCTGCGCCCGGATCAGCGACGAGGTGAAGGCGATGTCGAATTTCATGCCGCGCGCCTTCAGCTTGGCGCCCGCCTCCCTGGCCTCGGCGTGGCCCAATTCGGTCAGGTCGACGTCGCGCCAGCCGGTGAAAAGGTTCTTCAGGTTCCATTCGCTCTGGCCATGGCGCACGAGCACGAGAGTTCCCGACATTTTTGCTCCTTCAGTTGGTGGATGAGATCGTCTCAGGCGAGTCCGAGCACGTCGCGCATCGAATACAGTCCCGGCTTCCTGCCGCGCGCCCACAGTGCGGCCTTGACCGCGCCGCGGGCGAAGATCGCCCGGTCCTCGGCGTGATGGGCGAGCGTGATGCGCTCGCCGGTGCCGGCCAGCAGAACACTGTGGTCGCCGACCACCGAACCGCCGCGCAGCGTGGCGAAGCCTATCGAGCCGGTCCTGCGCACGCCGGTATGGCCGTCGCGCGACCGCACGCTGTTCCCGTCAAGATCGATGCCGCGCCCAGCGGCGGCGGCTTCACCGAGCAGCAGCGCCGTTCCCGACGGCGCGTCGACCTTGTGCCGGTGGTGCATTTCCAGGATCTCGATGTCGAAATCGTCGGCATCGAGCGCGCGCGCCGCCTGCTCCACCAGCACCGCCAGCAGATTGACGCCGATGCTCATATTGCCTGACTTGACGATCGTCGCGTGGCGCGCCGCCGCCGCTATCTTTGAGTTGTCGTCCGCCGAGCAGCCGGTGGTGCCGATGACATGGGCGATGCGCGCCTGCGCCGCATAGCCGGCGAATTTCACGGTCGCCGCCGGGCTGGTGAAATCGAGGACGCCGTCGGCCCTGGCGAAAGCCGGCAGCGGATCGTCGCCGATCACCACGCCGATAGTGCCGATGCCGGCCAGTTCGCCGGCATCCTTGCCGAGATGCGGCGAGCCGGCCCGCTCGATCGCGCCGGCGACGCGGGCGCCCGGAATGGTGTGGATGGCGCGGATCAGCGCCTGGCCCATGCGACCGGCCGCGCCGACCACCACCAGGCCCATTTCACTGACGGGGGATTCGCTTGTGCCGCTCATAAAGTTCTCCCGACCGCCTTTTTGGCGCGTTGCCCCGGAGTTTGGATTGGCTTGCCGTCGTCGACAAGCCCCAGCCCCTTGTTGCCCTGCACCCGATGGAACCGGGCATAGACGCTGTGCGGGTCGGCCATCAGCGAGGCATGCGTGCCTTGCTCGACCAGCCGGCCCTGGTCCAGCACGATGATATGGTCGGCATTGACCACGGTCGACAGCCGGTGCGCAATGACGATGGTCGTGCGCCCCGCCATGATCTGGGTCAGCGCCTGCTGGACGCGCGCTTCCGCTTCGTTGTCGAGCGCCGAGGTCGCCTCGTCGAGCAGCAGGATCGGCGCCTGCCGCACGATGGCGCGAGCGATCGACAGGCGTTGGCGCTGGCCACCCGACAGCGTCAGGCCGCCTTCGCCGACAGGGGTGTCATAGCCCTGCGGCTGCTGGCGGATGAAGCCATCGGCCTCGGCCTGTTGCGCGGCCAGCTCGATCTCGGCGTCGCTGGCGCTCAGCCGCCCGTAGCGAATGTTGTCACGAATGCTGCCTTCGAACAGATAGGGCTGCTGCGAGACATAGGCGATGGAGCGGCGCAGCGACTGCTTGGTCACTTCTAAAATGTCCTGGCCGTCGACCTCGATGCTGCCCGCCTCGACATCGTAAAAGCGCTGCAGCAGCGCCACCAGCGTCGACTTGCCGGCGCCCGAGGCGCCGACGATGGCCGTCATCTTGCCAGCGGCGGCAACGAAGCTGAGATCCTGCAGCACCGGAGCGTCGGCGACATAGCCGAACGACACATTGTTGAAGCGCACCTCGCCCCGGGTAATCTTCGCCTCTGCCGCTCCGGGCGCGTCGCCCTGCTGCGGCTCGAGGTCGAGCAACTCGTAGATCATGCGCGCATTGACCAGCGCCCGTTCCATGCCGACCTGCATGCGCGCCAGCCGCCGGGCCGGGTCGTAGGCAAGCAGCAGTGCGGTGATGAAGGAAAACACTGCGCCGGGCGGCTGGCCGCCGACGGCTGCCCGGTAGCCGGAATAGGCGATGACGCCGGCGACGGCGAAACCGGCCAGCATGTCGGAGATCGGCGATAACCGTTCCGAGACGCGGGCGATGCGGTTTGCCCGCTGCTCGGCGCCGGCGACAAGGTCGCTGATGCGGCGCGACAGCTCGTCCTCCAGCGTAAACGCCTTGACGATGGCGATGCCTTGCGTTGCTTCCTGCATGGCGCCGATCAGCCGCGCGTTTATTTGCACGGCTTCGCGCGTGGCGCGCCTTATCCTGCGGGTCAGATAGACGACGGTGTAGATCAGCGGCGGCCCGATCAGCAGCGACATCAGCGACAGCATCGGATCCTGCCAGATCATGACGCCGATCAGCGCGATCAGCGATACGGCGTCGCGTGCCAACGACGTCAGCGTCATCGACAGCAGGTCGCGGATGCCGTTGACGTTCTCGTTGATCTGGGCGGCCAGCCGTCCCGAGCGCGTGTCGTTGAAGAAACCGATGCCGAGCTTCATCAGATGGGCGAAGATGCGGCGCTGGTAGCGCGCCACCAGATTGTTGCCGATCCTGGCCAGCGTCACCGCCTGGCCGTAGGTGGCCAGCCCGCGCAGCATGAAGGCGCCCAGGATCAACAAGCAGATCAGCGCGATGAGATCGCCGCGCTGCTGGTAGAATATCTGGTCGACGACATCCTTCATGATCCAGGCGGTGAAGGCGGTCGTGGCCGCAACCATCACCAGGCACAGAACGGCCAGAGCATAATACCAGCGATAGTCGCGACCGTTCTCAGTGAGAATGCGGCGGATCACCGCCACGACCTCGCCGGGCCGGGCTTTGGCTTGGTGGTTTAGCGACTGGTTCAAGTCGGGATCGTTCCGTGATGTCGGTCCGGCTCCGCGGCCGGGTTAATTCGGCAATCCTCTTAGCGCCCCGGTGCCGGCTTGCCTATGGCCGAGGCCGGCAAAAACTCTGTGGGGTCACGCCCGCCAGCGTCGCCCCGCCGTCTGGACGCCGAACAGCGATGGGTTTCTGGCAAAGGCGGCAAGGCCGGAAAGCGCTGCCAGCGGATGGGTGATCACATAGACCGGCATGGTGCGCATCAACTCGCTGTGCGGCGCCTTGTCCTCGAAGGCGGCGCGGAAATTGCCGGTTTTCAGCGCCGGCAGGATTTTCTGCGCGATGCCGCCGGTCAGGAAGACGCCGCCGCGGCTCATGAACACCAGCGCAAGGTCGCCGGCGGTGCGCCCCAGGCAGGTGACGAACAGCGACAGCGCTTCCTCGGCCACCGGATCTGACTTCGCCAGCGCCGCGGCGGTGACCTCGGCCGGCGTGGTCAACGGCGCCGGCTTGCCGTCCGCCTTGGCCACCGCCCGGTAGGCATTGACCAGGCCGCGCCCGGACAGGATCTGTTCGCCGGAGATTCTGCCCTCGAGCTTCTCGATATGCGCAAACACCTGGAAATCGCGCGGCGAGCGCGGCCCGATATCCATGTGCCCGCCCTCGCCGGGCACCGGGATCCAGTGGTTCAGCGCGTGCACCAGGCCGGCGACGCCAAGCCCGGTCCCGGGGCCGAGCACCACGCGCCCGGCATTCGGCTCCGGCGCATCGCCGCCGATCTTTTCCATATGCTCTTCGCCGAGCGCCACGACGGCCAGCGCCTGCGCCTCGAAATCATTGAGCACCACGACGTCGCCGAGGCCGAGGCTGGCAAACATTTTTTTCGGCTTGACGATCCACGGGCAGTTGGTGAGCGGGATCTCTTCGCTGTCGACCGGGCCGGCCACCGCCAGCACGGCGGAGTTGGGCCGCATCGACGAGCGGTCGAGCACCGCCGCCCGGATCGCCGCGTCGATCGTGTTGAAATTGGCGGTCTGGACGATCTGCGGTTCGGTTGGTTCCGAATCCGCGTCGAGCACGATCGAAAAGCGCGCATTGGTGCCGCCGATGTCGCCGATCAGGACCGGAAACTGCAGCACGGTGTCGTCGTCTGGCATGCTCTCGTCCGTCCCGGTTCCCAGTGGCGTTCCGTTCTTTCGTTGACTACCGCATGACCCGGGAAAGGGAAAGTCGCTTCAGGGTCAGTTCCGGAGCAATCACTTCCGGTCCGAATTTCGTACTAACCTCATTCAGCGTTGGCGCTGCCCCTCACCTGCCTCCCGGCATCCTCTCCCCGAATAGTAACGGGGAGAGGGACGCTCTCATCGATGGTTTCGCCAATCTCCAACGCTGCAAGAACGGCGCCAAGGCAGCGGCTAGCCCTTTCTCCCCGTCATTGTACGGGGAGAAATGCCCGGCAGGGCAATGAGGGGCGGCGCCGACCCCAACAGTTGGGCGCCGACCCCAACAGTTGGTTGTTGGCCTCAATACCCCGGCCGGGGTCGCGGCAGCGGAATGCCGATCTCGGGCGTTTCGGCGTAGGCGCTGGCCGTGGCCGGGAGGGCTGCCGCGCCGCTTGCCGATGCCCGCGCCGGCGACGGAGCCTTGGTGAGAACGGGTGCAGCCGCGACCGGCACGCCGTCGCCATAATAGGTGACCGCCTCCGCCGAAGCCGGATTTGGTCCGTCGAGCACGGCCTGGCATGCTGCGGGCAGGCTCGCCATCGTCATCAGGTCGCGCGCTTTCGGCCTGTCCGGGTTCTTGTTGGGGCGCCACGGCTCCTCGGTGAACCACCATGCCAGCGACTGGTCGCAGCCGTCGCCTGGCGCGGTGTTTTCCTGCGCCTTGCATTTGGGCGAGCCGGGCTGGCAGCCGATGCGGATGTGGAAGTGATAGTCGTGGCCCCAGAACGGCCTTACCTTGCGCAGCCATCCACGGTCGCCTTTCACCGTGTCGCAGAGCTTCTTCTTGATGCCGGGATTGACCAGGATGCGCTCGACTTCCGCATAGCTTGCCGCGCGCTTCAGCAGCCGCGTATGCGCCGGCGCCCAGAGCGCATCTTTAACCAAATGGGTCTTTTCGTCGACAAGCAAGGTGGCGCTCATGTTTTCGCGCTGCTCGAGCGAAAGCTTGCGGTCGGGCATTGGCGTCAGCCAGATGTCGGCGTCGAGGCCGATCTGGTGCGAGGCATGGCCGGTCAGCATCGGACCGCCGCGCGGCTGCGAAATGTCGCCCACCAAAAGGCCGGGCCAGCCATCGGCCGCGGCGTCGCGCGACAGTTTCTCGATCAGCGCGATCATCGTCGGATGGCCCCAGCGGCGGTTGCGCGAAGGCCGCATCACCTCCCATTTCGGGCCGTTCAGAGGTATGGCGACGCCGCCGGCAAAGCAGCCCTTGGAATAAAAACCGATCGACTGCGGCGAAGCCACGGCCGGCAGTTTTTTGGCGCCGAACAGGTTTTTCGCCAGTTCCTCGGCCGCCGCAGGTCGCGCTGCAAGCCCCGCCAAGGCGAGGACGGCGAGTGCTGCTAATGCATGTCGCCCAAAAGTGCGCAGCGGTTTTGGGACAACGACATGCGTAAACAGAAATCTAAAGCGCGTTGCGACGCGCTTCAGCAGCAGCGATTTGCCGGGCAATGGTCGCTTCAACATCGTCATGAAAGCAGAACCCCTCTGCAAATTGGTCGAATCATATCACGCCCGGCGCGCGATTTCGATCACGACCGCTTCATCGGGCTGCGCGCCTCGCCATCGCGCCAGTTGCCCAAAACCCACATATGGTCGAAGGCCGACCGGTAGTCGGGAAAGCGGAAGCGATAGCCGGCCGCCTTGATCGCCGTGTTGGCGACACGCTTGTTCTCGCCATAGAAGGACCGCGCCATGGGCGAAAGCTGGGCGGTCTCGAACGGAATTTCCGGCGGCGGTGTGACGCCCATCAGCCCTGCGGCATAGGTGACGACGTCCTGCGGCGGCGCCGGCAGGTCGTCGGTGACGTTGAAGATGCCGCCGCTGGTGTGCTTGAGCAGATGCCAAAGCCCCCCCGCAATGTCGTCGCAATGGATGCGGTTGAACACCTGGCCCGGCTTGACCAGCCGCCGCGCGGAGCCGTTTTCGAGATTGACCAGGGCATTGCGGCCCGGCCCGTAAATGCCGGAAAGCCGCAGGATCGCCACCGGCCGCCCGATGTCGCGACCCAGCTTCAGCCAGTCCTGCTCGGCGGCGACACGCAGCATCGAGCGCTTCGACAGCGGCCTGCATTCGGCGGTCTCGTCGACCCAGCCGCCGCCATGGTCGCCGTAGACGCCGACGGTGGAGAGATAGGCGATCCATTCGAGCGCCGGCATCTTCGCGATTGCCTGGCGCGCCGCATTCAGCACCGGGTCGCCGGCCTCTTCCGGCGCCACCGAGACGACGAGGTGGGTTGTTTTCTTGAGCGCGTCCCTGATTTCAGGCGTCAGCGCGCCATCGAAAAGCAGCGGCTGGATTCCGGCTTGCCGCAGCGCTTCGAATTTCTCTGGCGCGCGTGTCGTGCCAAGGATGGTGCCGGCATCCTTGCTGGCGCGGGCAAATGCCTTGCCCGAATAGCCGGCGCCGAAAATGAGGATCTGTTTCTCGCTCATGCATGCGCCTCGATCTGGTTTGCCAGCGCCAGGCGCCATTCGCGTCGCACGGCCTCGTCGCCTTCCGCTTTCACCGCAGCGCTGGCCGACTCGGCGAATTCCGAAGCCGGCACAAGCCGTGACAGCGCCCAAACCGCTGCGCCGCGCACCAGCGGCGAGGCGTCACCGAGCACCGCACGCACGGCGTTTCCGAGCGAGGGTTCGCCGGAATTGCCGGCGGCGATCAGCACGTTGCGGACAAAGCGGTCGCGACCGATGCGCTTGACCGGCGAACCGCTAAAGAACGACCGAAAGGAAGCGTCGTCAAGCGCCAACAGATCGGCGAGCGGCGGCTCGCGCAAGTCCGCGCGGGCGACGAGCTTTGCCTCGGACGCTGCCCGGGCAAACTTGTTCCATGGGCAGGCGGCCAGGCAATCGTCGCAGCCATAGATGCGGTTGCCGATTTTTTCGCGGAACTCGTGCGGGATCGGCCCCTTGTTCTCGATGGTGAGGTAGGAGATGCAGCGGCGCGCATCGAGCCGGTAGGGAGCCGGAAAGGCGTCGGTCGGGCAGGCGTCGAGACAGGCGCGGCAAGAGCCGCAATGGTCGTCTTCGGGCGTATCGGATGCAAGCTCGGCGGTGGTGAAGATGGTGCCAAGGAACAGCCAGGAGCCGTGCTCGCGGCTGACCAGATTGGTGTGCTTGCCTTGCCAGCCGAGGCCGGCGGCTTCTGCCAGCGGCTTTTCCATCACCGGGGCGGTGTCGACGAACACTTTTACGTCGCTCCCAGAGTGCCCCACGATCTTGCCGGCGATCTCTTTCAGCCGGCCCTTCATCACATCGTGATAATCGCGGTTCTGCGCATAGACGGAGATCGCGCCCCGCTGGCGCTTGCCCAGCACCGCGCGCGGGTCGTGGTCCGGCCCGTAGTTCATGGCCAGCACGATGATCGAGCGAACTTCGGGCCAAAGCGCCATCGGCTCGCCGCGGCGTTCGAGCGTCTCGGCGATCCAACCCATCGAGCCGTGGAAGCCGTCGGCGACGAATGCGGCAAGCCGGGCCGGCGCCTGCGGGATGGCATCGGGCGTGGTGACGGCAACGGCATCGAAACCGGCGCGCCGCGCCTCGCGGTCGATCAGCGCGCGCAAGTTTTGCGCTCTAGAAATCGAGGTCCGCATAATGTGACACCGGCGACAGGCCGCGCACCCGGTCGGACAAAAGCGGCCGGAACGATGGCCGTGATTTCACCCGTGCATACCATTCGCGCGCGGCAGCGTGTTCGCGCCAGTCGATCTCGCCGAGATAGTCGAGCACGGACAGCGCAGCCGCAGCCGCGAGGTCGGCATAGGTGACCTTGCTGCCGGCCAGCCAATGGCGGGTGCCGGCCAGCCAGTTGGTGTATTTCATGTGCTGGCGGATGTTGGCGCGCGCGGCGCGGATCGCCGCCGAATCGGGCGAGCCGCCGCCCGCCGTTTCCGGCATGATCGGCTTCAGCACGCGCTCGCGCACCAGGTGACGCGTCACCTCGCTATCGGCCTTGTTGAGATACCAGTCGGTCAGCCGGCGGATTTCGGCGCGCTCCATTGGGTCCTCGGCGAACAGCCGCTTGTCGCGCTTGAGCACGCCGCGCGTCTCGTCGAGATATTCGCCGATGACCATGGCGCCGACGATCGGCACGTCGCCCTCGGCAAGCAGGATCGGCAGCGTGCCGGCCGGGTTCAGCGCCAGGAACTCCTTGCGCCGCATCCACGGCTTTTCCTCGATCAGCGCCAGTTCCTCGCCATACTCGCCGAAAGCGAGGCGAACGAAGCGGCAGGTGGCGAACATCGGGTGGTGGAAAAGCGTCAGCATGGTCCCGCGATAATAGAGCGCACTGGCAAATCGCCGGCTGCGCCGGTAAGTCTTGGCCGCCCCGATTCAGGGGGCCGCCCCGATTCAAAAGGGCCGTCAGGGTGCTGCGACCTATAGGAGGAGTTCCGCGCCATGACAAGCAAGCCATTGTTCAAAGCTCTCACTCGAACGCCGAGGTTTCCATGGAAAGCCAGACCATTGTCGAAGCGCTGCTGCTCGGCATGATCGAGGGCATGACCGAGTTCATTCCGGTCTCGTCGACCGGCCATATCCTGCTTGCCGGTCATTTTCTCGGCTTCCATTCGACCGGCAAGGCCTTCGAGATCCTGATCCAGCTCGGCGCCATACTGGCGATCCTCAGCGTCTATTTCCATCGCCTGTGGCAGATGCTGGTCGACCTGCCGCGTGATCGGGTGACGCGGCATTTCGTTCTCGGCATCCTCGTCGCCTTTCTGCCGGCGGCCGTCATCGGCGCGCTGGCGCATGGCTTCATCAAGACGGTGCTGTTTGAATCGCCGAGGCTGATCTGCGTCATGCTGATCATCGGCGGCCTGGTCCTGCTGTGGGTGGATCGGTTCAAGCCGAAGCCGCTCTATCACGACGTCGAGCGGTTTCCGCTCCGGCTCTATCTGCAGATCGGACTGTTCCAGTGCCTTTCGCTGATCCCCGGCACGTCGCGTTCCGGTTCGACGATCGTCGGCGCGCTGCTTCTGGGCGTCGACAAACGCGCGGCTGCGGAATTCTCCTTCTTTCTCGCCATGCCGACGATGGTCGGCGCCTTCGCCTTCGACCTGTTCAAGAACCGCAATGTGCTGACCAGCGCCGATCTGCCCATCATCGCCGCCGGTTTCATCGCCGCCTTCGTCGCGGCGCTTATCGTCGTGCGCTTCCTGCTCAACTACGTCTCGCGCCACGGCTATTCGCTGTTCGGCTGGTGGCGGCTGGTCATCGGCACCGTCGGCCTTGCGGCGCTGTTCGTCCGGGGGTGAGTGCAGAGACTGCCCCCACACTACTCCGTCGAGTTCCTTCGCGCCCCCCTCTGTCCTGCCGGACATCTCCCCCACGAGGGGGGAGATCGGCAGTTTTCGCGACAGCGCCTCTTTTTCAACGTTCGAAGTTGGCGAAGATGGCGCAACTTCCGATCTCCCCCCTCGTGGGGGAGATGGCCGGCAGGCCAGAGGGGGGCGCTGTCCCGCTGACGTCTCGCAAGATTCGGATGGCGACGACCTTCCTCAACTCCGCCCGTAAAAAACGTTTTCGACATGCACCGGCCAGCGCCACGGCAGCACCGCGACCATGTCGAAGCGCACCGACAATCTGCCATAGTCGGACTGGCGCGACAGCCAGATATCGGCGGCGCTTTCGATGCGGCGCTCCGATTCGTAGCGAACAGCCTCCATCGCTTCCACCAGCGTGCGGCGCGCCTTCACCTCGACGATCAGCACCAGGTCGCCGCGCCGCGCGATCAGGTCGATCTCGCCGAACCGCGTGCGGTGGCGGCGCGCCAGGATCCGATAGCCCTTCACCATCAATGCCGCAGCCGCCAGCCACTCGCTGCGGTGGCCGCGCCGATAGGCGCGCTGGCGGCTGGCGACCGGGCGTTCAGCCATCGCCGGCTTTCCCACTATCCTTGAGTTCGAGCAGCCGTCGGTAAAGCGCCTGCTTCTGGCCGCCGGTCATCTTGGCGGCTTCCGCCGCCGCCTTGGAGGCCGGCATCTCGGCGGCAAGCGAAAGCAGAAGCCGGTCGATGTCCGCCGGCTCGTCGGCCGTTGCGTCCGACGGGCCGACGCAGATGACGATCTCGCCCTTCGGCGTGTCGGCCGCCGCGTAATGATCGGCGAGCAACTGCAGGCTGCCGGTCCGTATCTCCTCGAAGGTCTTGGTCAACTCGCGGCCGATCGCGGCCTTGCGGGCGCCACCCAGCGCCTCGACCATGGCACCGAGCGTCTCGGCCAGACGGCGCGGCGATTCGAAGAAGATCAGCGTCGCCGGCACGGTTTTAAGCGCTTCCAGCCGCGCCAGCCGCTGGCCGGTCTTCACCGGCAGGAAGCCGGCGAACAGGAAGGCGTCTGAGGGCAGGCCGGAGGCCGTCAGCGCCGCGAGCGGCGCCGACGGGCCGGGGATCGGCACGACGCGAATGCCCTGGTCGAGCGCTTCGCCGACCAGCCGGTAGCCGGGATCGGAGATCAGCGGCGTGCCGGCGTCCGAGATCAGCGCCACGCTTTGCCCGGCCAGCAGGGCTGCGATCAGCTTTGGGCCGGCCTCGCCGGCATTGTGCTCGTGATAGGCTGACGTGCGGCGGCGGATGCCGTAGCGGTCGAGCAGCACGCGACTGACACGCGTGTCCTCGCAGGCGACGATGTCGGCTGCGGCGAGCGTTTCAAGCGCGCGCAACGTGATATCGGCGAGGTTGCCGATCGGCGTCGCCACCAGGTAGAGCGCCGGCTCGAGCGGCCGGGCCGGTATCTCGGTCTGGCCGATCACGTAGCTGCGTTTTGCCGACTCGCCGGTCACCGGTATCCCCCATCAGGCTCTGACCTTGAATGCATTCGGCCCTGTTTGGCACGGCTCACGCCGGGTTGCAAAACCCATGCCGAAGTGATGCGGCTGTCATGCCTTTGCCACACTGCGGAACGAAACCGTGCCCGGCGGATTTATGCCTGATCTCGGGAGGAGCAGGATGGACAGCCTCAAGATACAAGACGTTTTCGAACCCTACTATGCAGGCCGCAAGCGCTTTGCCGTGCGAAAGGACAAGGGCCTGCCTGCCAAAGCCGGCGCCGGCTCGGCTAAAAAGCCGCGAAAGCGTCGGCCGTCAAAGGCAACCAAGCTCGAGATCGAGCCCTCGACCGGCACCGGCAGCACGATGGAGCACTGACCAGACGATGCCCAATCGCTTCGACATTTTCATCACCCGCCTTGAAACCAAAAGCTCCCGCAATGGAGCGCCCCCACATCCGACAAGCGATCGATACCGCGCCCGCCGCGACAAGGGCGAGGCCAAGCCGGCTCGCGACGGCGAGGCGGACGCCGAGAAAGACCACGCCAAGCGCCTCCCCAAGCACGACGCCTGACTACCGCGACCTTCGCGATTGGCCGAGACACTTCTCTCTAAAGCGTGGGGGAAACGCTCGGCCACATCATTCAACCCGGATTGTTAGACACGCGCGCTTCCAGCAGACGCTGGGTCCACGAACTCATCGTCCTCTGGAATGTCGCCAGCCTCTGTTCGTAACGTGCTAATATTGAACCTGCGTGCGCGCGCTTGAGCGTACGGGAGAGGATCATGTCGGCAACTTTAACCGCACTGGGCAGCAGAGAGGCCTACAGGCTGGGAGATTTCAACCTGGTTGGTCGTGGCGAACATTCCACCATACGCTTGGAAGACGGGGAAGTTTCGCGCCAGCATGCAACGATCCGGCGCGACGGCGCGAACTACTGGGTTGTTGATGTCGGCAGTGCCAATGGCAGTTATGTGAATGACGTGGCGCTCACAACCGCGCGTGTGCTGCACACCGGCGATCGCGTCCAGTTCGGCAGATCGATTTTTCTTTTCGACCAGGGCACGACTGCCCCCGATCCAGATTCGCAAGTGGCGAACACAAAAACTCAATGGGGCAACCCGGCAGCCCCCAAGAGCCGGCCGGCCACGCTGTTCGTTGCTGATTTGAAGGAGTTTACCGGAATTAGCGCCAGGCTGTCCCCGGAACAGGTGGCGGCCCTCCTGGCCGAGTGGTATATGGACTGCAATATGATCTTGAAGCACTACGGTGCCTCGATCGACAAATTCATCGGTGATTGTGTATTTGCTTATTGGCACGAGACGGCAGCGGACGTCTGTGTCGCTGCGGTTCAGGCTGCCCAGGCGCTCCGCGCTGCGGAAGACGCGGCTACGTCGCCAACCCGAGTACTGGTCAGGGAACAACAAGACATCGTACTCGACTGCCGCATTGGCCTTCATGTGGGTGAAGTTGCTATCGGCGTTATGGGCAAAGGCATCAACACCGCGCTGGGCGATGCCGTGAATTTGGCCTTTCGTATTGAGGGATTGACGCGAAAACTGGACAAGCCGCTATTGGTCAGCGCCCAGTTCGTCGAGCACTGGCCTGAAGGCAGACAATATTTCAAGTCCTGCGGCTATCACGAGGTCAAAGGGCGCGCCGAGATGATCGAGGTATTCAGCCTAGAATAGACGCGCCAGCAGGAGCATAGCTTTCTGCTGCCGCTTGCCGCCGGTTCTCGCCGGCTTCAACAGGGCTCGTGGCCGCTGAGGGACGCCAGATCGGCAAGTTCTGCCGAGGCACGTCACTCGCAGATTGTAATTCGATCGCGGCAGAAGCCGCTGCCCCGGCGTGCCCCGGCGGCCCGCGCTCGGACCCTGCACTCATCGTGGGTTTCTGCCCTGCAAACGCGAGCTGGCCTGCTCGCGCTCGGAGCAGCGGCGGCACGCTTCTGTTCCGTTGTCGGTCGTGGCCGGGTATTCGGGCCATTTGCATGGCCGGGTTCTTGTATCGAATTCGGCCGGGCAACCACCGGACACACGCGCGCTGTGCTTCCTTCCAATATCTTCAAAGCAATTGTTGTCGGTTTCGCCATGTCGATCTCAGCGCCGGAGTGGCGAGCGAAACGGCGCAACGCCTCCCGGGTCCTTCCACCCCAGATGCCGTCTGGGTTTCCCGGATTACACCCAACGCGGCCAAGCTCGCGCTGTATCCGCTTCGCCAGCTCGTTCGGGGCATCTTCCTGGCTGGCGTCCGATTGATGATCTGCATTCTCCAACTGTTGAATTTGGAGTCTGGCGAGAGGCACAAACAGGCCCTCCGGGTACAGTTGAAGATAATCCTTTAACGCTCCGCTGCTTTTGGAGCCGCGGATTGAGGTCCACAACTCGATTTCCGTCAGGCTCGCATCTCGGCTGCTGTTGTTGGCTGGCGAGACTGCCGTTGGCCCACGAGGAGGGGCAATGAAAATTTCCCTGCCAGGCAGCGATCCGTACGTGAATGGTTCCTGCTTGCCGCCTGTCGCGGCCAGAACAGTGTCGCGAACCTTGCGGAACACGAATTGGATGTCTACCCCGGGTTCACCCAAATGCGCCAACAGCCCTGCAGTGTAGGGACTGTTCCGTCCCGCTCCATCGAAAGCGGTTGTACCTTCCTTCGCAGCGTACCCGACCAGGGTTCCGGCTGCCGGTTCAATCGCAGCCAGGCCTCTGCCGATGGAACGCGTTGCATTTGATCTTCGCATGGCCGCGATAAAAGGGTTGTCCCGGCAAGCATCAAGTAGAACCACCCGCACGCCGGAGACACGGGACAACGCGTTCATCACCAAATCCAGCGGGATTGCCTCAAACTCCACGTCGGAATCAGCGCTCAGGCTGACGTCTGTAGGCACGAGAAAATTTCTATTCTCAACCTCAACCCCATGTCCCGCGAAGAAGATTATTGCGAAATCAGCACCTTCCGCCGCGCGACCGAACTCCTGCAGAGCTTTCCTGAACGCGGTATGGTCCAAGTCCATCTTGCGAGATACTTTGAACCCTACCTTTGAGAGCAAGGCCGCCATGTCAGCAGCGTCATTGTTCGGATTGGGAAGTTTAGCGACCCGTTGATAGCTCGAATTGCCGATCACCAGCGCAACGCGTTTTTCAGCCCACGCCACCTCCAGCCCGCCGATCAGAGCAATGACAGCAAGCGCGATGTTGAAGAGGCGCATTTTAGCCCCGTGCTCTGCTTCAGCCGCAGATTAGCGGCACCCGACCGAAGCTTGACCAGTCAGGCCCACGCTTGCAAGTCACTATCGGTTGCGGATTGCGGTGCGATGGCCATTCGGCCAAGCAAGCCGAATTTCCAGCATCCTTGCTTGAGCCGATAAATTGTCTGTGACAGTTCAGATCTTGGCCCAAGCTTTACCGCGCCAGATCCGCCACCACAGCATCTAGCACGATCATGCCGGCCGGCGTGGCGCGCAGGCGGGCATTGCCGATCGGCGCCACCAGCCCCTCGCCCTGCAGCATCGACAGCCGCGCCGTCGACAGGCCGCGGCCGGAAAACGCTTCATAGCGAGCGAGGTCGATGCCCTCGGCCAGCCTCAGTCCCATCAACAGGAACTCGTCGGCCTCTTCCGAGCGCGTCAGGATCTCGCCGCCGGTGACGCCATGGCCCTTGGCCTCGACCAGATTGGCCCAGGTTTCCGGCATTCTTTCGGCGATCGTCACCACGCGACGGCCGTTTTCGACGAAGCGGCCATGCGCGCCGGGACCGACGCCGACATATTCGCCATAGCGCCAATAGGTGAGATTGTGCCGGCTTTCGGCGCCTGATCTGGCGTGGTTCGAAATCTCATAGGCCGGCAGCCCATGCGCAGCGGTGATCTCCTGCGTCAGCGCATAGAGATCGGCGGCATGGTCATTGTCGGGAATAGCGAATTTCCTGGCCGCATGCAGCGCGTGGAACGGCGTGCCTTCCTCGATGGTCAACTGGTAGAGCGACAAATGGTCGGCGGCATGGCCGATCGCCTGCTCGAGCTCCGCCTGCCACGCTTCCGCTGTCTGGCCGGGCCGTGCGTAGATCAGATCGAACGACAGCCGCGGGAAAATCTCACGCGCCAGGCCAACCGCGTGCAGCGCTTCATCGACATTGTGCAGCCGGCCGAGAAAGCGCAGATCCTTGTCGTTCAGCGCCTGCACGCCGAGCGACACCCGGTTTACGCCTGCCGCCCGATAGCCGCGAAAGCGCTCGGCCTCGACCGAAGACGGGTTGGCTTCCAGCGTCACCTCGATGCCGGCAGGCACCGTCCAGTTCTTCGCCACCGCGTCCAGCACCGTCGCCACGGTTTGCGGCTTCATCAGCGATGGCGTGCCGCCGCCGAGAAAAATGCTGGTCACCTCGCGCGGTCCGGTGCGGTTGCGCATCGTCGCAAGCTCGGTTTCGAAGGCGCGCGCGAAACGCTCCTGGTCGACCGGCTGGTGGCGGACATGGCTGTTGAAGTCGCAATAGGGGCACTTGGCCGCGCAGAACGGCCAGTGCACGTAGACGCCGAAACCGGGGCTGCGGTCGAGCAGCATGGTCATTTCACCGCCGATCGCGCCAAATCCAGTCTGGCATGCGCGAATTTCTGGAAGGCGCGAGCGCGATGCGACAATGCCGTCGGCTGGCCGGGCTTCCAGCCATGTTTCTCCTCTGCGGTCATTTCGCCGAAGGTCTTTTCGAAACCGTCCGGCACGAACACCGGGTCGTAGCCGAAGCCGAGTTCGCCACGCGGCGGCCATACCAGCGTGCCCTCGACCTCGCCACGGAAATATTCGGCCGCGCCGTCGGGAAAGGCCAGGCAGATGACGGCGACGAAGCTGCCCTTGCGCTGCGCAGGCGCAACCGCGCCGATTTCCTGCAACGCCACTTCGGCTCGCTGCATCGCCATGCCGAAGTCGCGGCTCCCGTCGGGCGCCTCGGCCCAGTTGGCGGTATAGACGCCGGGCGCTCCGCCCAGCGCATCGACACACAGGCCGGAATCGTCCGACAATGCCGGCAGGCCTGTCGCCTTGGCGGCGGCAAAGGCCTTGATATAGGCGTTCTCCTCGAAGGTGGTGCCGGTCTCGTCCGGCTCCGGCAGGCCATATTCCTTGGCCGACTTCGCTTCTATGCCGAACGGCGCCATCAGATCGGCGAATTCGCGCAATTTGCCGGCATTGTGACTGGCGACAACGATCTCATGTCCATCAAGCGAATGCATCAGATGCCCCAAATTCTTGGTTCGGCGAATTCGATCGAATTGCCGGAGGGGTCGCGAACATAGATCGAGCGGCCACCCTGCGGCCATTCGAACTCGCTTTCGATGGCGATTTTCTTTCGCTCAAGATGCGCTCTCCAGCGCACGATCTCGTCCGCGCTCGCCGCAAAGCAGAGATGGCCGTCGCCGACCGTGCCGTGCGGCGGCACTTTCAGCCTGGCATCGGGCGCCGGCGGCACCTTGGTCGCCTCGGCGTTGAAGATGAGCAGCACGCCGTCCCCGCAACGGAAGAAAAGATGCCTGCCGTCGACCTTGCCCAGCAGATCGAGTCCGAGCACATCGGTGTAGAATTTTTCCGCGGCATCGAGGTCGGTGACGTACAGCGCTGATTCGAGGATGGCAGAGGGTGTCACGAGGCACCCCCCTCTGGCCTGCCCTCTTTGCCAAAACTTGGCATCTCCCCCTCAAGGGGGGAGATTGGCAGCTTCAGCGCTTCCGCACATCCCACGCCGCCGACAGTTGGCGAAAGCCGATTGGATACCCGATCTCCCCCCTTGAGGGGGAGATGGCCGGCAGGCCAGAGGGGGGCGGACAAGCTCGGCATTTTCAGGACTACGCCACGGCCATCTGCTGCAGGCTGACCAGTCGCGCAATACCTTTCTTGGCCAATTCCATCAGCGCCGCAAATTGCTCTTCCGAGAAAGGCTCGCCCTCGGCCGTGCCTTGTATCTCGACAATGCCGCCCTTGCCGGTCATGACGAAATTGGCGTCGGTGCCGGCCGATGAATCCTCGAGATAGTCGAGGTCGATGACCGGCTGGCCGTCGTGGATGCCGCAGGAGATAGCCGCGACATGGTCCTTCAGCACCTTGGCGACGCTGGCCATCTGCCGGGCTTCCATCCAGCGCAGGCAGTCGTAAAGCGCCACCCAGCCGCCGGTGATCGAGGCGGTGCGCGTGCCGCCATCGGCCTGGATCACGTCGCAGTCGACGGTGATCTGCTGCTCGCCCAGCGCCTGCAGATCGACCACTGCGCGCAGCGAACGACCGATCAGCCTCTGGATTTCCAGCGTGCGGCCGCCTTGCTTGCCGGCCGAAGCCTCGCGGCGCATGCGCTCGCCGGTCGAGCGCGGCAGCATGCCGTATTCCGCCGTCACCCACCCCTTGCCGGAATTGCGCATCCAGCCCGGCACCTTTTCCTCGAGGCTGGCGGTGCACAGCACGTGGGTGTCGCCGAACTTCACCAGGCACGAGCCTTCCGCGTGCTTGGAGACGCCGCGCTCAAAGGAGATGGCGCGCATTTCGTCGAACTGGCGTTTGGAAGGGCGCATTCAGGCTTCTTTCTTGTCGTTTTAGGAGTCGTGGCCGGCTTGTAGCCGCACGCGACGAGAGGCGCAAAGGAAAATGGACCAGTTGCGCGGGCGCGGCCGATGTCTATATCCTTGGGCCGGAGGTATTTGGCTCGAATGACCAAGGCAGTCGATCCCGGTTCCCAGTCGGCGGCAGCGCTCCAATCCCCCGCGCTTCAATCGCCCGCCCTTCAATCGCTCGACATGCGCTCGCGCGACATCTTTCGGCGCATTGTCGATTCCTATCTGAAGGACGGCGAGCCGGTCGGCTCGCGCAGCCTGTCGCGTATCCTGCCGTCTTCGCTGTCGCCGGCCACCATCCGCAATGTGATGAGCGATCTCGAGCATCTCGGCCTGATCTACGCGCCGCATATCTCGGCCGGCCGATTGCCGACCCAGGCCGGCCTGCGCTTCTTCGTCGATGCCTTCATGGAGCTTGGTGATCTCTCCGACGAGGAGCGCCGCACCATCGAGGCGCAGGTACGCGCCTCCGGCTCTGGTGCGACGCTGGAGCACATGCTCACCGAGGCGAGCCAGATGCTGTCCGGCATCTCGCGCGGCGCCGGCCTCGTGCTTGCCGCCAAGAACGAGGTGGCGCTCAAGCATATCGAATTCATCCAGCTCGAGCCGAACAAGGCGCTGGCCGTGCTGGTGTCGCAGAACGGCGACGTCGAAAACCGCGTCGTCGACCTGCCCGCCGGCATCACCGTCTCGCAACTGCACGAAGCCTCGAATTTCCTCAACGCCCATATCCGCGGTCGCACGCTGGCCGAGGCGCGGGTCGAGATCGCCCGCATCAAGGAAGAAACCAGGGCCGCCCTCGACACGCTGTCGCAGGATTTGGTCGAGAAGGGCCTTGCTGTCTGGGCAGGCGCCGAGAGCGGCTTGCCGGCGCGTCTCATCGTGCGCGGTCGCGCCAATCTGCTGGAAAATGTCACCGCCCAGGCCGACATCGAGCTGCTGCGGCATTTGTTCGAGGATCTGGAGACGCAGGACGGGCTGATCCAGCTTCTCGACCTCGCCGAGGAAGGCTCCGGCGTGCGCATCTTCATCGGCTCGGAGAACAAGCTGTTTTCGCTGTCGGGCTCGTCGCTGGTCGTGGCGCCCTATCGCGACAAGGACGCCCGCGTCATCGGCGCGCTCGGCGTCATCGGCCCGACCCGGCTGAACTACGCACGCATCGTGCCGATGGTCGACTATACCGCGCAGCTTATTTCCCGCATGCTGCGATAATGCATGTCGCCCAAAAAACCGAAGCGCGTCGCACGGATCCTTCCAACGCGACACGCTTAAGGGAACCTCAAGGAGAAAAAAATGGCGCTGGAATCATTCAAGGCTCAGATCAGCCTGTTGCTCGAGCAGATGATCAACCAGCCCGAGGATCAGCATGAAGTGCAGGAGCAGTTGCGCGAAAAGCTGGGGGAGATGCGCGCCATGGGCCTGCCGCTGCCGGCCGATCTCGTCGCGCTGGAAAAGCGCCTCGACGACGATTTCTACGCCGCCGGGAACTGAGCCCGAAAGGTGCAAGGACGGCTAGCCGACCGGCGAGCATGAGGATCTCGTGACCGGCTTCGTCGTCTCCGGCGACGCGGTCTGGGGCCGACCGGCAAGTGATGCGGTGCCCCGAGGGCGGCGGCGGTTGCATCTGGCCGTCACCTGCGGGCGAGGATGTATTCAGCATGCGACCCCGTCGGATATTTTCAAACGGCAGACTAGCTTGCGCGGCCGAAGGCTTTATCCTGCCTGGTCGAGACTTAGTTGCCTGACTCACTTGATTGCCTGACCCTTGCCCATCTGACCTCTTGGGAGCGAAACCAATGAACAAGCCCGCCACCACCGTGCCTGTGCCCGGCCGCGGCCGCATCTACAATTCGATCACCGAGACGATCGGCGACACGCCGCTGGTGCGGCTCGACAAGTTCGCCGGGGAAAAGGGCGTCGTCGCCAATCTGCTGGCCAAGCTCGAATTCTTCAACCCGATCGGCTCGGTCAAGGATCGCATCGGCGTCTCGATGATCGAGGCGCTGGAGGCATCGGGCAGGATTGCGCCCGGCAGGACCACGCTGATCGAGCCAACCTCGGGCAACACCGGCATCGCGCTCGCCTTCGCCGCCGCCGCCAAGGGCTACAAGCTGATCCTGACCATGCCGGAAACCATGTCGGTCGAACGCCGCAAGATGCTGGCGCTGCTCGGCGCCGAACTGGTGCTGACCGAAGGGCCGAAAGGCATGAAAGGCGCCATCGCCAAGGCCGACGAACTGGCCGCGACGCTGCCCGACGCCATCATTCCGCAGCAGTTCGAGAATCCCGCCAATCCGGAAATTCACCGCCGCACCACTGCCGAGGAAATCTGGAACGACACTCATGGCGAAGTCGACATCTTCGTCGCCGGCATCGGCACCGGCGGCACCATCACCGGCGTCGGCCAGGTGCTGAAGCAGCGCAAGCCCTCCGTGCATGTCGTCGCCGTCGAGCCGGAAGCCTCGCCGGTGCTGTCGGGCGGCCAGCCCGGCCCGCACAAGATCCAGGGCATCGGCGCCGGCTTCGCGCCGAAGATCCTCGACACGACCATTTATGACGAGATCGTCAAGGTCTCCAACGAGGATTCGGTCGCCAATGCGCGGCTCGTCGCCCGCCTCGAAGGCGTGCCGGTCGGCATCTCGTCGGGCGCTGCCCTGCAGGCGGCGATCGTCGTCGGCTCGCGGCCGGAGAATGAGGGCAAGAACCTGGTGGTCGTTATTCCGTCCTTCGCCGAACGCTATCTGTCGACGATCCTGTTCGAAGGGCTGGGGGCTTAGGGCATATTGGTATTTGTGCCGGCCTGCGGTTGCGGTTCCCGCGCCTCCGTAGCGCCCCGCCAATTGTCGAAGCCGGCGCCGCCCCTCACCTGCCTGCCGGCATCCGCACCCCGTAAATGGGGCGAGGGGGCGCTCTCATTGACGGGTTCGCCAATCGCCAGCGTTGCAAAAAAAGTGCCGACACCGCGACCAGCCTCTTTCTCCCCGTTTACGGGGAGAAATGCACGGTCCACCCTCCGCAGCTGCTGCGGAGGACGGGCAGGGCAATGAGGGGCGGCACCAGCGGTCGGCCTTAGATCCCAAACATCGGATCATGTCTGACCCCGGCCTTTCCCGGACCTCATTCTTCGGCTGCGAGCCCAGCCCGTCGTGCCTGCAGGAACCGGCGCACGGCCGGGTCGCGTTCGAGGCCGATCGCCCTGTTATAGGCCTCGGTAGCCTCCCGAGTTTTGCCGAGCCTGGCCAGAAGGCCCGCGCGGGCGGCCCAATAAGGCTGATAATCATGTAGCCGTTTGTCGTCGCCAAGCTCATCAAGTGCACTCAATCCCGCCGCGGCGCCGTCGGCCTCGGCAAGGGTCACCGCGCGGTTGATCGAGACCACCGGCGAGCCGGCAATCACCGACAGCGCATCATAGAGCTGTTTGATCGCGGCCCAGTCGGTCCGGCCGGTCAGCCGCCTTGTCGTATGGGCGGATTGCACGGCTGCCTCGAGCTGGTAGCGGCCGACGACGCGCTTGGCCGCGGCGTGCTTCAGTAATGTCTCCGCTTCGTCAATCAACGCGCCGTCCCACAGCCCAAGCTCCTGCTCGGCCAATGGCACATAGTCTCCGGCGGCGTTGCGCCGCGCCGCACGCCGCGCCTCGGCAAACAGCATCAGCGCCAGCAGGCCGAGCGCTTCCGGCTCATCCGGCATCAGCGAGGCTACCAGCCGGCCGAGCCAGATGCCTTCGGTCGCGAGATTGCGGCGCCGGGTTTCGGTGCCGTCCGGGTCGGCCCAGCCTTCGGCGAACGCGGCGTAGATCGCTTCCAGCACCGCATCCAGCCGCTCGCCAAGCTCTGCCCGCTCCGGCACGCGGAACGGAATGCCGGTCTCGCGGATGCGGCTTTTGGCGCGCACCAGGCGCTGGCCCATCGTTGCCGGCGACACCAGGAAGGCCGAGGCGATCGTCGCTGTGTCGAAGCCCAGAATGGTCTGCAGGATCAGCGGCGCGCGCACGCCGGCTTCGATCGCCGGATGGGCGCAAGCAAACATCAGCCGCAGCCGCTCGTCGTGCAGGTCTTCGTCGGCCATGCGTGCCTCGATCTCCTCGGCGATCAGCCTGAGATGGTCGCGGCCCGCCTCGCTGGTCAGCCGCCGCCGGATCGCATCGACGCGACGTCGGCGCGCCACCGCCAGCAGCCAGGCTTCCGGCTTCTCGGGCACGCCGGTTTGCGGCCAGCGCTCCAGCGCCGCCGCAAAG
>NZ_AYWU01000043.1:0-35990 GCF_000502375.1 Mesorhizobium sp. L48C026A00 | reverse complement strand
GCATTGCTCATCGCCAAAGTGAAAGAAATCACTTGCATTCCCGGGGGCGTCCACACACGGCCCGAAGCTGCGAAATGGGCCAATCTTGACGTGATACTCTTCATATTTTGTCGGCCTTTCCGCATAGTGCAACCAAATCAACAAGATCGGTACTTCCATCCACTTGTGACAATTCTTCCTGTCACATCGGGGGATGCCCTTTGGCCTGAGGGAAAGCCCGAAACGTGGCCCATATCGGACTGTATTGTAACGATGTTCCCGCTGCGTTCCTCAACTTGGCCGCTATCGCAGCTTCAGGCCGAATGGGCCTATCTCGCACATTTGACGCTTCGTTTCGAGGGATCCTTGGGTGGGTGGGTGGGTAATTTCGTTCGAGCTGTTGGCGAGTGCGGCCGCCGTCCAGGTCGCATCCCGGTAATCCTGTCAGGATAGCAGCCATGACCGAAGGCTGGAACGATCCGGCACCAGCGAAACTGGGCAGATAGCTGTGAGTGAATCGCGCTCGGAGGCGAGAAAGTGGATCATTTGCTCGTCCGGTTTCCCCACAATGCTTCCAAGCCCTCGCGCACGTTGTTGCCGACCCTCTCGACAACGGCGCATTCGTAAAAATCCACGTCGACATGAACCATGTGGTCACCCACGAGCCGCGAGGCGATCGTGACTTTGGTTTTTCCTTTGAGCGGAAAGAACTTGTCGGGCTTCACGCGGAATCTCTTGCACTGGTATTCGATGAGCGCTTTCACCTTTTCGTAGTCGATCTCGGGGCGAGGTGATGCTCTGGCGCGTTCTAGCTTTTCGAGCACTGCGGCAGCCGATCCGAAGCGCTCCGTGAATTTTCGTTCCAAGAGAATTGGATTGAGTCCGTGTTCCGCCGCGATTTCCTGTGTCGCGGCCGCCAGCTCGCTACCACCTTCGACTTCGCCCCGCAAATCGGCGAGAGCATCTTCCAGTGCGTTGGTCATGCGGATTGCCTTTGATTACGACAGCATCTCGAACACGATTTCGTTGATCTCGCGCCCTTCACCGGTGGAATCCAGGAGTTCCCGAATATGCCTTCGGGTTGCGGCGAAGTGGAGATCAGGATTGATTGCGAGCCCGTCACGATGCTTTCGGCCGCCTTACCCAATTCGGTCAGTCGCCGATGGATCGGATTTTCGACATCGAAGCGAGGAATCGGCACCTCCCACACATGCTTGGCTATGTCGCGCTCGTCCTTTCCATATGTCATGAACGGCCGCACAAGCTCAGTGGTAACGGGTGCGTTCAGCACTGCGCAAAGATAGTCGGCCTCGTTGTCGGAATGAACAGAAGCCCAATAAAGGCCGTTCCCGAAGATCGCGGCGACAACATGCATCCCCGAACGGTTGTAGACGACCCGAAGCGGAGGGGTTGGAAGCTGCCTGGAAAGCTTAGATTGGTAATCGAGCTGCTCGATCAAGGGGAGGCGTTCGCTCGAGCGGTTGCTGTGCCAGATTTCTTCTGCCCTCGACCACCATTGCTGGAGCCCCTGATGCAGGTCAATCTGGCCCCGGTCGAATGCCGCCCTCGTGCCGCTTCCCCAGTTCGAAACGGATATACGTTATCGCCCGTGTAGTAGGGGCGCACGAATTCGGTTTCCACCACACCTGAAATATCGGGCAAATCCTTCCAGGGCTTCTTCTCCTGCACACTTCGCGACGATCTGACGGCGATCTTGCCCGCAGGAATTCCCAGCGTAGAGGCTTCCTGTTTCTCAACCATGAAAGCCATGCGGGGCAGAACGTTCGCCCCCTGAGTAAAGGCTGGAGCATAAGGCGATTTCGTTAGTTGACCGACATGCCGCAACTTGCCGTCGGTTCTTGTGAGGCTTGCCTTCGCCTCGGGCCACGACATGTTTGCCGCCTTCAATCGCCCTGTCCAGAGTTCGGCTTCCTCGGGCATCTTGCGCCCTGACCAGGTCGCGCCCACGAGGGGATTGCTGGCGTGCTCCTCCCTGTTTCCAAAGACGACACAGGCCGCACGCGGGAAAAAATGAGGCCGAATTCGACGGAGATCCCACGAAGCGGAAAACGCGATTGCGACATCACCGGACTTGCCGCCGTAATGGCCGCTTCTGAAGCCAGCATAGTGCTCGCGATCGATTGCCGCATTCGGCAGCACCAGGCCAAACTTGCCGCCTGTCTTCAGATAGAGTTCGCAAGCCCTGACGGCGAACAAGCCCGACAGGTCCTGATGCGTCGACAGCTCGCCGCCCGCCCATAGGTCGCGGGTTTCGCTCATCACCTTGAACGTTGCCTGCATTTCGATCGTCATCTTCCGATAAGCCAGCCACGGAGGATTGCCGACAAGAACGTCCACACGATTCCCCGGTCGCGACAGCCACAGCGGCCTTGCCAGATTCCTGATGTAGTAGCCCCAGATGTGGTCGCGACCTTCGTCATGCAGACGGCACATCGTCTTGAACGTGCCCTCTATAGTCGCATGGTGATTTTCTTGGATCGCAAGTCTCTGCAGGACCGCTCTCAAAGTCGGAATCGGTGTTCCGGGCTTTCGGTGGGATGCCCGGTTGGCCATCTCGTTGACCAGCTCGTCAAATCTGGCTGCATCATCCAGCAGGGCATCCGGGAATGACAGTTCGTTTCCGAACAAATCCCGCTTGTCGTCGGCACGGATGACAAGATTGCCTGCCGCCCAAAGATCGATGTTTTGCTCCTGCCATTGTAGGCTGTCGCCGAGATAAACCGGAATGCGGATCGTCTTGCGATCGGGATCGATGAGCCTTTGCCGCCCGATCGCCAACAAATATGTGACACGGGCCAGGGTGACGGCAACGGGATGTAAATCCATTCCGATGACATTGCGCGTCACGCCGTCGAGGATTTGCCCGACACCCAAGCCCAGGCTTTCCGCGGCGGCGATGTATCGCCTGATCGCATGAAACAGGAAGGTGCCCGAACCGCAGGCGGCATCGAGAACTCGCGAACCCATCGGATCGGTGACGGTTTCCTGCACGATGACATCGGCCAGCCAGTCGGGCGTATAGTACTCCCCCAAGCGTTGGCGCGTTTCCGTGCCTATGACGCTTTCATATAGGACCTTGAGGACGTCCTGCTCGACCGAGCTCCAATCAAAACGCGCCAGCCGCTTGGCAAGTGTCCTGACAAAGACTTCACCGCCCTCAATTTCCAAGACCCAATCGAAGAAATCGGGTTCCACCACTCCGTCTATGCCGCTTTCGTCAAACTTCTCGCCCGCCAGCAGTGCCGCAGGGTTCAAGGACTCAATTGCAAGACCGAGAACGGCGTGCGCGATGATATCCGCGGTGTTCACGAGAAGTGTGTGCTCGACGAAGAGAGCGTCGGTATCCTCAAACTGAGTACCGAGTGCCGAAGTGAGGAGCCGCGACCACAATGTCCGCTTCATCTTAACGGACGGATTTTCCCGGTTGCGCAGGTAGAGCGACGAGAGGCTTGCGCGGTCGAGGGCGTAGGAGCTGCTTCCGGCACCTAGCCTTGTCTCGATGTTAAATGCGGTTGGAGCGATATCGCTGGCCGTTGCGAGCACACCTTCAAGCCATACGACAAACCGTTCAATGTCGGCGGCGTTGGCATCGACCGTGATCGATGAAACTTCGCGCAATTTCCCGTCCACGAGATCGTAGCAAATCCACTCGGTGCCGTCGGTGAGAACGCCGACATAACGGAGGCCCGTCTGCGCCATGCGGAGCTCGACATATCCGGCAAGCTGTTCGACGGCTTCTGACTTGACCTTGCCTTTGCGGAGATCTCGCTTCACCTCAATTACGGTTGAGCCTACTTCGACGTCGATCCGGCGACGGTCGCCCAGCTGCGACTCCAGCGAGACGATCGTAACGTCGGATTCCTCAAGGTCGAAGGGTGCCGACAGAATAAACTGACGCACATCCGCCTGTATTTCCGATTCCGTCCGCTTATCGTTCCGCCGCGCTATCCGCGTAAATAATTCCAGCAATATTGTATCCCCCAATCGATCGCACCATTCACCGTTCGCGCCTCTTGTGCAACCGAAAGGCTTTTTCGTTCACTGCTGCAGCGAACTGATGCACTCGCCGTAGAAGGTTTGGGTGTCCTGACCGGGCGCGCTGACGCTTACGCTGGCAGGCAACCGCAGAGAGAACGTGAAATCCTGAGCGCCGTAGGCCGCTGACATCAGACTCGATCCGACACTCATGGGAACAGGCTTCGTCTGGCCGACCTGCAGGGTGTATCGTTGGCACCCATGCCGCCACGGAACGTCAGGATCATCGGCGGCATCTTCTCGAACTGGCAGCTGACAATCGTCGGCTCGTCGGCGGCGATGGTGATCATGGTCGTCATGCCGATCATGATCATCGCGATCAACAGGCGCTTCATCAGTATTTGAACTCCTGCGTATTGGCGGCGGCATCGGATTCCATCTCGACACAGCCTTTCAGGATCGAATAGGAACCGCCGCTAACCCGGCCGACCTCATCGCAGTAGCTGCGCATTCTCGAAGGAATGCCTAGCCAAGAGGTTTTCAGGGTGTCGTGGGCCTCCTGCTCCATTTTCATGCAGCCATTATAAATCATCGACGATCCTCCGCTGACATCGGCAACTTGCTTGCAATAAGGTGTGCTGCCGCGGGCGAAGCCAACCACGTCAAGATCGCCACCGCGCCTAGGAAACCATATCTCAATTTCTTGTCTCTTAAATTTCAGCCCGCCCAGAGCCGAACCCAATTTCGATGCACCCAACCTGATCTGCAGGGGCCGGTGTACGGCTGCGTGGAAATCCACGGTGTCGAGACATTGCAATCGCGACGGCGCTTTGAATAGACAACCCCGAGCCATTTGCCCTTTTCGGCGCAAAGGTAAACCTGCTCGCCGCTGAAAAGGCGGTCGATCTCGGCATACTTGCTGCCCGGACCGCCTCTGACGGCCAGAAATCCGTCTCCACCCGGATCGAGGCCTTCAATTATGCCGTTCGCGCCGCAAGCATCAAAATCGAGATCGGCCTCAATGACAATCGGCACCTGAGGCCTTCGGCCCGGTTCTTGTGCGGACGAAGACGTCGGCACGATCATCACTGCCGATGCCATTATCAGCATGTTCGAAATTCGAATGTGCATTAAGCCCCCCATGTCGGCCTGCAACGACAGAAATCACATCCGGCTGTAATCCGGCAACTGAGAACGAAATCACGGCGGTCGATAAACCCAGCGCCTTCAACGACCAGAACCTGCCTGACCTCCTTCGGCCAAGCTCGGTAAGCCTTGAAGTATCTTGAAGAATTAGCCTGTGCCGCTGAACTCGTACACAGGAGAAATTTCTAGGCACCACGTCAGTCTATCGACATCGCTTCCTGGACCCAATAGTGTTTCGGGTTGGGGGGCTGCTGTGTATGGATTCAGTTTTTTCGGTTTCGGCGTCGATCGCAAATCATCTAAGCGTCGCGTTCCATCAGAACGAAATAGCGTTCGTCAGCGAGATCGAGCTTCGAAACGACCTTGGCAGAGACGTTGTCGAAATTGAATTGCGGATTGAAAGTGAGCCCGCATTTGCTGCTCCACTTGTCATCCACATCGATGGAATAGGCAACAATTCTTCTCGTCGAATATCGTCTGTTGATCTGAAACTCGATGCTGGTTTTTTGCGTCTATTACGAGAGGGGTTGCTCGGGTCGCTTGTGCTTTCTGTCTGGGAAGGCAAGGAAGTTCTCGCCAGACTGCAATCCGATATTCACCTCCATCCACCATCACATTGGGGCGGAACAGGTGCAGCGCCTGAATTGCTGGCTGCGTTTGTACGTCCAAACGATCCCGCCATTGACGTCGTGTTGCATGATGCAGCGTCGAAACTGAGTGCGTCAGGCAAAGATGCGGCTATAGACGGATACAAAGCCGGCACGAAAGAGCGAAGCTGGGAACTTGCAAGCGCGATTTGGTCCGCTATCGCGAGGCATGGGCTCACTTATGTTCTACCTCCTTCCAGTTTCGAGAGATCTGGCCAAAAGGTAAGGAGTCCGAGCGATATTCTGGAACGACGAACCGGAACTTGCCTGGACACCGCACTTATGTACGCGGCCTGCCTTGAGCAGGCAGGACTGAACCCGCTGGTGGTCCTCACGCAAGGGCATGCCTTTGTTGGCCTCTGGCTCAAACAGGATGACTTTTCCATAGTCGCGGTGGACGATGTCCAAGTTCTGAGGAAACGTCGCGATCTTGAGGACCTGATTCTGATCGAGACAACGCTGCTGACGCACAGTCCGCCTGGATCGTTCTCGGCCGCAGTAAAACAAGCCAGCATCCAGGTTGAGGAGGGAGCGGCTACTTTCGAGGTCGCAATCGATATTCGTCGTGCTCGAGTTCGCCATATCAGGCCACTCGACCTGGGGGAGGGCGCACTCTCCACCTTAAAGCCGATTGACGAAACACATCCGATAGATCTTGAGATCGAAGCGCCTCCGACATTTATAGGAGAGACCGTTTCTCATGCTGCGAAAGCGGAGCCGATTGACCGGCTGGAAAAATGGAAGCGCAAGCTTCTCGATCTTTCATTGCGAAATAAACTACTCAATTTCAAAGACACGAGAAAAGGCGTCCTGATCGAATGCCCTGAGCCCGCCCGGCTTGAAGACATGCTCGCTGAAGGCACGAATTTTAAGCTGATGGCCCGTTCGGACGTTCTCGGAGCGGGGGACGCCCGCGACTCCGAGCTGTTTCGCGAACGCCATCATGAGGATGGTCGGGAAAGCTATCTCCTACAGGCGCTGGAGCGTGCCGAGCTTCACACGACAAGTAGCCAGACGGAACTCGACAACCGTCTGCTTGACCTCTTTCGGCTGACCCGCACAGCTTTTGAAGAGGGCGGTTCCAATATACTCTTTCTGGCAATCGGCTTTCTGAAGTGGACCCAGAAAGACAAGGGACCTGTTTATCGTGCACCGCTACTCCTTGTGCCCGTTTCGTTGCAACGGTCGAGCGTTCGATCCGGTTTCCGCCTAGCGCTCCACGATGAGGACGTACGCTTCAATCCGACGCTGCTTCAGATGCTGAGGCAGGATTTCAAACTCAGCATTCCAGAATTGGACGGCGAACTTCCGTCCGACCAATCCGGAATTGACGTTTCTAAAATCTTGCGAATTGTCCGCACGCATGTGAAGGATTTGCGAGGCTGGGAAGTCAGCCCGGAAGTGGTACTGTCGACCTTCTCGTTCACGAAGTTTCTGATGTGGCGCGATTTGGTGGAGCGGACCGAACTCCTGAAGCGAAATCCGGTTGTCCGGCACCTGATCGACACGCCCAAGGAACAGTATGGCGACGGTACGCCATTCCCGGCGCCCGATAAAATCGACCAAGACTATCATCCCGCGGATATTTTTGCTCCGCTCTCGGCGGATTCATCGCAGCTGGCTGCGATCCTAGCCGCATCGTCGGGCAAGGACTACGTCTTGTTCGGCCCGCCTGGAACGGGAAAGAGCCAGACGATCGCGAACATCATCTCGCAGTGCCTGGCGCTCGGAAAGACGGTCCTGTTCGTGTCCCAGAAGACTGCCGCTTTGGAAGTCGTGCAAAGGCGTCTGCGCGACATAGGCCTCGGCGAATACTGCCTCGAAGTTCATTCCACCAAGGCACAAAAGTCGGCGGTGCTCGGACAGCTCAAGCAAGCGTGGCATGAGCGCCAATCGCCCACGGCAGCAGATTGGACCGCAGCCGCTGACGGGCTCGCCAAACTACGTGATGAATTGAACTCACTCGTTTCCGTCCTTCACAGGCGCCGCGCCAACGGCATGACAGCATATCAAGCCCTTGGGCGGGTGGCTGCGGATCGCGCGCGTTTCGTCGGAATGAAATTCGAGTGGCCGTCGACCGAGCATACTCCTCAACAGATTCAGGCAATGCGCGAATTATGCCGGGAGTTGAAGATCGATGCAGCAATTGTGGGCGACGTTGCATCGCATCCGTTGCGAGGTATGGGAACCTTTGCATGGGACCCTTTCTGGCCCGCTAAAGTAGAAAAGACGATCAAATCGTCTGTTGGCGCAATTCAGGACTTTGAGAAAAAGGCAAAGGCTCTTGCTGGCACTCTTGGCTTTGCGCCGTCCACGGTCACCGAAGCCACCCGCCAACTGATTGCCTTTGGCAAGATCATGAGTGAGGACGCTGCGGGTAATGGCGAGCTGTTCGTTGGAGAACGGGCCGCAACGGTCAAGTCCGCCATTGTCGAACTCAGCAAACTGCAAGCCAAACTGTCGAAGCAAAGGGACCAGTTGACGGTTGTCTATCGACCCTCGGTATTCGATCAGGATTTAAAACAGATCTTGTCGGACTGGACTGACGCCAAGCTCGCAAATTTCATAACACGCGGAGGCAAAGAACGGCGAGTACGGGCGCTTCTGCAACCCTACGCCACTGCCGATCTTCCTACAGAGATCGGACAGGATCTCGTTTGCCTTATCGAAATGAAGGAAACCGTCAAAGCCGCGAGCGAGCTCGTACCCCGCTTATCCGTGTTCGAGGGTATCGATACCAACATTGACATGGAACTCCGCAGCTTGGGTATATTTCTCGACTGGGCGAAGCGGTTTACTCAGCTACTACCGACAACCGCCGCGGTCGTCGGATTGACTACCAAGCAACTTCAGGAAGATGCGATCCTAATGCGCGTCGAGCGTCGCGAGGCGTTCCGGCCAGGCGGCGAAGTAGCCATCGCTTCGGTTGAGGCGGAGCAATCACTTTTGGCAATTGAAGGCGCAAATCGCGATCTTGAAAACCTTGTCGGTCACGCTCCGAAAGCGTCGTCTTTTCTGGACGACCCGTTGGAAAGTCAACACATCGCGACCCTCGAACGTTGGGCGACAAGCTTGGGGCTGGCGCAAACCTGGTCTGCTTGGTCAAATACGGCAGATCGAGCCCAAACTGCGGGACTGTCATCCCTTGTGGCCTCTATCGCCGACGGGGCAATCCGGCCATCAGAGATCGAAGCGGCTTTTGAAGCGTCATATGCCCGATGGTGGAGCAATTTCCTTGTTGCGGAAGATCCGCTGCTGCGGACATTCCTTGCGGCACGGCAGGAAGATGCTATTGCCCGTTTCCGCGCTGCCGATGAGAGGGTGACAGAACTGTCGAAGCGGATCGTCCGCTCAAGACTTGCCGGCACCATCCCTGGGCCAACCGCGTTTGGTTCCGATCCCGAGTGGGGCACGCTTGCGCGCGAACTGCAAAAGCGGGCCAAGCATCAACCGCTACGGCAGCTTTTCGGCAACATACCGACCATTCTGACTCAGCTGACGCCTTGCGTGATGATGAGCCCGCTTTCCATCGCGCAGTATTTGCCGCCCGATTCTAAGCCGTTCGATGTGGTCATTTTCGATGAGGCCTCACAGATACCTGTCTGGGACGCCATCGGTGCAATCGCCCGTGGCAACCAAGTCATCATCGTCGGCGATCCAGAGCAATTGCCTCCGACCAACGTTGGGGAACGCAGCGTCGACGAAATCGAGGATGGGACCGATGTCGAGGATCAGGAGAGCATTCTGGACGAGTCTCTTGCTTCCAATATTCCGGCCCAGCGTCTCGATTGGCATTATCGCAGCCGCCACGAAAGCCTGATCGCCTTCTCCAACAATGCATATTACAAGGGGCGGCTCGTCACCTTTCCCTCCCCTGTCACGCAGGATCAAGCTGTGCGCTACGTTCATGTCCCGAACGGGATTTATGAGCGCGGCACTGGAAGGGTCAACCGCGAGGAGGCGCGTGTTGTCGTGGCCGAACTCGTCTCGCGGCTTCGCGATCCTTACCCTGTCGGTCAGGGCCTATCGATCGGTGTCGTCACTTTCAATAGCGAGCAAATGCGACTGATCGAAAACATGCTCGATCAGGAACGTCGCAGCTATCCGGAAATCGAACGGTTCTTCGATGCCGCTCGATCGCAGGAACCGGTCTTCGTAAAGAACCTGGAAAACGTCCAGGGAGACGAGCGCGATATAATCTTCTTCTCCATCGCAGTTGGACCAGATCAGACCGGACGGACGGTTTCGACGGTAAGTTCGCTCAATAAAGAGGGCGGGCATCGCCGCCTGAATGTTGCGATCACGCGCGCCCGCCAGGAAATGGTCGTGTTCGCGACACTTCGCCCCGAGCAGATCGATCTGTCACGGACAGCGGCACGCGGCGTTCGGGAATTCAAGCACTTCCTGGAGTTTGCAGAACGTGGCACGCGCGCAATCGCCGAAGCATTCTCGCCAACAGGGCAGGACACCGAATCGCCGTTCGAGGATGCTGTTAAAGCCGCCCTCGAAACGCGTGGCTGGACTGTCCATCCTCAGGTTGGAGTTTCCAATTTTCGCGTCGATCTAGGCATCGTTGATCCGGACGCCCCTGGACGATATCTCGCCGGCGTTGAATGCGATGGTGCGACTTATCATCGCTCGGCGACAGCGCGGGACCGGGATCGGTTGCGGGAACAGATACTGCGCGGGCTCGGATGGCGAATCCACAGGGTGTGGAGCACAGATTGGTGGATGAACTTCGAGGTCGCGACGGAAACGCTTCACTCGGCTCTGGAGGCCGACCTCGCCTCAAGCCGGGCGTCCTCAACAAAGGCGGCCGAAGCTGCCGCCAAAGAGGCTGAAAAAATCCTGCTATCGCAAACGGAGGCAGATGCGGTGGCGACCGAGCCGGCGCTTGACACGGACAATGCCCCAGAGTCGAAGCTTGTCAGATCAGATACTCAGAAAATGGACGATTTCGCGGTCGAAGAAATCATCAGCGCCTCTATGAACAAACCTGCACTAGTCGGGCAGGGTTCCCCGCCCAACGGATCGGGCGCGCATGTTACAAGCTATGCCGACGCGGTCACAGTCGCGAGCCAGCCCGATCCCCAGGCGGGAGCGAAACGACTCTATCGTCAGACCAATCTTTCAATGGCCGGATTTTCGAGCGACGCATCGAAATTCTATGATCCGGCATACCGCTCGCAACTGCGCGCGATGACGAGTCATATCTTGTCCGTCGAAGCGCCGATCTACGAGGATCTGCTGTTTCAGCGGTTAGCGCGCGCCCATGGGTTTGCGCGGGCCGGCGGCAATATCCGCGAAACGATTCAGAACGCGATCGGGCGCATCGTTCAGGTGGTAGAGGACGATGGGAGACGCCTCATTTGGCCGCTGGGTACCGACACTACTGTAATTGTGCCATTTCGCGAGTGTATCTCCGAGGAACGCACACACGCCGACGTTCCGCTATGCGAACTTGCCTCGCTTGCGCTGCGCTTCGCCAAGGATGGCGGAGATCGTGATGAAACCGTCCGTCGTATGGCGCAGCACTTTGAACTGGGCCGATTTCGAAGCGTGACTCAGGAGCGCTTCGAACGCGCTTACCGCAGGGCGGTGGGAGATTAGGCGACTAATAGCGGAACTTACTCAACTATGCCCTCGGATCTCTCCAGAGGCGTGATTGATCATACTCTATTTCTATGTGGCAATTTCTGCAGATCGGTATCTGCCTCGCCCGTTTGCGCTAACGAAAAGGATTGAGCCCGATGCAGGAGGCTGCCATTTCACGCCCGCTCGCTAAGACGGTCAGTATTTGGGAGGCGCTCGACACTTGGGGAAAATCACTTCCCGGTTGGCAAAAATTCATGGTCGCCTATGCAGTGCGGGATGGCAAGCTTTCAGACGAGCGGATTGGCGAAGCCTACGCGATCTATCTGAGAGGAGCGTTGCTCAGCACTGACACAGCGCCGCTTGCCGCTATTCCCGATTCCATTACCGGTCGACCCGACAGCACAGACTCGAGTCCCCTAGTCATCGCCGGGATCAAAAACCCTGTCAGCATAAACGCAATCCCCGGTACCGCCGAGCTGCACTTCGGCAACGGCTTGACCATCATCTATGGGCACAATGGCGCAGGCAAAAGCGGATTTGCCAGAATACTATCCGCCGCCTGTTTCAGCCGCTCACGCCCGAAGATTCACCCCAACGTCTACAACACGAAGGCCGAAGTGATTCCGGCCAGCGCCGATATCATGATCAGGCGAGGACAGGGGCAGGATGAGACTCTTTCGGCCACGCACGGGACAGAGCATCCGGTCCTGCGCCGGGTGAGCGTTTTCGACTCAGCTATAGCCACCGTTCACCTTGCCCAGGAAACCCCATTGGGTTTTCAGCCCGCAGGGTTCGACGTTTTCGATGAAGTGGTCCGCGTGATAGAGGCCATCTCTAAACGCCTTGATGACGATATCGCTAAGCGCCGGTCCGCAAACAAGTTCGTCAACATCTTCATCGGCGAGAGCGCAATCAAGACTGAGATCAGCAATCTGTCGAAAGACACCGATGCAGCGGCGCTGCGCAAGCTCGCTGTTTACGGAGAGACGGAGGCACAGCGCCTTGCTGAGATCGACACCCAGATTGCTGAGCTGAAATCCAAATCGCCTGCCGACCTCATCAAGCAGCGCGAGGACGCGAAGAAAGATATCGATGACCTGAAGAAGAGGGCGGCGGGATTGCCGCACGAGTTGGGTGATGACGCCTGTAACGCTTACGAAGGGCAGGTCATTGCACTGAAATTAAAGATCGCCGCCGCAATGGCCGCATCTCTGGGTGGCGTAGGCAGCGCTGATCTCAAAAAGACCGGCAGCAACACCTGGGAGACCTTCGCAAAATCGGCACGGCAGTTGGGAAGGGAAGAGAAGGAATTCTATCCGCAAATTGGTGACCCTTGCCTGCTCTGCCATAGGCCCCTGGACGAGCCGTCGGCGTCGCTCATAAAACGCTTCTGGAGCTTCTTTGACGACGAAGCGCGTGTAGCGGCCGAGAAAGCCAACGCCGCACTCAACGCGACGGTCGAACGCTTGAAGAAATCGGACCTTTTGCTCCTGCCCGCAGAGGGGCGGATGCGCGCCGATCTCGTGAAAGTCGTACCCGCGCTTGTCCGCACCATGGATGAATTCGCTGCTCAGCTTGCCACTCGCCGTGACCAGATTGTCGCCTACCTTGAGCGCCGTATTGAGTCCTTGCCGGAAGGTGATATCGCAGCCCCGGACGCCGCTATCGCCGCCTGCCGGCAGACGCTGGATGACGAGATCAAACACCTAAATGAGAATTCTGTCGATGCGGCGCTGTCAGTCCGGCAGGCGGAGCATATCCTGCTGCGCCATCGGCAGGTTTTGTCTCAGAACATCGAGGATGTATGCGCCTATGTAGACAGTCAGCAATGGATCGATAAGGCAGCGACAACCAAAAGGTCGCTGACCACCCGCTTTGTCACCGAAAAGCAAAAAGACCTTTTCCAGACGCTGATAGAGGGAAATTACAAGGACCGGCTCAAGCAAGAGTGTAGTGACCTAGACGCTGTTCTGCCCATCGAGTTCAAAGCCAGAGGCAGTGCCGGCAAGACGATGCGCGGCCTTCAAATGCAGGCCGGTCACAAACCGAACGAGATTTTGAGCGAAGGCGAGCAGCGGGCAGTAGCCCTTGCCGACTTTCTGACGGAAGTAAATTTGAACCCATCTTCGGCAGGAATCGTCCTTGATGATCCGGTCACATCGCTCGATCACAGGCGCAAGCGAAAGATCGCGGAACGTCTCGCGCGCGAGGCGAAAGTCAGGCAAGTCATCGTCTTTACCCACGACCTGGTGTTTCTGAGCAAGCTTATGGATGTGGCAAAGGAGAACAATGTTGAACTCTCCACCCATTGGGTGGACCGGGGCGGCGACAATGCGCCAGGGCATGTCAAACTTGATGACTGCCCGGCAGGCTCCGATGCATATAAGACTCCACAGCGCGCAAAGGAATCCCTCGCCAAGGCGAGAAAAGCCATAGGGCAGACAAGGGTCGACAATGTGCGTGCCGGCGCATCGGCGCTACGGCAGACTCTCGAAGAGATCATCATCCGCGATGTTTTCAAGGGCGCGGTCAAGCGGTGGGACGAACAGGTCAAAATCGGCAACTTGAGGGATATCGCCTGGACTAACGAGGTCGCCGACGAGATATGCCTGTTGCAGGACGACATCTCTCGGCTCATTGATGCTCATTCCACGTCCGACGAGTTTGGCGGTGGTATGCCCGAACCGGACGATCTCGAAAAGCTGATCGCGAGAGTAGACGCGATGCAGATAGAAGCGAAAAAGAAGCGTAAGTGATTGCGCACTTTCTGGACAGCCAACACCGCGTATCCTGTAATTTTTTTATCGAGCCGCGGTCGAACCCCCTTATGCTCAGTGGCTGGAGACCGCCGAATGGCATTTCGATTTATACATACGGCCGATATTCATCTCGACTCGCCGCTGCGTTCTCTCGCGATGAGAAACCCCGATCTTGCCGAACTCGTCGGAGACGCCAGCCGCCAGGCGTTTGTCTCCATTGTAGATCTCTGCCTTGCGGAGCGTGTCGATGCCCTCGTCATTGCCGGCGATCTTTATGATGGCGATCAGACCTCGATGAAAACGGCACGGTTCCTGGCGTCGCAGATGACACGTCTCCACCAGGCCGGTATCAGGGTGTTCAAGATCCGCGGAAACCACGACGCCATGTCGCGGATATCGAAACAGCTCGTGTTTCCAGACACGGTAACGATCTTCAGCGGCCGTCCCCAGTCAGTGCTGCAAACAGCCGGCGGGCTGGACGTGATGTTCCATGGATTGAGCTTCGCGAGCCCCAAGGCACCGGAAAGTCTGCTCGCCAAATATTCCGGCGCCTGCGAAGGAGCGGTCAACGTGGGCATCATGCACACCAGTCTGGCTGGATCGCCCGGTCACGACGTCTACGCCCCTTGCAGCGTCGCTGACTTGCACGGCCATGGTTTTGACTACTGGGCGCTCGGGCACATCCACCTCCGGAAAGTCCATCCTGGAGCGAGCACGGTGGTGATGTCAGGAATGCCGCAAGGCAGGGACATCAACGAGGCCGGAGAAAAGTCAGTCACTCTGGTAACAATTGGGGACGACCGTTCCATCGATATCGAGGAAAGACTGACGAGTGTCGCACAATTCGAGCGGGTGAGCGTCGACCTGACCGGGACGATGGAATGGTCTGAGGTCGTCGGACGAATCGGATCTACGCTCGAAGATATCCGGGCTTCCGTCAGATCCCGGCATGTTGTGGTCCGCCTTGGCCTGACCGGGATGTCGCCTTTGTCGTGGGCACTGATCCGCGACAGGGACCTGCTGCTGGCCGAAGCCGAGCAGGCAGCGGAACAGGCAGGCGACACATGGGTGGAAAAGCTCGAGCTGGGCCTCTCTCCGCCCAGGACGAAAGCACTCGAAGGCGTCGCGGATCCGATTTTCGAACTCGCTGAATCCATGCGAGCCGATGCAAGTTCAGAAGCCTTCCGTGCCGAAGCGAGGGCATTGGTCCTGAAAACGATCGCGGATCTTCCGCCCGACGGGCGCGACTTCGCCGGAAAGGACGAGGCCGCGCTGGAATTATTCCTCGACAGGGTTCTTGCCAGCGGCGCTGACCTGGTCACGGCCCGCCTCAAGGCAGGTGGATCGCAATGAGGCTCCGGCGCCTTGATCTGATTCGTTATGGAAAGTTCACCGACCGGACGATCGAGTTTGGACCAAAACCGGATTCCGGGCCCGACTTGCATATCGTGTTCGGGCTGAACGAGGCGGGCAAGTCGACCGCGCTTTCCGGCTATCTGGACTTGCTGTTCGGGATCGAAGAACGCAGCCGCTACAATTTCCTTCATGAGTACAGCGCGATGCGCATTGGTGGCGCGCTCGAATTTGCCGGAGCGGAGCATGTGTTCACGCGAACGAAACAGCGCACCAACTCGCTGCTGAACGCAATAGACCAGCCGGTGAGCGAGGTGGCGATAACGGCGCATCTCGCCGGTCTGTCTCGGGACGCATACCAGACCATGTTCTCGTTGGACGACGAGACGCTGGAAGCAGGCGGAAAATCGATATTGGAGTCGCGCGGTGACCTGGGCAAGCTCCTGTTCACCGCCAGCGCCGGTCTTGGGCATGCGAGTGACACATTAAGCGCGCTCGAGGCAGAAGCGGACGGGCTCTATCGCAAGCAGGCCCACGGGACCGAACTTGCGCTGCTCAAGAAGCGGCTTGCGGAACTGAAGTCCCGGAAGGATGCGATCGACACATTGGCTTCGACGTTCGAGACCCTCGAGGCCGAACGTCTTGACGCGACGGACAAATACGATCGCAGCATCACTGAACGGTCGGTGCTGTCGGCTCGGCTCGATACCATTGCGAAATATCTTCGCGCAGTCCCGATCCTCGCGGATATCCGACGCAAGGCAGCCCGGCTGGCTGAGTTGCCGGACATTGCTTCACCGCCACGGACCTGGACAGGTAGTAACGCCGAAATGATCGATGATGACGCCAGCCTGAGAACCCGGCTGTCAGCAAACATCGACGAAGTCGAGCGAGTGACGATGAAAATCGCATCGGTTGACGTGGACGAGGTGATCCTTTCGATCTCCGAGCGGGTTCGCGGACTGGCGGATCGCAAGGTGCGCTATATCTCGGCAGGCTTGGACTTGCCTAATCGTAAGACGGACCTGCAAATACTCGATAACGCCGTGGCGACCTGCCTTGCCGCTCTGGGAAGGTCCTCCGAGCCAGAGCCTGCCGCGCTGCTTTTGCCTGCTGCCATTGTTGGTGCTGTTCGCAATATGGTCGAGCAGCGATCCGGAATCGCTACCAGTGTGCGCGTCGCCCGCGACGAAGCCGCGGCAGCCCTGGATGCGCTTCAGACGGCACGCGAGCGAGTAGGCGAAGAAAGGGCCGTGCCCGAGCCAGCCAGGGCAAGGCTGACCTCGGCTTTGTCGAAAGCGAGGGGGAGTGGGCACCTACGGGAAATCAAGACGGCACGGGAGGCAGAGGACGAGAGCGGAATTCGATGGGAAACAGCGGTCCGTCGCCTGCATCCCTGGTCCGGAGATGCTCAGTCGCTGGCCAAGATCTCAGTTCCGACCGCCCGGCAGATTGGTGCATGGAAAAGTTGCTCAGCAGAGCTTGGGACGAACAAGGCGGTCCTTTCAGAACGTCTTGCCGAATGCCAGGGCAATCACGAGTTGCTCTCGGCGCGGCTGGACGCCCTTCGTGCCTCGGTTGACATAACGGACGATGAAGCCGCCGCAGCCATCCGGCGTGCCCGGGACGAGGCTTGGACAAGGCATCGAGATGACCTTCAGGGCGAAACAGCGGACGATTTCGCGGTAGCGTTGGCTCGTGACGACAGTGTTGGAGCAGTTCGTCTGGCCAACGCGCGGGAGCTCGCCGAGATCCGAACAACGACCCGCAGCCTTGCCGAAACCGCGGCCGTCATCTCGCGTGCGCGCGACCAGCTTTCACAGATCGACTTGGACGTGGAAGCAGAGCTGTCGGAGATCCGCGTAGCGGCAAGAGATCTGCTCGGAGATAGCCTGGAATCTTCGCCTGAACGACTGATCGAACTGATCGAGGATCGTACTTCTGCCCGGACCGATGCGCTCGCGGCGTGGGAGGAGATCGAGGTCGCACGTAAGAAGGCTGGTCGGGCGGCCGACGAGGGAGACCAGATCCGCCTGGAGTTGAGCGGGGCGCTGGAGAGCGTCGGCATACGGTCGGATGCGGGCGAGAGTTTGGAGACGATCATGGCCGTCACAGAGCTGTTCCTCGACAGGCAGCTCAAAGTGGACGCTGAACGTGCCGAGGCGCTCCGAACAGTCAGCGCGAAGGAGGAGGATCTGGCTGCCAGACGACGCGCCGTGGACCTGGCAGAAAGGCGTGAGGAAGAATGGTTGGCCGGCATTGCCGAAGCGCTTAAGGGCACCTGGCTCGAGAGCGGGCTTTCGGCGCACGGAGTCGGGAACGTCCTCGATCAATTGGCTGAACTGTCCAAAACCCTTCAGGATCGGGATGCCATGCAGCTCCGTATCGGGAAGATGGAGGCAGACAGAGATAATTTCATTGTCGAGGTTAGCGCTGCTGCAGCCGAAGCGGGTGAACCGGAGAACGACGACGAACCGGAACAGTTGGCGATCCGGCTTGCTGAGCGCCTGGAGCGCGCCGATCGCACTCACGAGGCGAAGGCAAACCTCGTCGAAGACCTGCAGCGCCTGCAAGATGCTCGTGACACCCTCGATGTCGAAATTGCGGCGCATGAGCGCCGCAAGAACGAGGTCTTGGGCGTCTTTGGCGTAACCACTCTATCCGAAGTCGTGGAACGCGACGAGCTGCTGCGGGACAGGGATCGTCTGCGCGCTGCCGTAGCCGAACTTGAGGAGCAGTTGTCGGCCGAGCTCGCGGTGGAGGGGGCCCTGCAAGCGCGTTCGATATTGGATGCTCTCGATATCGATAGCCTCGCAATCGAGAAGGCTGAAAGCGAGCAACGGCTCCGGGATTTTGACGAAACGATACACCAACAGCTAATTCGGCAGACGCGAGCGGCCGACAAGCTTGACGCCATTGGCGGCGATAGCGCTGTTGCCCGAATAGATGCCGAACGTCGCACCGTCCTCCTGGAAATCGAGGAAAAGGCCGTTCGTTACATCGAGCTGAAACTGGGAGTTATGTCCGCTGGAAACGCTCTGCGCGTATACCGCGAGCGTCATCGCTCCGGGATGATGGCGCGGGCATCTGACGCTTTCGCGCTCATCACACGCGGTCAGTACTCGGGTCTGGCAACCCAACCGGTGAAAGGTGGTGAAGTTCTCATTGCATTGCAGCGCGACGGGCAGTCCAAGGTAGCCGACGCGCTGTCAAAGGGTGCGCGTTTCCAGCTCTACCTGGCGCTTAGGCTTGCCGGCTATTACGAGTTTGCCCAGTTTCGACCCTCAGTACCATTCATCGCCGACGATATAATGGAAACCTTTGACCATTTCCGTTCCGAGGAGGTTTTCAGATTGTTTGGCGAGATGGCAAGTGCGGGTCAGGTGATCTACCTCACGCATCACCAGCACCTATGCGAGATCGCAAGGGCTGTTGTGCCGGGCGTAACGATCCACGAGCTCGAATAGTTGCCTGCAGTCGCGTGGCAATGAGTTGATGCCCCTGCTACCCAAAGACGACTTCCGTAGGCCGAACCTTGGATTGGATGGCCGCTTCGCGCCCAATGTCGGTCGTTCACGTCTGCACCGTCGCATCCTGAAAGCAGACCTCGTCGCTGACGCCATTGGAAGTCTTCACTACACAAAAGCGGACGTGCATGGCGCGAACGGCTTCCCATCTGGACGTCGAAGAACCAGCTACGCTTGAAAGCTCGACCTCGACCTGCAGCGGCTCGGACTATACAAAGTCCAACGAAGTTGCAGCTATAGTCACCTTTTCGACCGGCGCCAACCATCCGCGCGCGCCTCATCTTCTGAACAGAACATTCGCTCACCCTTGGCAGGGCTGATCACTGTCTCGTCATAGAAACGCTGCCCGGGGAGGTGGTAGATGCGAACGCCCTTGTTGCTGATGTTGCCCTTGATGTCGCATGAGCCGGAGAGCAGTCGAACTGGATTCGTGGTTTCAGGCTTAGGCGCCTGCTGTGCGGCACGCCATTCCCAAGGAGGCTGAAACTCGCCTTGCCAGATCCCGCGCCTGGCCAGCCGAGCTTCGTCCTGGTGGCCCGCGTAGGCGCCGCCCGAATGCTGCGGCCAGTCCATTGCGTGGCCGGCGGTGACCAGCCATCCTGCCACCGCCGTGCCGTCGGAACGATAGCAGTCGCCGACGAAGCGGCCGTAGCGATCCCAATCTATGAATGTGCAGGTTACGGGCCGGGATTTCGCCAGCCAGGCATCAAGCGCTTTCGCAGAAGACTGGCCGCAGCGGTAGTTCTTGCCCTTTGAATTCCGGCAGAGCTGAGCACTCTCAGGCGCATCGATGCTATTGAAACGCACGCGCGTGCCGGCAATATCGATCGTGTCTCCGTCGATGATGGTCGCGCGGCCTGAGATTGTGTTGCTGTCAGAGGCCGGCTGTTCGCTTGAAACCAGCGGTGCTATCGGCGAAGAAGTTGCCGCTGGTTCAGTGCCAGGCTCCGCGAGATAATCGCCTAAAATCCAGCCCGAATAGTTCCCGTATGAAACGTGATGCCAAGAGCCTTCGCGCTTCGATGACAACACTGCAGATCCAACTGGGACGGTGAGTACAATCTGGGACTCAGCCGATGGGGATGTCCGTAGGCGAACATTTGCGGTGCTATAAAGTGTCTTTTGAACGGAAGGGGCGGGCCCGGCATAAGCGTCTGTACCCTGGGAGGCCCGGGGGTCCGATTCTGCTGTCGCGGGCTTTAAATTCGGCTGCACGAATTCGGTGGTTAATAACCGTTCTCCGGTAATCTTGGTTTCATTATACGGCGTGCTGCACCAAACCAGTCCAGCGCCAATGGCGAGTAGCACAAGGGCGAGCGGGCCCTTCGAAGACGGCTTAGTTTGAGAAGCAACTAATTGCGACGGCGCGCTAGGTACGGGCTGTCGCTTCGACGAAACAACCTCTGAATAAGAAAGTCCCGTGCCCGGGATGCTCGCACTGAGGCGCTTTTTGCCTGTTGTGCTAACTGTATATCCAAGCCCTTTCGGTCCAACCCGCACGCTGGCACTTTTCGCGTTGAGATTTATCCGGACTCCCGGCGCAATCCTTACAGATTTTCGAAATCGGTATACCATCCCCCAAGCGCCCCCCGTGAACATGATGTGGCGAAAGCGACAGCGAGTCGAGTCGGTTGGACCCTCTGTGCCCTTTATCGCCGACGATATAATGGAAACCTTCGATCACGTCCGATCCGAGGAGGTCTTCAAGCTGTTTGGGGAGATGGGATGTGCGGGTCAGGTGATCTCTATGGCGGGCGCCGAGATATCAGAAAAGCTCCTCGATGTCGCTTTCACTGCCCTTGCTGCGCGGCCGCGCGATGAGTTCAAGGCCAAGAACGCAAAGTGCCGCCATCAGCGTGCGCAGCTGGAGCGCGGGCTCCCCGGCTTCGAGCCGGGATGCGGTGCCCTGGGGCAGATGGATTTTGCTGCCCAGCGCGCTCTGTGTGAGGCCGGTCTGCTTGCGGGCGCGGCACTCGATAGCGCCGAGTTGCTTTTCGTTGCGGGCGATCGGATCGGTGATGGCGAGCCTCCAGAGAGACTGCCAGCTTACCCCTGTGATGTGTGGCGCAGGTATCGTGAGAAATCCACCTCTAGCGGTCATCGCTGATTAAACGCACGTCGCCACATTGACAATGTCAGAAAAAAATATCAACATATCTGACATTGGGGAGATTCCAATGAGTGACGGTCCGCATAAAAGTCTGCCATTGCGTCCTAAATATCGGCGTGTCGCTGAATGGGCGTACAAGCCGGCATTTTCTATCTCCGAGGTGTGCGAAGCGACCGAATCCGCGCTGGTTCAGGACGCCAATATGGAAGTGCGCGGTGTGATCAGGCAGCTGATTGACATTGTTGACGGTGGCGATCTTTTCAGCAGGCAGCCGAATGAATTGCAGCGGCAGCTGCAAGAGCTGCGCGATGATCCGGCGGTGCATCCACTGGCCGCAAACGCGATCGAGTGCACCCAAATGGCCGTCCAGCAAGGCTTGCAAGGACGTGATGCGGTCCAGGACGGGATTGTCACGGCCTTGAGCGAGCGTCTGCATGCGAACGCGCGAACTACTGAGGAGCACTACCTCGTCGAGCGCGGGCCAGGTGCAAGCCGCACCATCCGCAATCGCATGGGCGAAGTCAGCGCTAGAATGAACGAGAACGGCTCGTTCACCCGTATCGCTCGTTCGCTTTTCGGTGACAGCACGGTCGCCATCACGAGAACTCCCGCGGCGCGCAGCGGTCTTGACGATGGGGTTTCCCTATGAAGGTTCTTCAAGGGGAATGCCCCGCACTCAAGATTGCCTTTATTGAAGCCGGCGGGAAAGCCAAGGAAAGTTGGCAACCGGTCGAGATTGGCAAATCCATCATTTTCAACATGAAGGATTTGGACGACTACCGTACGAAGAATTGGGACACTCGTATCTTCGACACCTTGGTCCTGAGCGCTGCAGTTGAATATTGCGACAAGACGTGCAAGCGCTCGGCATGGGGCTGGATGCGGAAGTTCGAGTTAGCTGTCCCTGTCCATGATTTGGCTCGCTGGCAAGAACCTGAGGTCATCGCGGCGCTCGTTTCCGTTTTGAAATTTCTAACTGGCGATGAGTGGAGCCTCTCTTTCTACCAGCGCCAGCGGGCGCCCGAGGAAGATGTCGGTCAGCAGAGCCGTCTGGAATTTGGTGATGCCACGCGCATAGTGACGCCGTTCAGCGATGGTTTGGATTCGCGGGCGGTGAGCGCTTTGCTTTCGGCGGGAGGGCGCCCGGATCGGTTGATCCGTATCAGGGTGGGCTCGAAAAAAGATGATCGCCCCCGTCGCGACGCTCGAAAGCTTCCATTCCTGAACATTCCCTTCAGGGTCAAACCTGGACCGGACGGCTTCAACGAGTCCTCCGCTCGGAGCCGCGGCTTCAAATTCACTCTTTTGAGCGCGATCGCAGCCTATCTGCTCGGAACTCATGACATCGTCATGCCGGAAAGCGGTCAGGGCGCGCTCGGGCCTTCGCTGGTACAAACCAGTCATGGCTACGAGGACTACAGAAACCACCCACGCTTTCTCACCAAGATGGAGCGTTTGTTCGCTGCGCTTTTTGACTACCATGTGGCCTATCGGCTTCCGCACTTGTGGAAAACGAAGGGCGAGACGCTTCGGGAGTTCGTGGCTCTTCCCATCGAGCCGAAGGAGTGGATCGAGACGCGATCGTGCTGGCAGCAAAACCGTAATTCCTCCGTAGATCACAAGTGGCGTCACTGCGGCATCTGCGCTGCCTGTATGCTTCGCAGGCTCAGCTTCCATGCGGCCAGTGTTGACGAGCCGAAAGAGAATTACATCTGGGAGGACCTGTCAGCCCCCAAGTTTGCTCGGGGAGCTGCCAAGGATTTCAACAAAATAACGGGGGCGATGGAGCGGTATGCCATCGCCGGCGCACTGCACCTTGATCATTTGGCTGATTTGGGCTCTTCACCCGCCCATCGGAAGCGCATGAGCCGTCACGCGTGGCAATTGTCCGAAGTACTGGACATGTCTCATGCGGATGCGGAAGGCGAGCTCTTGGGCCTGCTTGAACGGCATGAACTTGAATGGAAGGCATTTATGAAAGATCTCGGACCCAAATCGTTCGTCGCTCAGTGGCTGGCCTGACAGCGATGAGTGAGGCCAATAATCAGCTCTCATTAGTGGAAGTAGGCGAGAGAATTCGCATCGCGCGTGAAAGTGCGGGCAAAACCCAGGCGGAGGCTGCCGAGGCAATCGGTGTGGCACGCACTACCTTGGTTGCGATGGAAAAGGGTACGCGGCGCGCAAAGATTGGGGAGTTGCAAAGGCTGGCAGGGTTCCTGGACACGAACACCAACGCGTTGCTCCGCAAGGAAGCGGTCCACGTCGAGCTAACGCCACGATTTAGGAAGCTGACCGAAAATGAAGAGCCATCGGTTGCGAAAGCCGCCGACCTTTTGGCGCAACTCGTGAGGGCCGAGGTTGAGCTTGAGGCTCTGCTCGGTGTCGAATATGCGCGCAATCTGCCGCCTGAAAGACGCATCCTTGTTGGCGACGTTCGCCAACAGGCAGAACAACACGCTTTGGAACTTCGCCATTGGCTCGGTCTTGGGCTTGCACCGATCGCAGATATAGTCACTCTGCTCGAGTTGCAGATGGGTGTCCGTGTTTACGCTCGACGCCTAGCGGCGAAAATCTCAGGCTTGTTCGCTTATGATGAAAAGATAGGCGCCTGCATTCTTCTAAATGCGAACCATCCAATCGATCGACGTACGCAAACGGCCGCGCATGAGCTTGGTCATTTAGTAGCTACGCGCGGAGACGCAGAGATCTATGAAATCGATGAACTGGAGGGTTCGCGCGAAGAAAAATATGCTAATGCATTCGCAAGAAGCTTCTTGACGCCGGCGCAGGCTGTTCGGCAGAAATTTGCTGAAGTTACGGCGGGTGCTACGAATCTTACTCGCCGGCACGTGATCGTTCTTGCCTATTATTTCCATGTTTCTCGCGAAGCGCTTGTCCGACGCCTTGAAGAGCTTCAGCTTACGAAAAGAGGAACTTGGGACTGGTTTGTTCAGAACGGAAACATTACGGATGAGCAAGCGCAGCAAGTGCTAGGTGACGTTTCGACGAGTGACCGCCTGAAAGACGACGCGGCCAGACCAGTGTCGCTGAAAACGGGCCTGATGGCATATGAGGCGGCAAAGAGGGGTCTGCTTAGTGAGGGGCAAATTGCACGGCTCCTCCATCTCGACCGGATTCAAGTACGCGTTTTGCTAAGTGAAGATGCCGAGGAAAGTGGGGCCAATGCGGCAACCTCAATTCTCGGGTGATCTTCCACCACACGTGGTTGCTGATACCAGCGTCATTATTAATCTCAATGCCACTGGCGCGGCGTGCGAGATCATTCGGTCACTGAATGTCACGCTCCGTGCAAGTACGGTCGTGAGAGATGAGCTCATCCACGATCGGATTAGCGGGCGCAATGACGCCGATCTCGCTCAACAGCTGGTGCAGGATGGACTGCTGCAGTTTGCTGAGTTTGACGAAAACAGTGGGGCGATATTTGAAAGCCTGGTCAGTGGCGCCGCGGAGACGACTCTGGATGACGGTGAGGCGGCGACATTGGCCCTCGCTGTATCGTCTCAGGGATTGGCAATCATTGATGAACGCAAAGCAATTCGCATCGCCACCCATCGCTTTCCAACTGTCCAGCTGCTGGCCACGGTGGACCTTTTGCGACTTGATCGCGTCCTTTTAGCGCTCGGAAACGAACGTCTCGCAAAGGCCGTGATAAGCGGCCTGAAGGATGCACGGATGGCAATCCCGGAGCGACACCATGGTTGGATTGCAGACCTTGTCGGTGACCAGATTGTCGAGTGCCGGAGCTTGCCAGCGGCACTGCGCCGAGCACCCGCCTGATCGCTTCCCAGTTTGCGGTCTCAGACACCGCTTTCCCACGCGCTCAAACAGTTGGGCATCACGAAGTAAGATGTCGTCTTCGACAATCGGCAGAGACCACGCCCAAGAGCCCGGTGTCGCTGCGCTTCCCCGCCGACGCTTTAGATGCGCTGGTCCGAAGCTTTTCCCGAAACCTAAGCCCCGATGGCAGCTACGGCCTGACGACGCTTCTGTTCGGCGTCGTCCATATTTTCGTCAGCTCCTCGGGAAGCGGATTTTCTGGCTCCGGCAAATGCGCGAGATGCCGCCATCTCTGGTCCAAAGCCGCCAAGGAAACCTCATCGGTCATTCCGCGTTTGGCCTGCGACCAGAATAGGGCGCGAAGCTCGGGGGAAATCGGCTTATCTTCCTCCATCCGCTTTGCGAGCCAAAGGGTGACATCTACCAACTCCAGACCGGCGCTTTCATCTCCCGGCACGAAAACAGGCGGGGTTTCCGGCATGTTCGAATAATCGGCCTTGGGCATGCCTGGGCCCATGTCTGTCTTGTGACCTCGCAATCGTCGGTAAATATCAGCTAGTTCAGCCTGAGCCCCGTTGAACTCCGTTTGCCGATCCACAGTAATGCGATTGACCCGGCTGTTTCGTGCAGCTGATTGCGAAGCGATCGCCTGCAGTACCTGCTGAAAACCGACCAGGTTTGGGGAAATCTGCAGCGTCGACTCATGATTGCTGGAGCCGTAGCTGATCGCTTTCGGGTTTGCGGCGGCCCATTTGATGGCACCCGTCACGAGTTCTCTCGAGCGCGCATCCGGCAGTCGATCCACGCGCTCCAACAAGGCCGCGTAGAGTGTCTTGAGCTTCTCTTCACACCGCGCAGGATTCTGTTCGCGCCTTGCGCTCCATGCCTGCTTCGCCAGATCTTCGTCAAACAGGAACGACACCTTGAACAACAGTACGTATCGCAACGGGGTCCAGTAGTGATGCCATGCAACCGCATCGTTCAGACCGGCGTCGAAAACCTGATCGAAGAAGGTGATCACAGCATGGTCCGGCTTCGAGACTTTGTAGAAGGAAAACCGCAAATCGCTTTTTTTGCTAAAACGTGCCAATCGCTCGGCAACCGACGTCAGGCGCCCGACCCCGAGTTCATTGGCGTGGATGCGCTTTACCCCGAGATCTTTGCGTAGCTGTTTGAGCAACGGCTCGGCGATGACGTCCAGGTTCGCGCGGCAGCCCAGCACGCCATAGTAAAGCTTCGGCTGGTTCGGGTCGAAAAGGTTCAGCCCTGTGTTTCCGCTTTCGTCAATGAAATAAAACACCTTGAAAAGCCTCGAAATGAAATGAGTATGAGAAATAAGTAGCCATAACCACAGGCATTAGCTGCAATTAAGGCAGATATCGGCTTCTAGCGTTACAACGGCCCCGCCTCTCGGCGCGGGGCGACGCTGCGCCGCTTGCGCTTCATGCTAAGACATAAATGTTCCTGCTTTGTGCTTCGAAAGTCGCATAATTGGCAGTCCGGAACCCCCCGGCCCCATGGGTCCTTCTCGGCATAGAGTGGACTCGGGCGTGCCTTACCCACCGCAAGCAGCGCGGTGGCCCACGCGTCGGTTAGCAATCCCGTTCATGCGGCGCTCTGCTCTGTCCACATCCAAGGCATGATGGGTGGATGCCACCACCCAGCTTCATCCGGTGTGCCAGAATGGCGTTGCCAACGGCCCATCAGGGAGGGAACCTTCCAGATTTGGCTAGACTGCTCGACGATAAGTCCAGAGCTGTGCCGGCGGTATGTTGCGGACAACGAAGTCATAGTGAGAAACCACGTAGCGGTGGGGCATCTTTATCACAGGCGACAGAGGCCCATATGTGATCTGAATTACCGGCCGTCCGGCAGGAATGCGGGCAAGCAAATCCTCAACCAGGGCAACGCGCTGATCCATAGGAAAGCTCAGCAGCGGAACTGCACTGACGACACAATCGAACTGTTCACCTTTGCGCTCACCCAAAACTTCATTCAGCGCAAATGCGTTGCCCAATCTGAAGTCCACGCCCGGGAAGCGTTGCACCAGGCCGTCGTAGAAATTCCTCGAGTATTCGACCGACACCAACTGATGCGGTTTGATGCCCCTCTCCAGGATTGCCTTGGTGATAACGCCGGTTCCCGAGCCGAGCTCCAGGATCGGCATCCCGGACCGCGGGTTGACCACGCTTGCCATCCGGCGCGCCGCATAAATCGAAGTGGGGATGAGGGCCCCCACGCCCTTCTTGTCCTTCTGCCAGCCTTTGAAGAATTGCACTTCTTCATCAAACCTCTTGCCGACCCGCTCCTTCAGTCGCAAAATCATATCTTCTCCTTGCGTCAGCCGCTTACCCAACGTCACCTTTTGGCAAAGCGCGTTTTGGCCAATCTCTGCACTCTTTACAAGCCCGTTAAGACTGCTTGCCTGTCACGACGCGGACAGCATGAATTGCCCCTCAACGCACTTTCATGTTTGCTGGGCGTTATGTCTCGCACTCGCCTGCTGCCCGAAAAAAGTCTCCCGCGCTATGCGTATCTGCCCGGCAAATATCCGCATCCAGTGCGAAATCCCTTGGGCCACAGTTACCGATCAGATCCGGCGACCGTCGCCGTTGGCGAAGCGTTGGGCTCAGATGTGTTTCGATGGGGAATCGATCTTTTCAATCACGGCTACTACTGGGAAGCCCATGAAGCCTGGGAGCCTCTCTGGCAGGCTGCGAAACAAAGCGCTCAGCACCGCCTGTTCTTCAAGGGGCTGATCCTGTTAGCAGCGGCTGGGGTGAAAATTCGCGAGGGCAAGCGGGTCGCTGCGGCGCGCCATGCGACAAGAGCTGCAGGGCTTTTTCGTCAGGTAGTGGGAGGGCCGGACGGTCCGTTTGAGAAAGCGCTGGGGATGACACCTGCCGCGCTGGCTGAACGTGCCCAAGCGGTTGTCGCTTACCCGGTTGTTCTGCGGGAGCCAAAGCCTGCCCAGCCTGAGCCCGTCTTTGATTTCATACTCGCACCAGTATCCGCGAGCGTTTGATAGGCAATTCAGTGGTCCAGGCTAACTTTGTCAGCAGGAAAACGGGCCTATGAAAACCGCTCACCACCCGCATGCGTCACAAACAATAAGAGTGCAGTAATGTTTTATAGGCAACTCGCGGCCGCTTCGATGTCGATGGTCTTGAAGGTCGGGGGCTGACCGGTCGCGCTCGTAGCCAATCGATTGATGACAGGGATGCCGGCCAGGCTTCAATGACGGGGATGGCGAAAAACTGAGTGCTCGGGCTTGCGGGCCGAGCTTGTCGGCCGCTCGATGGAAAGTGTCATTTGAGGTGGGGTCTCGGCCGCGTGCAGCTGAAAGACACGCTCGTCAAGTTCCTTGTCCACTTCCGTCAGACGATGATTGAGGCGAAGGTAGTCCGTCCAGGTCGGCGTGCGAAACGTTTCTGTCCAATGCATAGGCTTCTGCAGGTTCCGCTGGAGCGTCCAGTTACGAGCACCGACGCGGCTGTGGACATGGCGCCGCTGCCGCATGAGGTCGAGGAAGGCCTCAAGATTTCTCTCGGCTATCAGATATTCGATCTTGACCACGATCGGGCCGCTCCTCGGCTTCAAATTGAGAGAGACAGCTGGGGCATCGAATTCCTCCAAGGGATCGGGCTCGGAGTCGCGGCGCTCTCGAAGAGGAAAGAGAACGCCGGCTGCAGCGACGATCAACAGGGCTCCAGCGGAGCCCTCCAGCGCCCAGGTCAAACAATGGTTTTCGGCCACCGTGCCCCACACCCAGCTGCCTAGCGCGATGCCACCATCTATCAAAGCATAGTAGATCGAGATGGTGCGCCCCACGACCCAGCGCGGGCTCGCCAGCTGGACACTCACACCGACCCCGGACCAGGCGGTGACCCAACCGGCGCCGCCCAAGGCGAGTGCGATTGCCGCCACCGCAATCGAAGTTGTCAGTGCTACGGAGAGAGAACACGCCGCGCAGGCGACGCATGAGAGCCTCATCAGCCTTTCTTGCGACAAGCTCCGTCTCAACAGGCTGTTGGAGAGGCCGGCGAAGACGGCACCGGTCCCGAAGCCGGCCATGAGCGCGCCATAGGCAAGCGGGCCTCCTCCCAGCTGGTCGCGGACAACCACTGGCAGAAGCGCGAGTATGGCGATGCTCGCCAAGCCAAAGAGGGTACCGCGCGCGATCGCACTCTTGATTTCCGATGACATCGCCGTGAAGCGCAGCCCGTCATAGATTGCCGTCCTCATCGACTCGCGTGGAAGAGGGGACGAGCGAACCTTCCACTTGCAGCGCCAAATAGTGGCCAAGGGTACGAAATAGGTGAGCGTGGTGACCGCGAATGCCGCCATAAGGCCAAATGAGGCAACCACAATGCCGCCGAGCGCCGGGCCGACGGTCCGGACGGTGTTGAAGCCAACAGAAAGCAGGGTGACGGCAGCGGGAACATCGCGTCGATCCACGATATCGCTAACCGACGCTTGCCAGGCCGGATCATTCAGAGCACCGCCGCTTGCGATCAAGAAGCTGAAGCCGAGGATCATCCACGGACTGACAAAGCCCAGCGCCACGGACGCGGTCAGCATCGCGGACGCAATCACCATAAGGCACCGACCGGCGAACATGACCCGGCGCCGGCTGAAATTGTCGGCGAGAGCCCCGGCAAAAACGGACAAGACGAAAGCGGGCAGGTTCGATGAAGCCTGCACCAACGCAACCATCAGATCGGAAGTCGAGATCGTTGCCATCAGCCAGCTGATGGCAACAGTCTGCATCAACCAGCCGAGGCTTGAAACCTGCGTCGCGAGCCAGATCGAACGAAAGGTGGGCTGCAGAAGTGGCCCAAAGGTCGTTGGTGCAGCCAAATCTTCGCTTGATCCAGCCACCCTACTCATTTTGCGAACCTTTGCTTTCCGTTATTGTCGCTTCCCATGTAATCTAGGCTGAACCGTGGCGGCTGGAAGAATAGATGGAACCCATTTGCCTCCGACAATTCTGGCCACAGTTCCTCTTGACCAATGGTTAGGCGGCCGAGACGCAGACGTGGGCCGGCTCACTCGCCTTCGACGACATCTTAGTCAGCCGGGATTCACATACATTTGAGGCACTATGCTTGATCGACGCGCTGCCGAGCTATTTTTTCGCGAAACCCGACCCTGTTCTTTTGTTGGAAATTCACTCATCAGCGGCGTTCGATGCTGGGTGTGGCTTTCGAAAAGTGAGGACGCTTGCAGATATTTGACAGGATCGATTCCCTTATAGACGCAGACGATTGCCGGGCCGCGATCGAAGAGGCGCGCGCCTTGCTAGTTCGATTCGAACAAAGGTCTGATGCGCTCACGCATGCCATCGACGACTTTCTGCTCGACCTGATAACGCTGGCTTTCATTGTTGAATGTTACGGACGCGGCTTTGAACTTTTGGCGCGAACGCTGGCCCGTAGAAGACTGGCAAACGTCAGGCTTTTGTCGGAAGGGGCCGATTCCGCCAGAGAGAAATGACGCCCAAAGCTTGTTGCTAACCCGCTATCGCGCCGGATTCCACACTTGGCGCCCGGCCGTCCGCTGGCCTTCATCGCGGCAGTCGCCGCTCGCCGCCTCAGATGCCGCCCATGCAGAGGTACTTCATTTCAAGATAATCTTCGAGGCCGTGGCGGGAACCTTCCCGCCCGATGCCGGACTGTTTTATCCCACCGAAGGGCGCGGCTTCTGAGGACATGCGTCCTGTGTTGATGCCCACCATGCCGTATTCCAGGGCCTCCGCTACACGCCAGACACGCTTCAGGTTCGAAGCATAGAAATAGGCGGCGAGGCCGTATATCGTATCGTTGGCCTCACGCACGGCCTGATCAGCATCCTCAAAGCGAATGATCGGCGCCAAGGGTCCAAAGGTCTCTTCTTGCGCCACGATCATTTCCCTTGAGACGTTGCTGAGGATCGTCGGCTGGAAAAAGTTGCCATCGCTGCCGATCCGGCCGCCGCCACATTGGATCGCGCCACCTTTGGCCAAGGCATCGGCAATGTGAAGTTCGATCTTGGCCAAGTGCGTGCCTGTCGATCAGCGGACCGATGGCGACACCTGGATCAAAGCCGTCGCCGACCTGAAGCTCACGGACACGTTCCACGAATTTGCCAACGAACGCATCATGAACACCGGACTGGACGTAAAGGCGGTTGGCGGAAACGCAGGTCTGGCCGGCATTGCGAAACTTGGCCTGGATCGCGCCGTCGACGGCAGCATCGACGTCGGCATCATCAAAGACGATGAAAGGCGCATTGCCACCCAACTCTAGACCGACTTTCTTTATCTGGTCCGAGCACTGGCGCATGAGCAACCGCCCGACTTCGGTGGAGCCCGTGAAACTGATCTTGCGGACCTTGGCGTTCGAGCAGAGTTCGCGGCCGACCGTATCGCCTTCGGAGGCGTAGATGAGGTTGACGACGCCTTCGGGAAAGCCGGCAAGATGGGCCAGAGCAAACATTGCACCTGCCACCAGGGGCGTCTGTTCAGCAGGTTTGAGCACAATAGTGCAGCCGGCGGCGAGAGCCGGCGAAATCTTGCGCGCAACCATTGAAGCCGGAAAGTTCCAGGGCGTAATCGTACCAACAACGCCGATCGGCTGTTTGATAACCAGCATGCGACGGTCTACAGAGGGCGCCGAGATCGTCTCGCCGTAGATGCGATTAGCCTCTTCGGCGTACCATTGCAGATACGCGGCCGCATGCGCCACCTCAGACTTCGCTTCGGCTAGCGGCTTGCCCATCTCCGCAGTGAGAATCGCAGCGAGATCGTCGGTGTGGTCGACGATCAGTTGATGCCAGCGCCAGAGAATGTCGCTGCGTTCGCGAGCTGTCAGTGCAGCCCATTCAGGTTGCGCCACGTAGGCTTTGTCGATCGCCGCGCGCGTCTCCTCAACACCCATGTCGGGCAATTCCGCCAGCACCTCGCCGGTCGAAGGGTTTGATACCTCGAAGGTCCGCTCACTTGCTGGGGTGCCAAGAGCCGGCACCCGGTCAATGGCTCCGAACAGCTCGCGCGACTTCAGGTGGCGAAGCAGTGGCTCGTACAGGGGCAAACCCGTATCCTCCTCGATGCGTGTTTAAACACGACGTATTTTGGATTTATCCCCGCGCCTCAGCTATCGCATAGGGCCTCGTTGAAGGGCCACTAGGCCCACTCGGTTCCACTCTGGGCATCGACCCATATCGTTTGAGCTCGCGCAGACGAAGTCACCTGCCGCGCTGTCAAATATTCCAACTGATCGTTGCGGCCAACCGCTCAAGGTTGGATCGTGTGAGCTGAAGCTGCGCAGGGCTAATCGCAGCGCGGCGCTATCCCTGATCTACGATCTTGATTTGACGATAAGAGCGTTCCTTGCGCACCATCTCGTACGATTCGATGTAGGCCATCCCAAGAAGGTATCCCAGCAAGTGCAGTTTGTGAGAGGCTGCTACCAAATGCAGTTCTTTGAGATTGGCACTGATGAAGGCAAGTGCCTCGCCACGGTTGGTAACCAGTCTTTTCTTTTTCATAGTACGAACCCTGCTGCCACAATTGACCCCACCTTGATTGAACGCGCTCTCATCAATTCAGGTGCTTCTGGACGCATGCTTCGACCGGCACATCCATGCCAATGTCGAGGATTGCGCGCGCTATGCGTAAGCCAGCCAACAGAAATGAGATCGACTCCCGTTGCCGCGATCGCTGGTGCCGTTGCCGGCGTTATGCGCCCCGAGGCCTCGGTGGTCGCGCGCCCGTCGACCATTGCGACCGCCCGGGTGAGTTGCTGTATTGACATATTGTCCAGCAGGATGGCGTCGACCCCGGCGGCTAGCGCGATTTCCAATTGGTCCAGGGTGTCGACCTCAACTTCGACCTTGACCATATGCCCGACGGCGGCGCGCGCCCGCTCAATGGCCGTGCGGATGTCGCCGGCAATGGCAATGTGATTGTCCTTGATGAGCACCGCATCATCGAGCCCGAAGCGGTGGTTGGCGCCGCCACCGGCGCGCACGGCGTATTTTTCCAGCGCGCGCAGGCCGGGCGTTGTCTTTCGCGTGCACACGATCCTTGCTTTCTGTCCACGCACCGCCTCGACGATCTCGGCCGTTGCCGTCGCAATGCCGCTGAGATGGCAGAGAAAATTGAGCGCCGCAAGCATACCACGCGCCGGTCCACTCACCGTTGCAATGGTGTCACCCACCGCGACCCTGCTGCCGTCCAGGCGTCCAAAACGTATGTCGATCGACGGATCAACAAGCATGAAAGCGTAGGCTACCAGATCAAGACCGGGAATAACGCCAGACTGCCTGGCTCTGAACGCAAAGGTGGCCTTGCAGTCAAAGGGTATAATCGCATCGCTGGTAAGGTCACCGGCTTTGCCCAGATCCTCAAGTAGAGCGCTACGCACGATCGGTTCGATTACGACACCGGGAAGAGGTGGAGGTGACGTCATCAGGCACTCCGTTCCGCGGGCCGCAGACTAAGTTCGGCCGCAACCGTCATTGCTGAGGCGAGGGTCAAGCGGGAAGACCGGGCCTGCGCGCTGCGTGGGGGGAAGTCCGACCTGCAGTGCGAACCGCGGCTTTCCTCGCGCCGAAGCGCTGCAATGGCGATCATCAGCGCGATCAAGGCGGGATCGGAAGCGGCAGTGTTGCGAACCGCGATCGGCAGCAGCGTTTCCACGGTGTCGGATAGTGCTTGCCCGTCCCGGATAACACCAAGCGCATTCGAGGCCACGTGGCGAACGGAGGAGGGGTCGGGCGGCAGGGGTGCCTTTGCGACAAGTCTTGGCCACTGCCAGCCCGCAGGAGCGGCAGCTACGCTCTGCGCGACCCATAGCGAGGTCGTCACGGCCTCGGTCAGAGAGTTGCTGGCAAGCCGGTTAGCGCCGTGCAGACCGGTGCAGGCAACCTCACCGCAAGCCCACAAGCCCGGCACCGTGCTGCGGCCCGCGGCATCCACAGCCACGCCGCCCATGTGATAGTGTGCGGCCGGGCGCACCGGGATGGGCTCGACTGCCGGATCGATTCCGCCGTCCCGGCAATGCCGGGCAACAGCTGGGAAGCGCTTGGCGAACTTCTGGCCGAGGGACTGCCGGGCATCAAGGTAGACACGATGTCCTGTGGCAAGCTGCTGCCATACGGCCCGGGCGACGACATCGCGGGATGCGAGTTCGCCGCCAAGCGTGTTGGACAGAAAGCGGTGCCCACGCTCATTGATCAGGACTGCGCCTTCGCCGCGGACCGCTTCGCTCACCAACGGCATAGGCCGATGCGAAACGTCGAGCGCCGTCGGGTGGAACTGGATGAATTCCAGATCGGCGAGTTCTGCACCAGCGCAGGCGGCGAGCGCCAGGCCGTGCCCGAATGAGCCGGGCGGGTTGGTCGTGTCTCTGAACAGCGCGCCGATACCGCCGGTCGACGGGTCGGAAAGACAATCGCCTGTGCACTTTTTGCCGCCAGCACGCCGCTGACCAGCCCATTTTCCACAATGAGCCGGCGGGCTTCCATGCCTTCCAGAATTGTGATCGAAGGCGTTCGCTTCACAGCGATGATGAGCGCGTACAAGCTCGCGGCCCGTAGAGTCACCCCCGGCATTGACAATCCGGCGACGGGAATGCGCTGCCTCGAGCCCGAGCCGCAGTGTCCCGTCCCACGAGCAGTCGAAGGCGACGCCCAGGTCCATCAAATTCTCGATGGCTCGGTCTGCCGCATTCAAAACGCGTCTCACCACACTCTCGTCGCAGAGGCCATCACCTGCAGCCAGCGTGTCTGCAAGATGGAGGTCTGGACTGTCGTCGGCGCCAAGGCTTGCCGCCAGCGCGCCTTGTGCCAGCGCGCTGGAGGCTTCTGTCCCGAGCCACGTCGGGGACAGAAGGTAAACGGGATGCGGCGCCAGATGAAGCGCGGTCATCAGCCCAGCAACGCCAGCGCCGATGATCACGGGCGCTCCCCTGATGTCGCCGACCTCTGGCGTCATACGGCAAGCATCCGCTCGACAGCGCGCCGGGCCCGATCAACAACTCGAGGGTCGATGGTGACGATGTGGCGGGTTTCTTCCAGCGCCGTGCGAATGTTGGCGAGCGTGATGCGCTTCATGTGCGGACAGAGATTGCAGGGGCGCACGAACTGGACGTCGGGGTGCTCGATGGCGACGTTGTCGCTCATCGAGCATTCGGTCATCAACACGACGCGCGCAGGCTTGTGCCGTCCGACATAGTCCGACATCGCCGCCGTCGAGCCGGCGAAATCCGCAACCGCGACAACTTCCGGCGGGCATTCGGGATGGGCAAGCACGGTGACGCCAGGATAGGCATCGCGCAGCTCGCGAATGTCGGCTTGGGTGAAGCGCTCATGCACCTCGCAATGGCCCTTCCAGGCGATGATCTCGACCAAAGTCTGGGCTGCGACATTCATGGCCAGATATTCGTCCGGCAGCATGATCACCCGCTCAACGCCAAGCGACTCCACCACAGCCAAAGCGTTGCCGGAGGTGCAGCAGATGTCCGACTCGGCCTTCACGGCAGCGGACGTGTTGACGTAGGTGACGACCGGCACACCAGGGTAGCGTTGCCGCATCAGCCACACGTCGTTCGCCGTGACTGAGTCAGCCAGCGAGCAGCCGGCGCCGAGATCCGGAATGAGCACCATCTTGTCCGGATTGAGGAGCTTCGCCGTCTCAGCCATGAAATGCACGCCGGCCACCACGATAATGTCCGCATCGACCGTCATCGCCTGGCGGGCCAGCGCCAGGCTGTCGCCGACGATATCTGCAACGCAGTGGAAAATCTCCGGTGTTTGATAGTTGTGCGCTAGAATGACGGCGTTGCGATCGCGCTTTAGCGCCAGAATGGCGTCGACGTCATCGCTGAAAGCCGCCCATTCCACTGGGGGATGATGCGCAGGACACGCTGATACAGGGACGCGGCCGAAGGTAGCGTGCCACTCACCGGCGCCTCCCCATTATAATCTGTTTGACTATAAGGGGAATATATCTACGTCGACTATAAGGCCTAATCGATGGGGTGGACGCCCCCTAACGGCATCACAATGTGCCAAGGTAGCGGTGTCGAAACGTTGCTAC